>NZ_JBIUYD010000002.1:31661-429480 GCF_044744345.1 Kitasatospora sp. NPDC087315 | reverse complement strand
CAGGCTCATGTGGGCGTCCTCGGGGAAGGGAGAAGGCGAAGGAGGTGAAGGGCGGGACGCGGCCGGGCCGGGGCTCGGACCTGCCGACGGGGCGGAGGGCGGGGGAGAAGGCCGGGCGGAGACCTGGCTGGAGGCGTGGGTGGAGGCCTGGGCGGACGACTGGGGGGACGGCTGGGCGGGCACCGGAGCCGGCTTGTGCCCGGCCAGCGCCGCCTTGACCGCAGGCACGGCCTGCTCACCCAGGTAGCGGCCGAGCGTCTGGTACGCGTCGAACTGCCGGTGGTCGAACCACTGGTCGCTGGTGCTGTCGTTCGGGAAGGCCGGGTTGGCCACCGCGTAGGAGTGCAGCTCGTACGGCATGCCTGGGGTGAGCACCGCCTGGGCGACGATCAGCGTGCCGTGGGATCCACCGCCGCCGTCCCCGAAGTCGAGCGGTGCCGGATAGCGGATGTCCCCGGTCACGACCGCCCGGGCGGAGAGCCGGTCGGCCAGCTGCGCCGCGAGGCCGCGCAACGGCGGCTGCCGGTCCGCGCCCTGTGTGCCGGACGGGTCGGCCGGGCGGTTCGGGTCGTCGGGGTCGGGGCTGCCGTCCGCCCGGTCCCCCCGGCGGGTGCCGGAGGGGGACGGGAGCCGGGCGGCGCTGCCGGGGATCAGCAGCTCCGGCTCGTGCAGGGTGATGACGATGCCCAGCTCCTCGCGGGCGAGGGTGATCGCCGCCGCCAGGGTGGCGGCGTAGGCGGTGTCCCCGCTGGCGTCGACGCAGACCGCGGTGCGGACGCCGTGTCGCAGCAGCTCGACCAGACCGAGGTTCTCGTAGTGGCCGCCGTCGGTGGTGAGCAGGAAGCGGTCGTCCATCGGGAAGCGTCCGGACAGCTCGCGCAGCTGGTACTGCAGCCGGCGGACGGCGGGCTGTGGCGCGCGGCGCCAGTCCGGGGCGGCCGTCCAGAGCGGACCGAGCGCGGCGGGGTTGGGCAGCCAGGTGCCGAGCCGGGCGTTGGTGACGGCGAACAGCCCCTGGTACACCCGGGACTGACGGCCCATCGCGGAGGAGAACGCGGCGCCGGAGACGGCCATCGCGGACTGCACGGTGAGGTCCCGGGCGATGTGCCGCCGGGTGCGCCGCTCCAGCAGGTCGGTCCGCGCGTAGCCGACGTCCGGGCCGCCCACGTAGTCGTGCGAGAAGGTGAACGAGACCGCCCGGCGCCCGGGCGGGGTGCGGGAGCTGCCGGACAGGTTGGCCGCCGCCGCGAAGATCACCTGGGGGAAGTCGGGGTGCCGGGCCCCGTAGTGGGTGAGCCGGGTCTGCTCCCGGAAGAAGTGGTACGGCCGGGCCAGCACCTCGCCGCCCTCGGTGGATCGGCGCACGGCGAAGGCGGAGGCGAGCCGGCGCCGGTAGAACGGGTGCAGGCTCATCCAGGTCTGGTCGAGGTTGAGCCCGACGGTGGCGAGGACGAGGGGCAGCAGCACCTGGGCGGCGGCGGGCCAGGCGTGGCCGGTGGCGACCGCCCAGCCGAGGGCGAGCAGCGCGCCCGTCGAGAGCGCGGCCAGGGCCGCCCAGACCACCAGGTACTGGGCGATTCCACCGGTGAGCCCGCCGCCGAGCCGGCGGGCCCCGTGCAGCAGGCCGCCGATCGCGGCCGCGCCGTGCTCGATCGCCCGGCGCCCGCGCCACAGTATGCCGAGCAGCAGCGCCAGATAGCTGAGCAGGACGGTGAGGCTGAGGCCCGCGCCGGTCTGCCGCGCGCCGATCGCCAGCTCGTCCTGCAGCCGGACCGCGCCCCAGGCGAGCCCCGGCACCGCCAGCACGTCGAGGACCAGCAGCGCGGCCAGGGCCAGCGCGGCGTAGGAAGTCCGGCGCAGCACGCGTGGCAGCAGGGTGTTCCAGCCGAGCAGCGAGAAGGCCAGCAGCCAGAGCAGCCAGCAGACGGCGGCGGCCACGAGCAGCCCGAGGAGCGCGTACAGGGCGGCCGGGCGGACGCCGAGGGCGCCGGGGTGGGCGCCGCCGGTCCGCAGGCCGACGGCGGCCAGGCCGTCCAGGTCGGTCAGCGGGACCAACTGGTAGAAGCGGCTGAGCCCGAGGCCGAGCACCAGGACGGCCGCCAGCAGCAGGGTGAGCGCCGCGACCAGGCCGCGCAGCAGCGTACCGAGGGCGACCAGCCACTGGCCGGCGCCGTCGGCGAGGTACCGGCCGTGGCGGCGGAGGTGGTCCTCCTCCGGGGAGCCGGGCTCCAGCACGTTGTCCGCCGTCAGACCGGAGACGGCGTGCACCGGGCAGCCGGGGGCGGAGTCGCTGAGCGCCAGTTGCAGCGCGCCGACGGTGTAGCCGCCGCCGGAGACGGAGACCAGGTAGCGGGCCTGCTTCAGCCAGGGCCGCAGGGCCTGGAGCGCGCCGAGGGTGACGCAGGCCGAGCGGATGCCGCCGCCGGAGACGCAGAAGCCGAGCCGGGCGTGCTCCCGCCCCGGCGGCACCTGGGTGCCGTTGCGCCAGCGGGCCTGGTGGTCCAGCGGTCCGTGGGCGCGGGGGCCGGACGGCCAGCGGCCGTCATGGGCGGTGGCGACCGGCCAGGGCGGGATCAGCTCGGGGCCGGCGGTGTCGCCGTCCGGCCGGGTGTCGCCGTCCGGTCGGGGGCCGGTGGCCCGGTCGGTGTCGTCGCCCCGTTCGGGTGGAACGCCGCCGCCCTTCGGGCGCGGGCGCCGCCGGAGGCCCGGCAGGGTGGCGCGCAGGGCGCGGGAGAGGGTGACGGCGAGGATGGTCAGGGCGATCGCCCCCGCGGGGAGCAGCAGCAGCCATTTGACGGTGGAGAGGGCCGTCGCGGCGGTGAACGGCGCGTCGGAGCCGGCCCGGCCGGGGCCCAGCCGCCCCAGCCCGGCGGCGAGCAGCACGTCCTCGGCGAGGTCGCAGGCGCCCGCGAGCAGCCCGGCGCCGCCGGCGGCGAGCGCGACCAGCCGCTGGCGCGGCCGGCCGAGGACGTACGCGCCGAGCAGGCCGACGGCGGCCAGGGTCAGGGAGTAGCCGCCGAGGAGCCAGTAGTCGGCCCGCAGCGCGGCGCGGTACTCCCCGATCCGCCCGGTGACCACGGCCTCGGCGGCCGCCCGGGAGCCGGCCAGCTGCAGGCGCACGTCCTGCACGGCGGGCGCCCAGCGGCCGAACAGCAGGCAGCCCAGCGCGAGTGGCAGCAGCGTGCCGAGACCGAGCAGCAGACCGGCCCAGGCCGGGATCGGCGTCGGCCGGTCGGCCTCCTCGGCCCGGCCGATCCAGGACGGCAGCCGGCCGAGGGTGTGCTCCGGCCGAGCGGGCGCGGCCACCCGGGAACCGGGCGCGTCGGGTGCGGCCGTCATCTCCACCTCCCCCGTGAACAGAGTCGGGACCGAGCCGTCAGGCCGGTCGGACGGGCGGCCGAAGTCACTGTCCGCCGCCGCTCGGTGACGGATCGGAGCAGCATCATGGCGCGTCTTACCCCGACGCGCGAGACCCCGCACACCGCGCGCCTGGATTCACCCGAATGAGTAAGGAAGTTGGCTGCGGGGTAGATGAGCGTTTCATCCCATCCAGGGGTGCCCGCGTGTCCGCGCAACAGGATCGCCCCGGCCGCGTTCCGTCCGACGTATTGTCAGGCCACCGAGGCCGGGCCTACGGTCTACGCACCACGTTCTACGCACGTAGACACCGTGTGGGCCCCTGTGGTCGTCCATTGCCAGGACCGGGACGGCGGCGGGGGGAACGACCGTGGACCCACAGGCAGATCCGCCCCGTCAACCCTCAGACCGCAGGCCCAACCCCGCAGTCGGGCCGCGAAGTTGCGGAGGTACCCATGTCGCAGATCGTCCGCGCCGCCCTCGTCCAGACCCGGTGGACCGGTGATCAGGAGACGATGATCGCCCTCCACGAGCGGTACGCCCGCGAGGCCGCCGCCCAAGGCGCAAAGATCATCGGATTTCAGGAAGTCTTCAACGCCCCGTACTTCTGTCAGGTCCAGGAACCCGAGCACTACCGCTGGGCCGAGCCCGTCCCCGACGGTCCCACCGTCGTCCGGATGCAGGCCCTCGCCCGCGAACTCGGCCTGGTCGTCGTCGTCCCGGTCTACGAGGAGGAGCAGCCCGGCGTCTACTACAACACCGCCGCCGTGATCGACGCCGACGGCAGCTACCTCGGCAAGTTACCGCAAGCACCACATCCCCCAGGTCAAGGGATTCTGGGAGAAGTACTACTTCAAGCCCGGCAACCTCGGCTGGCCCGTCTTCGACACCGCCGTCGGCAGGGTCGGCGTCTACATCTGCTACGACCGCCACTTCCCCGAGGGCTGGCGCGCCCTCGGCCTGGCCGGCGCCCAGATCGTCTACAACCCCTCCGCCACCAGCCGCGGCCTCTCCGCCTACCTCTGGCAGCTCGAACAGCCCGCCGCCGCCGTCGCCAACGAGTACTTCGTCGCCGCCATCAACCGCGTCGGCACCGAGGAGTACGGCGACAACGACTTCTACGGCACCTCCTACTTCGTCGACCCGCGCGGCCAGTTCGTCGGTGACGTCGCCTCCGACAAGGAGGAGGAACTCGTCGTCCGCGACCTCGACCTCGACCTGATCGGCGAGGTCCGCCGGCAGTGGGCGTTCTACCGCGACCGCCGACCCGAGGCCTACGGACCGCTCACCGAGGCGTGAGGAGGACACCGGCCATGACCACCCGCACCGTCATCCGCGGCGGCCTCGTCATCACCGCCACCGACGAACTCCACGCCGACGTCCTGATCGAGGGCGAACGCATCGCCGCCCTCGCCACCACCGGCAGCGACACCGCCCAGGCCTGGACCGCCGACACCGTCATCGACGCCACCGGCCACTACGTCATCCCCGGCGGTGTCGACGCCCACACCCACATGGAACTCCCCTTCGGCGGCACCGCCGCCTCCGACACCTTCGAGACCGGCACCCGCGCCGCCGCCTGGGGCGGCACCACCACCATCGTCGACTTCGCCGTCCAGCCCGTCGGCGGCTCCCTGCGCGAAGGCCTCGACACCTGGCACGCCAAGGCCGACGGCAACTGCGCCATCGACTACGCCTTCCACACCATCGTCTCCGACGTCAACGAGGGCGTCCTCAAGGAGATGGACGCCCTCGTCGGCTCCGGCGAGTCCACCTCCTTCAAACTCTTCATGGCCTACCCCGGCGTCTTCTACAGCGACGACGGCCGCATCCTGCGCGCCATGCAGCGCGGCGCCGCCAACGGCGGACTGATCATGATGCACGCCGAGAACGGCATCGCCATCGACGTCCTCGTCGAACAGGCCGTCGCCGCCGGGAGAACCGGCCCCCGCCACCACGGGGAGGTCCGCCACGAACTCCTCGAAGCCGAGGCCACCCACCGGGCCATCAAGCTCGCCCAGGTCGCCGGCAGCCCCCTCTACGTCGTCCACGTCTCCGCCGCCTCGGCACTCCACGAAATCGCCCAGGCCCGCGACACCGGCCTCAACGTCTTCGGCGAGACCTGCCCCCAGTACCTCTTCCTCTCCACCGACAACCTCGCCGAGACCGGCACCGACGGCTTCGAGGGCGCCAAGTACGTGTGCAGCACGCCGCTGCGCCCGCGCGAGCACCAGGAAGCGCTCTGGCGCGGCCTGCGCACCAACGACCTCCAGGTGGTCTCCACCGACCACTGCCCGTTCTGCTACGTGGGCCAGAAGGAGCTCGGCCGCGGCGACTTCTCCAGGATCCCCAACGGCCTGCCCGGCGTGGAGAACCGCATGGACCTCCTCCACCAGGCCGTCGTCGACGGGCACCTCACCCGCCGCCGCTGGGTCGAGATCGCCTGCACCACCCCCGCCCGGATGTTCGGCCTGCACCCGCGCAAGGGCACCGTCGCCCCCGGCGCCGACGCCGACCTGGTCGTCTACGACCCCACCGCCGTCCAGACCGTCTCCGCCGCCACCCACCACATGAACGTCGACTACTCCGCCTACGAGGGCCGCCGCCTCACCGGCCGTGCCCGCACGGTGCTCTCCCGCGGCACCGTCGTCCTCGACGACGGCGACTGGCTCGGCCGCACCGGCCACGGCACCTTCCTGCGCCGCGACACCTGCCAGTACCTGACCTGAGCCGCCAGTACCTGAGCTGTATCCGACCTGATCCGACCGGACTCTTCGGATCCGTCCGTCTCCCCTCACCACCGCCCGGGGCCGTGGCCCGGCCCCGGGCGGCCACACCCGTTTTCAGGAGCACCCATGGACATCGGCCTCGTCCTGCAGACCGACCCGCCCGCCCGCCTGCTCATCGACCGCATGATCCGCGCCGAACAGGCCGGCTTCAGCCACGGCTGGACCTTCGACTCCTGCGTGCTCTGGCAGGAGCCCTTCGTCATCTACAGCCGGATCCTCGCCGAGACCCGGCGGCTGACCGTCGGACCGATGGTCACCAACCCCTCCACCCGCACCTGGGAGGTCACCGCCTCCCTCTTCGCCACCCTCAACGACATGTACGGCAACCGCACCGTCTGCGGCATCGGCCGCGGCGACTCCGCGATGCGCGTCGCCGGCCGCCACCCCGCCACCCTCGCCCGGCTCTCCGAGGCCATGCACGCCATCAAGGAACTCGCCGAAGGCCGCACCGTCGAGGTCGACGGCACCGAGATGCACCTGCCCTGGGTCCGCGAAGGCGCCGCCCTCCCGGTCTGGATGGGCGCCTACGGACCCAAGGCCCTCGCCCTGACCGGCCGCCAGGCCGACGGCTTCATCCTCCAGCTCGCCGACCCCTACCTCACCGAGTACATGGTCAAGGCCGTCCGCAACGCCGCCGCCGAGGCCGGCCGCGACCCCGACACCCTCACCATCTGCGTCGCCGCCCCCGCCTACGTCACCGCCGACGACTCCCCGGCCGCCCTCGCCCACGCCCGCGAACAGTGCCGCTGGTTCGGCGGGATGGTCGGCAACCACGTCGCCGACCTCGTCACCCACTACGGCGAACACTCCGCCCTCGTCCCCGACGCCCTCACCGACTACATCAAGGGCCGCCAGGGCTACGACTACAGCCACCACGGCCGCGCCGGAAACCCCGACACCGCGTTCGTCCCCGACGAGATCGTCGACCGCTTCTGCCTCATCGGCCCGCCGGACGCCCAACTGGCCCGCCTCGAACAGCTCCGGGCCCTCGGCGTCGACCAGTTCGCCGTCTACGCCATGCACGATGCCGTCGAGGCGACCATCGACGCCTACGGCACCGACGTCATCCCGCACCTCGCCGGCGGGCGGCCGACGGGTGGGGGACCGTCCGGCGGGCGACCCGGGCGGGAGACGAGCGGATGACCGCCACCCCCGCGACCGGAGAACCCGGGGACGGCGGATCCGCCACCGCCATATCCCCGGGCCAGACCGAACACCCCGACGGCCGGGTCGAACCCGACCCGGCCGTCCCGCTCCCCGACAACGCCTTCACCAACGACGACCTGCGGCCCGTCCCCGTCGCCCGGCGGACCTGGACCACCTACAACTTCCTCGCCCTCTGGGTCGGCATGGCCCACAACATCCCCTCCTGGACCCTCGCCTCCGGCCTCATCGCCTTCGGCATGGACTGGAAACAGGCCGTCCTCACCATCTCCCTCGCCAACCTCGTCGTGCTCGTCCCGATGCTGCTCACCGGCCACGCCGGGACCAAGTACGGCATCCCCTTCCCGGTCTTCGCCCGGGCCTCCTTCGGACTGCGCGGCGCCAACCTGCCCGCCCTCGTCCGGGCCGCCGTCGCCTGCGCCTGGTTCGGCATCCAGACCTGGATCGGCGGCGAGGGCATCTTCCTGCTCACCGGCAAAATCCTCGGCGAATCCTGGCGCACCGCAGGGGAATTCGGCGGCTACCCGTGGACGCAGTGGCTCTCCTTCCTGATCTTCTGGGCGGTCGAGATGGCCGTCATCGCCCGCGGCATGGACACCCTGCGCCGCTTCGAGAACTGGGCCGCGCCCTTCGTCCTCGTCGGCGCGTTCGCCCTGCTGGCGTGGATCACCGTCAAGGCCGGCGGCCTCGGACCGCTGCTCGACCGGCCGTCCGAACTCGGCTGGGGCGGCGAATTCTGGAAGGTCTTCTTCCCCTCCCTCATGGGCATGATCGGGTTCTGGTCCACCCTCTCGCTCAACATCCCCGACTTCACCCGCTTCGGCGGCAGCCAGCGCGCCCAGATCTGCGGACAGGCCCTCGGTCTGCCCACCACCATGACCCTCTTCGCGCTGCTGTCCGTCCTGGTCACCTCCGGCTCCCAGGCCGTCTACGGCGCGCCCGTCTGGGACCCGATCGAACTCGCGGCCAAGATGGAGAACCCGGTCGGCATCCTGTTCGCCCTGCTCACCGTCCTGGTCGCCACGCTCTCCGTCAACATCGCCGCCAACGTCGTCTCACCCGCCTACGACCTCGCCAACCTGCTGCCCCGCCTGGTCAACTTCCGCACCGGCGCGCTGATCACGGGCGTCATCGGGATCGCCATATTCCCCTGGAAGCTGATCTCCGACCCGCACGTCTACATCTTCAGCTGGCTCGGCTTCGTCGGCGGCCTGCTCGGCACCGTCGCCGGCGTCCTCATCGCCGACTACTGGCTCCTGCGGCGCACCCGGCTCCGCCTCGCCGACCTCTACCGCCCGCACGGCGCGTACTGGTACACCGGCGGCTGGAACTGGCGGGCCGTCACCGCCTTCCTGGTCGGCGGACTGCTCGCCGTCGGCGGCGCCTACGGCGGCCCGTTCCCGGTGGACGGCCTGGTGCCGCAGCTGAAGCCGCTCGCCGACTACGGCTGGGCGATCGGCTTCGCGGCCTCGCTGCTGCTGTACAGCGGGCTCAGCCTCGGCGCCCGGCGCCGGCTTCGATGACCCTGTCGGAGGGCCTTGTGGGGGCCGGGCCGGCGGCCGGCTACCGCGAGCCGAAGCGGCGGCGCTTGGAGGCCTTGCTCCAGCCTCTCGCGGACTGCTCGTCGGGGGCCTGGCCAGGGGTTGTCCGGCTGGATGCCGCCTGGCCGGGTGCTGCCTGGCCGGGTGCTGTCCGGCCGGGTGCCCGGACCGGGGTGCGGTCGGCCGGGCGATGGATCAGCGTCAGGCCCTCGTGATCGACGGGGTGCCACTTGTGGTCGTGCGTCGCGAAGGCGTACCCCTGCTCGTTGTCGGTGGTGTACGCCAGCAGCGCACGGCCCTTGCCGGTGTACTTCCTGACCTCGTCCCAGAGCACCTCGCGGATCCGGGCCGACGGATTGCCGATGAAGACGCCGGGAGAGATCTCCAGCAGCCACCTGGTCAGCAGACCGCGCAGGCCGACCGGGCAGTCGGCGGCAGCCACTGGTGGGCGATCAGCCCGGCGTTCCGGCTCTGCGGGTGTCGGCCTCCGCCCGGTCGCTGCCGGGCGCGGCCGTCCTTGTCGCCGTCCCCGTTGCCGTCCTCGTGGCTGTGGTGGGGTCCGTCGACGTCCACCGCCTCGATCTGTCGCCGTCCGGCCCGCATGAGCCCGGCGTACTCGTCGTGGAGCGAGGCCTTGGCGTGGGCCAGGAACACCGCCCGCTCGCCGTTCCCGGGGAGGTGGTCGAGCCAGGTGGTCAGCCTGGAGAACATCGCGTTGCTGGTGGCCCGGGTCGGCAGCGCCACGAAACACCCGCCCGCCCCACGTCGGGCGGCGAAGATCTCGGCGACGGCCAGGGCCGCCTCGGTCTTGCCCTCACCCATCGGGGCCTCGATCACCATCAGCCCTGGGGAAGGCAGTTCGCGGGCGAGCGCGACCGCCTGCTCCTGGACCGGCCGGGGCCTTGCGGTGGGCGGGAGGTCGAACCGGGACAGCAGCAACCCGGCGGCGGTGCCCTGCGGTTCGGAGGGTTCCCAAAGGGGTGGCAGCTGGAGCCCACGCCAGGCGGCGGTGACCCGCTCCGCCTCGGAACGTGGACGCTCCTCGGGGAAGTAGGGGAACAGCTCGGGATTGCTGGCGATCCAGTCGGCCATGATGACGAGGCCGGTCAGCAGTACCTGGGCCGGCTGCGGCAGCCTGACCGTACGGAGAACGGCCAGGGCGCCGTCCATTCCGCACTCCGCCGTCCATACGTCGAGCAGTTCGAACTGGACCGAGCGCCAGAGGGCTTCACTCTCTCCGGGCGTTCGGAGCAGGTCGGCCCTGAGGTCGAGATCATGGATCTGCGAAACCCCGGCGGCACCCCGTGGTCCCCCCCGGCCACGACCGCGAACTGCCCAGCAGCCCGCCGCGGCCACCCGTGGGCTTCCCTCCAGCCACTCCTGGATGAGGAGCTGCCCGGCGAGCCCGTGCGGCGCCATCCGCCGGTCGTCCCCGAACTGCTTCGCGGTGGGCATGGCCAGGCCTGCGTCCCGCATACGATCGGCCAGGCCGACCACCTGGCAAGCGAACGCGGGCGTCGCCTTCCCGATGTCGTGCGTCGCCGCCAGCCACACGGCCAGCGCCCGGGCGTCCTCGTCCTTCCCCCCGACTGCCTCCGCCAACAGCCCCCGTACATTCGCGGGCACCCACTCGTCCCACAGCAGCCGCGTGACCGCCGCACTGTCCGCCAGATGCCGCCACAACGGCAGCCACGCCTGCGTCTTCTCGTCGTGCTTCGCCCACACCAGCCGCGCCGCAGGCGAGAGCCGCGCGCCGACGAGGGGCAGTCCGGAGGCCCGTTCGATCACGGGATGATTGAACGCAGACGATGTTGGAGGACGTGGTTTGAAGTCCGGAGCTGAGAGAAATCGACTGGTTGAGGCTCGCTGGGGTTTCGGCAATGGCTACGGGTACCGATATCTGTCCGATCCGGGCCGTCGGTCTGATCTCCTGCTACGCCACCAGTACTTGGAGACTCCGGACGCCCGGCGCCGACGCCTACGGGTACACCGCCCGCGCCCCGGGGTCGGCCCGTGCGGGTGAGTGGCATCGATCCGCTCGGAGATCGCACCGGGACCAGCCCCGCGCGGGCGGGGAGCAGTCTTCGTGACGTGCGAGTTTATCGGGGGGCGGGGCGGTTTTCTGCAACTTGTTGGGAACTGGGCATTGGGGTCATAGTCGGTTAAAGGGTGTCAATCGAGCGGATGGTGGTGGGCGTCAGAGGTCAGTCGGCCAACCGGTCGATGGTGGCGAGGACCTTGGTGGTGCCGTCCTCCTTGGCCAGGGTGGTGGCGATGACCTGGGCGTGCTGGTGGTACTGCGGGGTGTCGAGGGTCCGGCGGATGGCGGCGGCGAGGCGGGCGGGGGTGAGGGTCTTCAGGGGGACGGGGCCGGGGGTGACGCCGAGGCGGGTGAGGCGGGCGGACCAGAAGGGGGCGTCGAGTTGGGCGGGGACGGGGATGGTGGGGGTACCGGCGCGGAGGGCGGCGGCGGTGGTGCCGGCGCCGGCGTGGTGGATGACGGCGGCCGTGCGGGGGAGGAGCCAGTGGTGCGGGGTGTCGTCGATGGTGAGGACGTCGTCGCTGTCGGGTGCGGTGAGGCCGCTCCAGCCGGACTGGACGACGGCCCGGACCCGGGCGGCACGCAGGGCGGCCAGGACGGTGGCGGTGAGGCGGTCGGGATCGGGGACGACCAGGCTGCCGAAGCCGACGAAGACAGGCGGCGAGGAAGTCGGCCAGGCGGGGCGGGGGTTGCCACGTGGGGTCGGGGTGGGGCCACCAGTAGCCGGCGACGTCGAGGCCGGGGTGCCAGTCGGCGGGCCGGGGAATGACGGTGGATGAGAAGCCGTGCAGGACGGGCTGGGTGTGCTGGGTGCGCGCGGTGCCGTGGCGGGGCAGGCCGAGCCGGCGGCGCAGATGGCGGACGGCGGGAGCGAAGAGGCGGTCGGTGGCGGCCTGGACGGCGTGGCCGGCGAGCAGGTTCCCGGTGCGGCCGAGTGAGCGGGTACCGGTGACGGATGGTGCGAACTCCCGGGTGGGGGAGAGGGGCTGGAGGCGGAGGGCGATGCAGGGAATGCCGGCGGCCTCGGCGGCGACCTGGCCGAGGGCGGCCGTGGTGCCGGTGGTGAGCAGGAGATCGGCGCCCTGGGTGGTGGCCTCGGCGATTCCTCCCCGAGGGCTGGCATGAACGATCGGCTCGGGTGCAGGAGTTGGATGAGTGCGCGGGGGCCCGCGCCGGCCTGGAGGAGGCGTCGGCCCCCGGCGGAGGCGAGGACGGCGCGCGGGTCGATCGGGAGGGGGCGGAACTCCAGGCCGGCCGCCCGTACGGAGTCGGCGAAGGCCGTGTGGGTGGCGACGGCCACCTGATGGCCGGCCGCGTGGAGGCGGGCGCCGAGCCCGGTGAAGGGGGCCACGTTGCCCCGGGAACCGGCGGTGGCGATCAGGATGTGCATGGCGGCAGTATGGCGGGGAAGGGTGGGGCGGCCCGGAGTGCCACGCCTCCGGGGGTGGAACCGGAGGGGTGGTCGGGGGCGTCCTTCGAGGCAGGGCGGCCCGGTTGGGGCCGCCGTACTGGAGGATGGGAGGACACATGGGCATCGTCGCGTGGATCGTGCTGGGCCTGGTGGCCGGGGCTCTGGCCAAGTTGCTGTTGCCGGGGAAGGACCCGGGCGGCCTGGTGGTGACCACCTTGATCGGCATCGCCGGGTCCTTCGTCGGGGGCTGGATCTCCTCGCGGTTCCTGCACCGGTCGGTGACCGCGCAGTTCTTCGACCTGGCCACCTGGGTCTCGGCGATCGGCGGCGCGCTGGTACTGCTGATCGCCTACCGCCTCATCTTCGGCAACTCCCGCCGCTGACCGGGAACGGGGCCGGCCGCGGGGCCTGTTCCCGCTTCCGGCTCCGCCGCCCGGGTCGCCGCCCAGGCTGTCGGCGAGGCCTCGGTGACCCACGCGGGCAGGTCCTCGCGGGTGGCCAGCCACTCGGCGGGGACCTCGGCGAGTCCGGTGCGGGCGGCGACCACCCCGGCGGCGATGGCGGAGGTGGTGTCCATGTCGCCCCAGCCCTCCAGCGTCCGCCAGATGGCCTCGGGCAGTGAGTCCAACTGCCCTGCGGCGGACCAGAGGGCGAACGGCACGGTGTCCGGGGCGGAGATGCGGAAGCCCGAGCCGAGGACGTTCGCCGCGTGCCGGACGGAGCTGTGCTCGGGGAGGCGGGCGGCGATCCGCAGGCCGGAGCGGATGTCGCTGTCGGGCAGTCGGCCGGCGACCTCCACCAGCAATTCGGCCCGGCCGGGCGGGTCCTGGCCGCGGCTGCGGGTGGCGAACGCCGCCGCCAGCGCGACGGCGACCGCGCCGGTCACCGCCTCCGGGTGGAAGTGTGTGGTGAGCGCCTGGAGTTCGGCCTGGCGCGCGACGGCGTCGAGGTCGTCGGCGAACCAGGCGCCGAGCGGGGCGACCCGCATCGCCGCGCCGTTCCCGTAAGACCCCTGGCCATCGAACTGCCGGGAGGTCACGGCCCGCCAGTCGCCGCCGAGGTCGATCTCGCGCAGCACACGGTGCATCGACGGGCCGTACTTGCGGTTGTAAGCGGTGACGTACTCCTCGGCGAACTCCCCTGCCAGAGCGTCCTGCTGGATCTCGCCGTACGCGATCAGGTGGCGGAGCACGACGAGTGCCATCGCGGTGTCGTCCGTCCAGTGCCAGGGGCCCGGGCGGGTCAGCCGGGCGGCCAGCGCGGCGGGCGCCTCGCTGACGGGCACGGAGAACCAGCGGTCACCGAAGGCATCGCCGAGCGCGAGCCCCTGCAGACTGTCCAGGGCGGGGCCGGTGGCACGCATGTCATCCTCCAGGTGAGATCGACCGAGTGCCGCAGTCTGCCGGGCCGCGGCGCGGACGGGCGAGCGAATTTCCTGGACGGGGCCGACGGGGGCGCCTCGCGAGTGCCGTCGAGGAGGTCGAATCGCGTGCGGGAGTGACGGGAGGGCGGTTGTGCGCCCGCGGTCGGGTATGGGCCCCCGTCGTGACGGGGGCCCATACGGTCAGCGCTTGGCGAGGAGGCCGGCGAGGAGCAGGGCCCAGAGGGCCTCGAAGCGCTCCTGGGCCTTCGGGTCGGACCACTCGGCGGCGTACGCGGGGTCGTGGAAGTGCGCGGTCGCATCGAAGACGGCCCGCGAGACCGACCCGACGTGGGTGAGCCTGAACTCCTCGGTCTCGATGCCGTCCTGGACGATCTGGGCGATCTGGCCGACCAGGGTCTCGATGTGGGCCTCGACGGTGTCGCTGGTCTCGGCGGACCGCTTCATGTAGGTGGCGAACAGCTCCGGGTCGTCGACCGCCTTCTTCCGCTTGGTGGCGAACAGCGTTGCCAGCCAGCGGTGCAGGCGCTCGGCGGCAGGGCCGGGCTCGATGGCGATGGACGCGAGGTTGTTGTGCGCCTGGTCGAGCCAGCGCTGGGTGACAGCCTCTCGCAGCGCCGCCTTGCTCGGGAAGTGGCGGTAGACGCTGCTGTGGCTGACGCCGAGGGCACGGGCGACGTCCGAGACGGTGGCCTTGGCCGAGCCGAACCGCCTGAGGACGTCCTCCGTCGCGCTCAGGATCTGCTCGGGGGTGAGTGCGCTGTCCGTGGTCACGGGAGGTACGTCCTTACGGGTGGTGCGTCCGCCATCGGGGCGGCGGACGGTGCTGCTGGCTGGCGGGCAAAGGCGGTCGGACGGCCCGGGCTCGGCGGCGAACCGGTAGCGGCGGGGACGCCGGTCAGCGCTCGCTGTCGAGATGGGCCATCTGAGCGGCAGCGTACCTGTCCCCGGCGGCGGATCCGGCGGGCACCGCGGCCTCGATGGCGGCGAGGTCGGCGGCGGTGAGGGTGATGTCCAGTGCGCCGAGTGCCTCGGTGAGGCGGTCGCGGCTGCGGGCGCCGACCAGCGGGACGATGTCCTCGCCGCGCGAGGCGACCCACGCGATCGCGACCTGTGCCACGCCGGCGCCCTTCTCGGTGGCGACCGCCCGCAGGGCCTCGACCAGCGCGAGGTTGTGGGCGAGGTTGTCGCCCTGGAAGCGCGGGCTGTGGCCGCGGAAGTCGGTGCCGGCCAGGACGCGGTCGTTGTTCCAGTGGCCGCTGAGCAGGCCGCGCGAGAGCACACCGTACGCGGTGACGCCGATGCCCAACTCGCGGGCGGCGGGCAGGATCTCGGCCTCGATGGTGCGCGAGAGCAGCGAGTACTCGATCTGCAGATCGCTGATCGGGTGGACGGCGGCGGCGCGGCGCAGGGTGTCGGCGCCGACCTCGGAGAGCCCGATGTGGCGGACGTAGCCGGCCTTCACCAGGTCGGCGATCGCGCCGACGGTTTCCTCGACGGGAACGTTCGGGTCCAGTCGGGCCGGGCGGTAGACGTCGACGTAGTCGGTGCGCAGGCGGCGCAGGGTGTAGGCGAGGGCGGTCTTGGCGGCGGCCGGGCTGGCGTCGTAGCCGAGCCACTGGCCGTCGGGGCCGCGCTGGGCGCCGAACTTCACGCTGATCTGGACGCCCTCACGGTCGCGGCCGCGCAGCGCGTCGTGGATCAGCAGCTCGTTGTGGCCCATGCCGTAGAAGTCACCCGTGTCGAGCAGGGTGACGCCCGCGTCGAGTGCGGCGTGGATGGTGGCGACGCTTTCGCTCTCGTCGGCCGGGCCGTAGAGGCCTGACATGCCCATGCAGCCCAAGCCGATGGCGGACGTGCTGGGGCCGGTGGTGCCGAGGGTGCGCCGGGGGATTCGGGAAGTGGCGGACATCGGGTGCTCCTGCGGGTCGGTGGCGCGTAGGGCGGGGATGGCGGGCTGGGTTCAACTGTGGCACGACAGGTAACAGATTTCAATATCTGTTATCCGTTTTCTGTTTTCTGTCATCTGTTACCCGCCGCCAGTGACCCGCCGCCCGTCACCTGTCGTCTGACATCCGCCGCTCGCCGCCCGGCGCCCGCAGCAGATGGGCCCGGGCCGGCGGCAGGTTGCGCCAGGCCGTCCGGTTCCCCAGTCCGTACACCTCCTCGAACCGCCGCAGCAGCCGCACCACCGCCCGGTGCCGCGCCCCGCGCCGAGGCCCGGAGGTCAGCGTCCGGGCCGTAGTGGTACCCAGATACCCGAAGTACGTCAGCTCGCCGCCGGGCACCAGCAGCCGCAGATAGAGGTCCAGCACGTGCCGCACCTGCGCCGGCTCGAAGTTGGTGAACGGCAGCCCCGAGACGATCACGTCGTACCGCTCACCCGCGGGCCCGCCCCCGTCCGGCGCCGGCGGCCGGCACTCCGGCAGTTCCTCCACCCGGCAGGCGGACAGCCGCAGGTCGATCCCCGGCCCCCGCCGGACCAGCTCCGGATCCTCCCGCAGCCGCTCGGCGAAGCGGGGGTTCGCCTCGACGACGTGCAGCCGGTCGCCCGGGCGCAGCACTTCGGCCAGCCGCCGGGTCACGACCCCCGTCCCGGCGCCGACCTCCAGCACCGAGAGCGGCCGATCGGGGCGGCTGGTCACCGGGACCACCAGGGCGTTCACCAGGTCCGCCCCGCTCGGCGCCAGCGCGCCCGTGCTGTGGAACGTGCGCAGCGCCTCGCGGAGGAAGAGCAGAAGGTCGCCGCCGGTCCGACCCGGGGCGGCGAACGAAGAGCGGGCGTACGGGGCGGGGCGGGGCTGATCTGTCGTCATACCATCGAAGCTAGAAGCGCCTGGCCCCACGCGAATCGGCCGACGAGTGGCGACGACCCCCGACGAAAGTCGAGGACACCGCTGGCCGAAGGTAGGGGGCGCCGCCTTGGGAACCGACCGTAGCATCGGGCCAGACCGAAGGGAGGAGACCGATTGAGCACAGGCCGAGCCGACCACCCGGACCACCCGGGCCAACCGCCGTATCAGCCGCAAACGCCGCGCCAGGCATACCCGGGCCACGTGCCCGTCCCGCGTGACCCGGATGAACGGTCGTTCGTGCGCCGCGCTCTGCTCGGCTGGTACGCACCCGGCCACCGTTGGTGGATCGAGACGCTGTTCCTGCTGGCCGTCCTCACCCTGACCGCCGAAGAAACCGTCGTCCACTGGACGAGCACCGAGGACTCCTACCGCTTCCTGCGTACCGTCGTAGCCGCCCTCGCCTCCCTCTCCCTCCTCCTCGTCCGCCGTTACCCAGTCGCCTCCGCGGTCCTCCCCATCCTCACCGCAGGTGTGCTCAATCGCGCCCTCCCCGGCCTGTTCAGCGTCTACAACCTCGCCTCCACCGGCCGCTTGGGCCTCGCCATGGTGGGCGGCGTCGTCATCGCCCTGGTCAGCGCCGCCCGCGCCGACTCGGTCATCGACTGGGTGGGCACCACCGGCTCACAACTTCTCGTCGAGGCCGCCGCCCTCTCCCTCGGTCTCTGGCTGCACGGCCGCCGCGTCCTGATCCAGACCTTGCACGACCAGGTCGACGTGCTGCGTCGTGAACGCGAGCTCCGCGCCGAACAGGCCCGGTCCGCGGAACGATCCCGGATCGCACGGGAGATGCACGACGTACTGGCGCACCGCCTCAGTCTGCTCGTGCTGCATGCCGGGGTCCTCCGGGACCAGGCCCAGGCCGGGACGGTCGCCGACGACCCCGCCCGGCTCGCGCACCGGCTGGAACTCCTGCGGACGACGGCCGCCCGCTCGCTCGACGACCTGCGTGACGTCCTCGGTGCGCTCCGGGCCGAACCGCGGTCCCCGGCCGGCCCCGGAGACACCGAGTACCCCAAGTACGCCGGAGACGTCCACGACACCGGGGGCACCGGGGACGCGGGGGATCGTACGGGCGACTGGGTCTCGGCGGTCGTCGCCGTGCGACCTGTGCCCCCTCGCCCGTCCCCGTCGCTCTCCGCGTCCCCGCCCGTGGGCCCTGGCGAGGCCGGGGGGTCACGACCCGTCCGCGTACCGGCACCGGCGCTGCGCGACCTCACCGAACTCGTCGGCGAGGCCAGGGAGGCCGGACAGACGGTCGAACTCGCCCTCGTCGGCGATCCCGAGAGCATCCCCACCACCCACCGCCTGGCCGTTCACCGAGTGGTGCAGGAGGCACTGACCAACGCCCGCAAGTACGCACACGCCGCACCAGTGACGGTCCGCGTCCGGTACGGTGCCCCGGCGACCAGCGTCGAGGTGCGCAACGGCCCGGGCGAACCGGCACCGTCGGGAGCCTGTACCGGCGGTGGATACGGGCTGGTCGGGCTCACCGAACGGGTCGGCGCGCTGGGCGGATACCTCGATGCGGGCCCCGACGGCCACGGTGGCTTCCGCCTCGCCGCCCAACTTCCGTCACCGAGGCGCCCGCCCGCATCCGTCCGGAAGCCGGCACCGCCCCCGTACCCGCAGCCCATGCCCTACCCGCAGCCCACGCCCTACCCGCACGTCACGTCGCACCCGCAGCCACCGAGGGAACCCGCATGATCCGCACCATGGTGGTCGACGACGACGCGCTGGTCCGGCTCGGCCTCGTCGACCTGCTTACCCAGGACCCGGTACTCACCGTGGTCGCCGAGGCCGCCGACGGGCTGCAGGCCGTCGAGTTGGCCCGCCGCCAACGCATCGACGTCGCGCTGATGGACATCCGGATGCCCAGACTCGACGGCATCGCCGCCACCCGCCGACTGCGCGAGCTGCCCGAGGGCCCGCGCGTCATCGCGCTCACCACCTTCGACCTCGACGAGTACGTGTACCAGGCGCTCGCCGCCGGTGCCGACGGCTTCCTGCTCAAGGACACCCCGCCCGCCGAGATCGTCCGGGCGGTCCACATCGTGGCCGACGGCCAGGGCATGCTGCACCCGGCCGCCGCTCGCCGCCTCATAGACCGCTACCACCGTGCCGGTGCGCCACGATCGGTCGCCGCCCGCGGCCGTGTCGCCGCGCTCACCCCGCGCGAGACCGAGGTGCTGGGCGAACTCGCCTGCGGGCTCTCCAACGCGGAGATCGCCTCCGTGCTCGGAATGCGCGAGAGCACCGTCAAAGCCCACATCAGCCGGATCCTCACCGCGCTCGGCGTCGGCAACCGTGTCCAGGCCGCACTGCTCGCCCGCGACGCCGGGCTCGTCGAGGGCGCCGACTGATCCGGCGCCGACTGACCCGACGGTGACCGCCCCGACGCCGCCCGCCCCCGACGGCAACCGGTGTGACGGTGGTGGGCCCGACCGTCCGCGCGCCACCCCTGGCACAGGCGCCGGAGGGACCACGAGCACGCCTCCCTCCGCCCCCGCCGAGGGGCTGGCGACGGACCGCCGCCTGGTACCGAATGCTGAGCGGCTGTCACCCATCCGGCGTGGAAAAGCCGTGCCTTGGCGATTTGTGCTGCCGAACCCGGGCGCCGGGTCCATGGTGGAGATGGGCGCGATCCGGCGACCGCGCTCGCGCGCCGATCCAGGCCCGCGCGCCGTGCGCCTGCCGCCGTTCTCCGACGGGCGCCCGAGGCGGGGCCAGGCCCCCCGGCGTGCTGGGAGCAGGGCCACCTCGCAGGAAGCCGAACGGTTCTTCTAGGCTCACATCTCGGCTTCCCTGTGGCGGTGCGGTCGCTGCGCCCGCCGCTTCGAAGCCGCCGTCCACGGGGGCTCCGGGCCAACCAGGGCCCCCGGATCGAGCGAGGAGGACGCAATGCCAAGCATGCCGCCCAGCCGTTCCACCGTACTTGGGCCAGACGGGCCGTCCTGGCGGACCGTGCGTCTGACCGGGGCCGTGCGACCGGGCTGGTCCGGGCACCCGGGCTGGTCCGGCCGGCCGGTTCGGCCACTGAATACCGGCGGCGGCCGCGGAGGCGAGCGTTGAGTCCCCAAGCCGTTCGGCCGCCCGGCGCGCCGACCGTGACCACCGACCCCGCACCCGCGTCCGCCCCCGGCACCATGGCCGCCGCCGCCGCTGTTACCGCCACCCTCACCGCAGTTGCCACGGAGGCCGTTCGTCCGGTCTCCCGTCCGGCAGTCGCACCATCGGCGGCGACGGCCACCGCACCGGCCACCGCGCCGGCCGTCGCACTACCCACCGCACCACCCACCGCGCCGCCATCAGCAGCACTGCTGACCGGAGCACCGTCCGCCACGGCGACCACCTCGGCTGTCACGTCGGCTGTCGCATCGGCGACCACCGACGGTGACACCCAACCCGCCCTCACCACCGCCCTCCCGGGCCTTCCGCAGGCCATCAGCTCACGCGCCCGCACGCTGGCCGGAGCCGTCCGCCGACGCTGCGCGGACCTCGCCCGGATCGAGTCCCCCAGTGGCGACGCGCCCCGACTCGACGCCCTCGCCGAAGAGTTGTCCGCAGGCTTCCGGTCCACCGGCGCCACCGCCCGCCGCGAGTCCGGCCCCGCCGGGGACCACCTGGTGCTGCAGTGGGACGGGCAGGACGAAAGCCTGCCGCACCTCCTCGTGGTCGGCCACCATGACACCGTCTGGCCGGCCGGCATCCTGGCCGACTGGCCCGTCACCGAGCAGGACGGCGTGCTCAGCGGCCCCGGCGTGGTCGACATGAAGGGTGGACTCGCCATTCTGGAAGGCGCGTTCGCCCTGCTCGCCGACCTCGGCCAGCGCCCGCACCGCACCGTCCGCCTGGTGGTGGTCTCCGACGAGGAGGTCGGCAGCCCGGACGGCAAGCGCCTGGTCGAACGCCAACTGCGTGGTGCGGCCGCCGTCCTGGGGCTCGAACCGCCCCACCCGGACGGTCGGCTCAAGACCGCCCGCCGGGGCAGCACCCGGGTGCGCCTCACCGTCACCGGTCGCGAGGCGCACGCCGGGAACGACGCGGCCGACGGCGTCTCCGCGGTGGACGAACTCGTGGACCAGCTCGTCGCGGTCCGCGGGCTCGTCTGTCAGCCCGGCACCGAGCTGAACGCCGGCCGGATCAGCGGCGGCACCCGGGCGAACGTCATCGCCGGCCGGGCCGAGGCCGAACTCGGCCTGCGCTTCGCCACCATGGAGGCGCAGCGCCGCACGCTCGACAACCTGGCCCGGCTGACCGCCCAGCGCCCGGGGGCCAAGGTCCGGACGGAGGTGCTGTCCAGCCGGCCGGCCTGGCCCGAACGCTCCGGCAATCCGCTGCTGCGGCACGTCCGTTCGCTCGCGGCGGTGCTCGGCCAGCAGCTCGACGGCGCTCCGGCGGGCGGGGCGGGCGACACCAACCTGCCCGGTTCGCGCGGTCTGCCGACGCTGGACGGGTTCGGTGCGGTCGGCGCGGGGGCGCATGCCCGGCACGAGCACATCCGGATCGATCAGCTGGCTCCCCGGATCGCGCTGCTGACGGCGCTCCTCGCGGTTCCGCTGCCGCGCCTGCGGGACCGCTCGGAGGGCTGAGCGGCTTCGTGCGGCGGGAGGGGGCCCGCCCCTCGGCTTCGGCCGGGCGGCGGGCCCCCTTCGTCCGGGGCCTATCGGGGCCCGTCCTCGGCGGACCGCTCACCGTCCGCCGGGGCATCGCCGTCGCGCCCAGCGCCGATTCGGTCGTCGCCTACCCGGTCGTCGCCTGCCTGGTCGTCGCCGGTCCGGTCGTCGAGGAGCGGGAACAGTCGGGTGACGGCGGCCACCGGACGGGTGCCGGGCCGGGCGTCGCGCTGTCGGTGCGGGGCGAGCAGGGCGCGGACGGTGGCGCCGAGGCCGGCGGGTTCGTCGGGGGTGAGGTGGAGGACCGCAAGGAGAAGGTCTTCGCCAAGCGCGCCGCCCGCGCCGAGCGGCTGGAAGGCCTGCGCTAGCCGCACCGGGAGGGCCGGGGCGCGAGTGGTGACGCCGCCCGGTGCCGCCCCTGAGCAGCGCCGCGCGCCCCGGCGCGACCGTCGGCGTTCGCGCCCGTGAGGCGCGGACGGCCCGGCTCCCTTGTCAGGCCGCCGCCTCGCCGCGCACAATGGAACCGACCGAACGGTCAGTCGGTGGCCGGGCCCGGGAACCGTGAGGCCCCGCGACAGCCGACGTGTGCACGCGAGAGGGGACCGTGATGACAGCAGAGGTGGCCGAACCGGTCTCCGCGCGGACACAGGAGGACCGGTTCGAGGCGGTGATCGCCGCCGAGCAGCGGATCGAGCCCCGGGACTGGATGCCCGATGCCTACCGGGCGACCCTGATCCGCCAGATCGCCCAGCACGCGCACTCCGAGATCATCGGCATGCAGCCGGAGGGCAACTGGCTCACCCGTGCCCCGTCGCTGCGTCGCAAGGCCATCCTGCTGGCCAAGGCCCAGGACGAGGCCGGCCACGGCCTCTACCTCTACGCCGCCGCGGAGACCCTCGGCGTGGATCGGGCCGAGCTGACCGAGAAGCTGGTCTCGGGCCGCCAGAAGTACTCCTCGATCTTCAACTACCCGACCCTCACCTTCGCCGACGTCGGGGTGATCGGCTGGCTGGTCGACGGCGCCGCGATCTGCAACCAGGTGCCGCTCTGCCGTTGCAGCTACGGCCCGTACGCGCGGGCCATGGTCCGGGTCTGCAAGGAGGAGTCGTTCCACCAGCGCCAGGGTTACGAGCTGCTGATGACCCTGATGCGCGGTACCGACGCCCAGCGGCGGATGGTCCAGGACGCGGTGGACCGCTGGTGGTGGCCGTCGCTGATGATGTTCGGGCCCCCGGACGCGGACTCGCCGAACACCGCCCGCTCGATGGCCTGGCGGATCAAGCGGCACACCAACGACGAGTTGCGTCAGCGCTTCGTCGACATGACCGTCCCGCAGGCGCAGCACCTCGGCGTCACCCTCCCCGACCCCGCGCTGAGCTGGAACGAGCAGCGCGGCGGCTGGGACTTCGGTGAGCCGGACTGGTCGGAGCTGACCCGGGTCATCCAGGGCCAGGGCCCGTGCAACGCCCAGCGGATCGACCGCCGCCGGGCCGCCCACGAGGACGGCGCCTGGGTCCGGGAGGCGGCGGTCGCCTACGCGGAGAAGCGACGGGCGGAGCATCGATCGGCTGGGGACCGACCTGCGGAGGACCGGCCCGTGGGGCACCGATCCGCGGGGCACCCGAGATCCGCAGCCGACGGATCCGAAGGCCGTCGCCCCGAACAGCAGGCGAACCAGGCGCAAGCCGAAGCGGAACAGGAGAACGGAAAGTGACCGAGTCCAAGGCCGGCTGGCCCCTGTACGAGGTGTTCGTGCGCCCCCGGCGCGGCCTGAACCACGTCCACGTCGGCTCGCTGCACGCCTCCGACGAGCGGATGGCGCTGCTCGCCGCCCGCGACCTCTACACCCGCCGCAACGAGGGCGTCAGCCTCTGGGTGGTCCGCTCGGACGCGATCACCGCCTCCACCCCAGACGAGCGCGACGCCTTCTTCGACCCCAGCGGCGACAAGGTCTACCGCCACCCGACCTTCTACGACATCCCCGAGGATGTCCCGCACATCTGACGGGGAGCACGCACGATGACCGACGACCACGTCTACCTGAGCCTCGCCGAGGCGTCCCCCGAGCCCGAGGGCGAGGGCCGCTGGGCGTACGGGACGGGCTTCGCCGACCCGCTGCTCGGCGTGGACACCGCCGTACCGGCCGGCCTGGACGGTGCCGACCTCGCCGCCTACTGCCTGATGCTGGGCGACGACGCCCTGGTGCTCGCCCAGCGGCTGATCGAGTGGTGCACCCGGGCGCCCGAGCTGGAGGAGGAGGTGGCGCTCGCCAACCTCGGCCTCGATCTGCTCGGCCAGGCCCGCCAGCTGCTCACCCGGGCCGGCCAGGCCGACGGCACCGGGCGCACCGAGGACGACCTGGCGTACTGGCGCGAGGAGCACGAGTTCCGCAACGTCCGCCTGGTCGAGGCGCCGAACGGGGACTTCGCGTACTCGATCGCCCGGCTGCTGGTCTTCGCCACCGCGCGCGGCGCGCTGTACGAGGCGCTGGCCGGGCACGCCGATCCGGTACTGGCGGCGGTCGCCGCCCGGAGCGTCAAGGAGCTGGCCTACCACCGCGAGTACGCCACCGCCTGGACGCTGCGGCTCGGCGACGGCACGCCGTACTCGTCGGCCCGGATGCAGGCCGGTCTGGACGCCGTCTGGCCGCTGGTGGAGGAGCTGTTCACCGCCCACCCGGTGGAGCTGCGGGCCGGGGTGGACCCGGCGCTGCTGCGCGAGCCGGTGCTGGGCTCGCTCGCCGCCGTGCTCGCCGAGGCCGGGCTGACCGTGCCGGAGGTGCCGGCGCTGGCCACGGTCGGTGGCCGGGCCGGCCGGGACGGTGTGCACACCGAGGCGCTGGGCCCCCTGCTGGCCGAGTTCCAGGTGGTGGCCCGCGCGCACCCGGGGGCGACATGGTGACGACCGCGCGCACCGGCGCCTGGGAGGTCGCGGCGGCCGTCCCGGACCCGGAGCTGCCCATGCTCACCCTCGCCGACCTCGGTGTGCTGGCCGAGGTCGAGGTCGCCGAGGAGGGCGGCGCGGTGACCGCCTGGCTGACCCCGACCTACTCGGGTTGTCCGGCCGTCGCCGAAATGGCCGCCGACGTGGACCGGCGGCTGCGCGCGGCCGGCTATCCGGACGTCCGGGTCCGGCTCCGGCTGGACCCGCCGTGGTCCACCGACCTGATCACCGCCGAGGGCCGCCGCAAGCTGGCGGAGGCGGGCATCGCCCCGCCCGGCCCCGCCGCCCCGGGGCTGCTGGGTCTCGGCCCGACCCGGTTCCTGGACAGCGGTCCCGGCGCCCCCGTCGCATCCGGCGGCCATGGCGGTCACGGGGATCGTGAGGATCACGGGGATCGCGGCGGTCACGAGGCCAGGCCGGCCGCCCCGCCCGTGCCCGCTGTCACCTGCCCGCTCTGCGGCTGCGCCGACACCGAGGAGCTGTCCCGCTTCGGTTCCACCGCCTGCAAGGCGCTCTGGCGCTGCCGCGGCTGCCGGGAGCCCTTCGAACGCGTCAAGGAGATCTGAATGGCCGCCCGTCCCGCCCGTCGCCCGACCTTCCACCGGCTGCGGATCGCCCTGGTGGAGCGGCTCTGCGAGGACGCCGTCGCCGTGACCTTCGCGGTGCCGCACGGGCTCGCCGAGGAGTTCGCGTTCCGGCCGGGGCAGACGCTGACGCTGCGCCGGGAGGTGGACGGCGTCGACGAGCGCCGCTCGTACTCGATCTGCGCCCCTGTCGGCGGCCCGCTGCGGATCGCCGTGCGCGAGGTGCCCGGCGGGCTGTTCTCCCAGTGGCTGGTGCGGGAGGCCCGGCCGGGCGAGGAGGTCGAGGTGCTGACGCCGACCGGGCTCTTCACCCCGGAGCTGGGCGTCCCCGCCGACCATGTCCTGCTGGCGGCGGGCTCCGGTATCACGCCGATGCTCTCCATCGCCGCCTCCGTGCTGGCCGCCGACCGCGTCTCCACCGTCACCCTGTTCTACGGAAACCGGCGCAGCGACACCGTGATGTTCGCCGACGAGCTGGCCGATCTGAAGGACCGCCACCTCGGCCGGTTCCAGCTGGTGCACGTGCTCTCCCGGGAGAGCAGGGACGCCGAGCTGCTCAGCGGCCGGCTGGACCCGGAGCGGGTCGAGGCGCTGCTGAAGGCGCTGGTGGACGTCGAGACGGTGGGCCACTGGTGGCTCTGCGGCCCGTTCGGGATGGTCGCCGGGGCGAAGGACCTGCTGGCCGGGCTGGGGGTGCCCACCGGACAGGTGCACCAGGAGCTGTTCCACGCCGAGGACGAGCCGGTCGCCGAGCGCGTCGAGGAGGCACCGGCGGACGGTGGCGCGCACAGCGAGGTCACCGTCGTGCTCGACGGGCGCGGCAGCACGCTCTCCCTCCCGCGGGACCGGTCCATCCTGGACGGCGCCCAGCGTACGCGCCCCGACCTGCCGTTCGCCTGCAAGGGCGGGGTCTGCGGCACCTGCCGGGCTCTGGTCACCGAGGGCGAGGTGGCGATGCGGCGCAACTTCGCGCTGGAGGAGAAGGAACTGGCGGCGGGCTATGTCCTGACCTGCCAGGCCCGCCCGCTGACCGACCGGGTGACGGTCGACTACGACCGGTAGGGGCGGCAGGGCGGGCAGGGCGGCGCGGACCGCGGGCTGGGCGCTGGGGGTGCTGCGAGGCCTCCGGTGGCGGGCGCGCTGATGCCGGCCGGTCGGCATCAGCGCGCGGGTGCCGCCGCCCCGTCAGACCAGGACGGCCGCCGGTTCGCCGAGCAGCCGGACGAGGTCGTTGACGGCGGAGCGCCCGGCCCGGTTGGCGCCGATGGTGCTCGCGGAGGGGCCGTAGCCGACGAGGTGGACGCGGGCGTCGGCGGTGGCGCGGGTCCCGGTGAGGGCGATCCCGCCGCCGGGGGAGCGCAGCCCGAGCGGGGCGAGGTGGCCGACCTCGGGGCGGAAACCGGTGGCCCAGATGACGGCGTCCACCGGGAGTTCCTCGTCGCCCCAGGCGACACCGTGCTCGGTGAGGCGGTCGAACATCGGGCGGCGGTGCAGCGCGCCCAGCGCCTCGGCACGGCGGTAGGCCACCGACGGGCCGAGGCCGGTCACGCTCACCACGCTGCGCACCGGCAGGCCCTGGCGGACCCGCTCCTCGACCTGGGCGACCACCGCCCGGCCGAACTCCGGGGTGAACGGGCCGTCGTGGTAGACCGGCGGGGTCCGGGTGACCCAGACCGTCTCGCCGACCGCCGCGACCTCCGACAGCACCTGGATCGCGGACGCGCCGCCGCCGACCACCAGGACGCGCCGGCCGGCGAACTCCTCCGGGCCCCGGTACTCGGCGTAGTGCAGCTGGCGGCCGGCGAAGTGGCCCGGGTAGTGCGGCAGGAACGGACGGGTCCAGGTGCCGGTGGCGTTGATCAGAGCCCGGGTGGACCAGGTGCCGGAGTCGGTCCCGACGAGCAGCCGGGAGTCCGGCCGCTCGGACTCCGAGCGCACCGCCCGTACGGTGACCGGGCGCACCACGGGGAGCGCGTGCCTGGCCTCGTACGCCGCGAAGTACCCCGGCACCACCTCACGGGCGGGGGCGTCCGGATCGGGCACGGGCAGTTCGAAGTCCGGGAGGTCGTGGAAACCGTGCACGGTGGCCATCCGCAGGGACGGGGAGCGGTGCGCCCAGGCCCCGCCGGGTGCGGCGTCGGCGTCGAGCACGACGAAGCCGCCGTCGGCGTCCGCCCGGTAGGGGGCGAAGCCGCGGCGGCCCAGGTGGTAGGCGGCGGACAGGCCCGCCTGCCCGGCGCCCACCACCACGACGTCCACCCGCAGGTCGGTGCCCACCTCTCGGTCGACGGCCGTGAGCCGCTCCGGGTGTTCACCGTCAGCGGCCCGAGATGTTGCACCGTAAACAGTCACGCCGGTGAAACATCGACGGTGCGGCAGGTGTTCCCGGCGGGGTTCCGCGCCCGGCTCAGGCGGCGGGCGAGATCACCACGGCGGTGCCGTACGCGCAGATCTCGGTACCGATGTCCGCGGCCTCGGTGACGTCGAATCGCATCATCAGCACCGCGTTGCCGCCGCGCGCCTTGGTCTGCTCGACCAGTCGCTGCATCGCCTCGTTGCGGCTCTCCACCAGGGTTTTGGTCAGACCCTTCAGCTCGCCGCCGACCAGCGACTTCAGCGAGGCGCCGATCTGGCTGCCGATGTGCCGGCTGCGCACGGTCAGTCCGAAGACCTCGCCGATCACATGATCGACCCGGTATCCGGGAATGTCATTGGTGGTCACTACCAGGACCTGGGCGTTCGGGCCCTGCCCGCCGCCGTATTCGTCGATGTTTGCCATGGGCCCATCCTGCCGGTCCGCACACGGCCGGACGACAGAGGCCCGGCCCGAATCCGGCGGAGAAGGCGTCGAGAAGCTGGGACGGACCGGTGATCGGGCGGCCGAAAGGCCGTACCGTAGCCCCATGGGCGAGCGAAGCGATCATCCACAGGGGCCGGGCGCGGCGGAGGACTCCGGCGCGCCGGAGATCGAGGCGACGGTGGTGCTGGGCCTGCGGATCACCGACTGGCCGGCGCTGCGCGCGGCCGCGATCGCGGCCGTGGAGGAACTGGACTTCGACGGCATCGACCCGGCCGGCCAGCGCCGCGAACTGCTGCGCGAGGTGGCCGAGGACGCCAACGCGGCGCTCGGCGCGCTGCTGCACCCGGACCGGCTGGTGGCCGCGATCCCGGGCGTCGAGGCGCTCGGCGGCACGCTGGAGATCAGCGTCACCGAGGACTTCGCGCCGGACTTCGCCGAACTGTTCCCGCTGGACGGCGACGAGGAGGACGGTGGCGGCGGGGCGGGGGACTGGACGCTCACCCCTCGGACGGCCTGCCTGCTCCACGCCCAACTGCTGGGACTGGCGGACGCCGCCTACGACGACCTCGACGAGCACGAGGACGAACCGGTCACCGATGGCGACGAGGCCGACTGGACGGTCTTCGGCCGTCTGCCGCAGCGCACCTGGCGCCTCCACCGGGGCTGGCGCCGGGCGATGGCCCGGGCCTTCGACGACCTCGCCGACGACCTCGCGCTCGGCGAGTGGCCGCTGCCGCGCTGCCTGGCCGAGGAGATCGCGCTGCGGATGGCCCTGGTGGACGCCCGCGCGCTGCTCGGCGCACAGCCCGAGTCGGTCGCCGACATGATGGGCGACCTGCCGGCCGACCTGTACGACTACGACTGGGAGGGCTGCCACGACGAGCTGTTCGGTGTCTTCGGCCCGGACGACGGCGATCCGGAGCTGAACGCCGAGCAGCGCACCGAGCTGCTGCTGGCGGCGACGCATCCGGAGGGCTGGTTCCTGTCGTACGAGGACGCGGAGGAGCGGGATCCGCAGCGCGGCTACCGGCGCTGAGGGGGCGGTGACGGGTGAGTGCCCCCACCGGGTTGTTCAGCGTTTTTGTTCAATGACCGAGCGCCGAACCCGAACAACCCCGGTGCGCTACATCTGAAGCGCACGCCTCACCAGTTCCGCCTCACGGGTTCCGTGCCACCGGTGTCGCGTCATCGGTGCCGCGGTTCCGTCGAACGCCGGGAGAGTTCAGCAGATGACGACGCTCTGTATCGGAAACAACCGCACCGAGGAGATGGTCGGGGACCTCACCGGGATGACGCCGCTGGAGCGGCTGTTCGCCGGCTGCGGGGCCCAGCGCATGCTCTGGTTCGCCGAGGACGGCGACGTCCTGGTGCTGCCCTGGGGGCCCGACCCGGTCTACCTCGGGTATGTCACCGGGCTGACCGGTACCCGGGCCGAGAGCCTGACCTTCGTGGTACCGCCGCCGGGCGTGGAGGGCGCGGACATCATCACCCCGGACCGGCTGGCCGATCCGGGCTTCCGCGAGGAGCTGCGCCGGGCGCTGGCCGGCCGGCCGGTGGAGCGGGTGCTGGCGATCTCGCCCAACGCGGCCGTGGTGGACCTGGCGGCCGCGCTCGGGGCCGAGCACGCCGTCCCGGGCCACGCCTTCGCCGCGCAGGGCGGCAACGCGCTGGTCAACAGCAAGGCGGTGTTCCGGGCGCTGGCCGCCGGGGCCGGGGTGCCGATCCCGCCGGGGACGGTCGCCACCTCGCCGCAGCAGGTGGAGGCGGCGGTCAACGGCCTGCTGGAGCAGGGCCACAGCGTGATGATGAAGGTCGAGTACCAGGCCGGCGGGTTCGGCAATGAGGTCCTCGCCCGGGACGAGGACGTCACCCCGCTGGGCGCCCAGCGGGTCGTGTCGCTGGCGGACCGCGCCGCCGTCGCCGGGTACGTCGCCGAGCGCTGGACCTGGCTGACCGGCGGGCGTGGCCAACGGGTCGTGGTGGAGCGGTACTTCACGGACGCGGTGCCGGTGTACGCGGAGTTCGTGATCGGGGACCACGGGTCGGTGCTGTCCGGGTGCGGTGAGATGGTGATGGACCCGGTGGTGGTCGGCGAGATCACCCCGCCGGTCACCCCTGACGCCGGGGTGCGGGCCGAACTCGTCCACCAGGCCTCCCGGTTGTGCGAGTCGCTGCGGGTGCTCGGCTACCGGGGCACGGTCAGTGCGGACGCGATCCTGACCCCCAAGGGCGAGTTGTACTTCAGCGAGACCAATGGGCGTCTCACCGGTTCGACGCATCTGCACGACGCGTTGTTCGCCCGCCTGGTCGGCGCCGATCACCGTTCCGCCCGGGTGATCCTGGAGCTCGCGGGCCTGCGGGTGCCGTCGTTCCCGGAGGCGGTCGAGGCGCTGGAGCGGGCCGGGCTGGCCTTCGATCCGCAGACCCGGACCGGCGTGGTGTTCAGCTGTGACTTCGCCCCGGCCGACGGCTCGGTGATGTACTGCGTGATCGCCGAGGACGCCGAGGCGGCCCGGGCCGCGGAACGTCGGCTGACCGAAATCTTCCCGCGGTGACGGAGGCCCCGGACGGGCCTTCGGGCGCCGGGCCTTCGGGCCTCGGGCCGTCGGGCATCCGGGCGGCGGTGATCCGGAGGTACGGCGGGCCGGAGGAGTTCCGTGCCGAGACCGTACCCGAACCGGCGGCCGGGCCCGGCCAGGTGCTGATCGACGTCGCCCTGGCCGGGGTCAACTACGCGGACCTGCACTGCCGTACGGGCGGGTACGCGAGGTTCCCGTTGCCCGCGGTGCTCGGCGCGGACGTGATCGGGCGCCGCCGCGGCGACGGACGGCGGGTCGCCGCACTGCTCCGGACCGGCGGCGGCTATGCCCAGGTGGCGTGCGCGGAGCGGTCGTTCACCGTGGAGGTGCCGGACGAGGTCGGCGACGAGCAGGCGCTGGCGCTGCTGGAGCAGGGCGCGACGGCGTACGCCGCCCTGGCCCTGCTCGGGCGGCTGCGGCCGGGTGAGTGTGTCGCGGTGACGGCGGCGGCGGGCGGTGTCGGGCACCTGGCGGTGCAGCTGGCCCGGGAGCTGGGGGCCGGACGCGTGCTGGGGCTGGCCTCGACACCGGCCAAGCGGGAGTTCGTCCGCTCGCTGGGAGCGGACGCGGTGTTCGACCCCGCCGCACCCGAACTGGCCGAGCTGCTGGCCGAGTCGGGCGGAGTCGACCTGTTCGTGGACTCGGCGGGCGGCCGGGGGCTGCGGGACGGGCTGGCGGCGCTGGCGCCGTTCGGCCGGCTGCTCTGCGTCGGCGCCCGAGGCGGACCGGAGGAGGCCTTCGCGGTGGACGAGCTGGCGGAGCGCTCGGCGGGCGTGCTCGGCTTCTGGCTGCAGCATGTGCTGGACGACCGGGTGCTCTTCTCGGGCGTCGTCGAGCAGTTGTTCCGGCTGGCCGGGCGGGGCCGGCTGACGGCGCGGATCGACCGGATCGTCCCGCTCTCCGGCGTGGGGGGCGCGCACCGGGCCCTGGCCGCACGGCAGACGATGGGAAAGGTGCTGATCGACGTCCACCGGGAGGGCTGAGGCATCGGCCCCGAGCGCAGCAGCGCCCGGGGCCCGATGGCTGATGTCCGACGTCCGGTTTCCGTTGCTCGGCAACCGGGTTCGGCAAGCGGGTTCAGTATCCGGCGGCGTCGTCCAGCCCGTGGCCGCGCAGCGGGACGAGGAAGCTGCGCTCGAAGACCACCACGACCTCGCCGGTGGACTTCGTCCCGGTGGTTCGGCACGTGACGATGCCCTGTCCGGTACGGCTCTTGGAGAGCCGCTTGGCGAGCGTCTCGGTCTGTGCGTACAGGGTGTCGCCCGTGAACACCGGGTGGGTCATCCGGATGTTCTCCCAGCCGAGGTTGGCGATGGTCCGCCCGCTGGTGGAGCGGGCCGTCATCCCGCCGACGATGCTGAGCGTCACCAGGCTGGAGACGATCGGCCGCCCCCAGGGGGTGTGTTGGCTGTACGCGGCGTCGATGTGCAGCGGGGCGTCGTTCATGCTCAGCATGCTCATCAGCACGTTGTCCAGCTCGGTGACGGTCCGCCCCGGGCGGTGCTCGATGACATCGCCGACGGTGAACTCCTCGTAGTAGCGGCCGACCACCTCGCGGTAGTGCCGCTCGCCGATCCGCCGGTAGCCGGCGGGTTCGGGGTCGGGCGTGAGCGCGGACGCGGATTCGGCTTCGGGCATGGCGCGTTGCTCCCCAGGGGTCGGAGTCCGGCGGTGGGCGATCAGGTGTCTGGCGTCAGGTGCCTGGCGTCTGGTGTCTGGCGTCAGGAGGCAGGGATCAGAGGTCGGAGGTGAGCTCCCTGACGTGGCCGGCGAACTCGGTGATCAGCCGCTCGTCCATGTCGGCGCGCATCATCAGCCGCAGACCCGCCTCGCCCTTGGGAACGATCGGGAAGAACACCGCCGAGCTGTAGAAGCCGCGTTCGAAGAGCTGGGCGGAGAGCTTGACCGCACGCTCGGCGTCCCCGACATCCACCCGCCGAACCGGCAGGCCGTTGCCCGCGAAGGTGGTCGGCAGCAGCTTGTCGAAGAGGTCGATGTTGCGGTTCAGCTTCGCCTGGAGTTCGGTGAGTTCGGCGGACCGGTGGACGGCCGCGCTGCCCAGCGAGGCGCCGACCAGCGGCAGTGCCACGTTCTGCGACCAGCCGACCGGACCGGCGTGCCGGTGCAGGAACTCGAACTGCTCGCGGTTGCCGAGCATGGCGATGCCGCCGCCGGTGCCGAAGCCCTTGCCGAGGCTGGCGACGATGACCGTCAACGGGTTCATCTCCAGCCGCGAGCGGACGAAGCCCTCGCCGCGCTCGCCCATGATGGACAGCGAATGGGAGTCGTCGATGTAGAGGAACAGCCCGTAGCGGTCCTGGAGTTCGAGCAGCCCGTCGAGGGCCGCCGCGCCGCCCATCGAGTACGCTCCGTCGGCGACGTAGGCGACCCGCGGGTACTTGCGGCAGATGTCCTCCAGATAGTTCAGGTCGTTGTGCGGGCAGTTGAGCACCAGCGACTCGTCCGCGCAGATCGGCTTCACATACGCCATGCAGAAGTGGCAGAACCGGTCGAAGACCATCACGCGGGGCCCGCCGCCGCGCTCGCAGGTGCCGTCGAGGTGACCGGAGGCGACCAGCGGCAGGATGCCGGCGGTGAGCGCGGTGCAGGACGCGCCGGGCAGGATGTGCGCGCCGAACAGTTCGCCCAGTTCCTCCTCCAGCCGCACCAGCAGGTTGTGCCGGATCCGGGTGGTGGAGGTGACCAGCCAGGTGCTCTTGGACTCCGTGAGCGCGTCCACCGCTCCGGCCGCGACCTGCGGGTGGTTGTTCAGCCCGAGGTAGGCGCAGGAGACCATGTTGGCGAACTCGTGGCCGGTCTCGCGGACGATCAGCCGGTTGTTGGACTCCGAGTCCACCTTGATGCCGATCAGCCCGTTGGCGCCGGCCGCCTGCCAGACCGGGTCGGCGGTGGCGAGCATGGCCTCGGCGTTGCGGTAGCGGCGCGGGCCCTGGATGGATTCTTCGGTCATCGTCACTTCTCCTCCGTGTCGTTCCGGGGGGCTGCGGGCCGTACGGGGGGTACGGGCCGTGCGGGCGGTACCGGCGGTACGGGCCGCGTGGGCTGGTCGGCCTGGCCCGGCGGGCCGAACTGCTCGATCAGACGCTGCGAGGCCTCGAAGAAGGGCATGCCGACCATCACCCCGTCCACGACGGTGACCGAGCGGCCGTTCTCCCGGCCCGCCTCGACCACTCGCAGGGCCTGTTCCAGCAGATGCTCGTCGGGGCTGAACGCCTCGTTGATCAGGGGAAGTTGGCGGGGGTGCACGGCGATCTTGCCACTGAACCCGAAGTCCCGGGCGAGCGCGGCCTCCCGGCACAGCCCGTCCAGATCGGTGACTTCGAAGAACGGCGCGTCCATCGCCTCCACCCCCGCGGCCCGGGCGCTGTTGACCACTCGGCCCCGGGCGTGTGCCAGGGCTTCCCAGGAGAGCCGGGCGCCGACCGCGAACGCGTAGTCGGCGGAGCCGAAGACCAGTCCGCGCAGGCGGTGCCCGGCGGCCGCGATGGCGGGTGCGTGCTCGATGCCCAGGGGCGTCTCCACGACGGCGAGGAACTCCGTCTCCGGGCAGTCCGGTCCGAGCGCTCCGGCGGCGATCTCGATGTCCCGGGGGGACTGCGCCATCGGGATCAGCACGATGTCGGGCTTGACGCGGTACCGGGTGATGGCGATCAGATCGCGCAACCCGTCGGGCCCGGCAAGGGTGTTGATGCGCACCGCGCTGCGGGCGAGCTTGGTGGACGGCAGGTCGAAGAACTCCTCGGCGAGGTGGCGGGCCTCCTCCTTTCGAGCGGGTGGGACCGAGTCCTCCAGGTCGACCATGGCGATATCGGCCCCGGACTGGTGGCTCTTGGCGTACCGCTCCACCGCCATCGCGGGTGTGGACAGCAGGGAACGGCAGTACCGCGTGAACTTCATGGAAATCTCCGAAGTCAGCGAAGTCTGCGGCTCCTGGTTCTATCCCACCGGCATTGTTCGGCGCCGTGCGGCTGGACATTGAACATCAACTCGGAACAACCGCCCCGTGCGACCCATTGTTTGACGCCAACTGTCCTGTGCATGATGAATCTCGAAGGATGGACACCGCCCAGGCGTCAGGACCTCCGGCCGTCAGGACCGCCAGCCGTCAGGTTCTCCTGGCGTCGGCCCCCTGCTGTCGGGTTATCCGCGCTCGGGCCTTCCGCCCTTGGGTTTTCCGTCCACGGGAGACCGCGTCGACGGGGCCTCGGATCATCGGGCTCCGGATCACCGGGCACCGCTTCAACGAAGAAGGGGGCTACTGTGCCGCGTCGGGAGAGTCCACTGGACCAGGGCGACGGGCCGCTGCTGCGGTTCGCGGGCGACTTACGGGCGCTCAGGGAGCGGGCGGGCACCCCGCCGTACCGGCAGCTCGCCCTCCGGGCACACTGCTCGGCCGCCAGCCTCTCGGTGGCGGCGGGCGGCCGGCAGCTGCCGAGCCTCGCCGTCACCCTCGCCTATGTACAGGCGTGCGGAGGGGACGTGCGGGAGTGGCAGCACCGCTGGCAGTTGCTCGCCGCGGAACTGGCCGCGGACACCGCCGCCCGCCGGCGCGCCCAGGACGCCGGGCGGGCCCCGTACCCGGGTGTGGCGGCCTTCGAGGCGGTGGACGCCGAGCGCTTCTTCGGACGGGAGGCGCTGCTGGACCAGTTGGTGGGGCTGCTCGCCGAACGGCGCCTGGTGGTGGTCACCGGGCCCTCCGGGGTGGGGAAGTCCTCGCTGGTCAGGGCCGGTCTGCTGGCGCGGCTCGGCGGGCCGGTGGCGCTGCTCACCCCGGGGGAGCGGCCGATGGAGGCGTACACGCTGGCCCTGGCCCGGCTCGGGCAGCGGGCCGGGGATGGACGGGCCACGCGAGCCCAGGCCGGGAGCGCGCGGGCCGCAGAGGCGCAGGTCGGGCCCGCGCGGGTCGGGTCCGCGCGGACCCGGGGCGGGGGGAGTGGCGAGGCGCGGGCCGGGCGTGGCAACCGGACGGCCGAGGGGGAGTGGGCGGCCGATCCGGTGCTGGTGGTGGACCAGGGCGAGGAACTGGGCACCCGCTGCCGTGACGCCGCCGAGCGCACCCGGTTCCTGGACTCGTTGGTGGCGTGCGCCGAGGACGCGGTCTCCGAGCGGGCGGCCGCCATGGGCGGGAGCGGCGCCGGAACCGCTCGGTGCCGGGTGGTTCTGGTGCTGCGGTCCGACCAGTGTGCCGCGCTGCTCGCCGAACATCCCGCGCTGGCCGCGGCCTGCCAGGACGCCGTGCTGGCGGTCGGCCGCCCGGCGCCCGACGAACTGCGCCGCGCGATCACCGAACCCGCGCTGCGGGCCGGTTGCACCGTCGAGGGTGCGCTGCTCGCCGTCCTGATCTCCACCGCCGCCCAGCAGCCGGGCGCCCTGCCGCTGGTGTCGGCGGCCCTGTTGGAGACCTGGCGGCGGCGCAGCGGCAACGCGCTCACCCTGGCCGGGTTCCAAGCCACCGGCGGCTTCGAGGGGGCGCTGGCCCGGACCGCCGAGGTGTTGTTCGACGGGCTGGGCGCGCTGGACCGCGAGCTGGCCCGGGCGGTTTTCCTGCGGCTCGGCGGTGAGAGCGTGCGGATCCCCGTCGGGATCGGCGAGTTCGACGGCCCCGGGGTGCCGGCCGTGCTGGAACGGCTGGTCCGGGCCCGGCTGGTGGTGCTGGACCGGGACACCGTCGAACTCGCCCACGGCGCGCTGCCGCAGGTCTGGCCCCGGCTGCGGGACTGGCTGGCCGAGAGCCGGGACACGCTCGGCGACCATCGGCGGCTCACCGAGGTCGCCCGCAGCTGGGCCGCCGCCGACCGGGACCCTGAACTGCTCTACCGGGGAGCCCGGCTGGAACTCGTTCGGCGGCGGGTGGCGGCCGGAGAGCTGACCCCGGCCGGAGTCGAGCGGGCGTTCCTGGCGGCGGCCGTGCGCGCGGCCGCCGCAGACCGGCGCCGGTCCCGTCGGCAGAGCCTCGCCGTGGCCGGGCTCGCGGCGGCCGGCGGCGCGCTGATCACCCTGGCCGGGGGGAGCCGGATTCTGCGGGCGCGGCGGGATTGATCAGCCCCGGGGCCAGGGAGTTGAACATCGCCCTGTTCAATCAACGGGCGATCGGGGCGCGCCTCGGAATGTCGATCACGTCCTTGCGCGGCCGTCGGCGGGCCGGGTAGCTTGGCGGTCGATCCCGGCTCCCGCAGTTCGTTGATTCACCTTCCAGGATCGGGATTTCCCCTCCGTCGTGGCCGGCCCGGAGCCGGCCGACGGATTTCTCGCGAGCTGATTCCGGTGCCGTCCCGGCCGGTTCGGTATCCGGTTCACCTCGATCCGACTTTTCCCAGCCTCCGGCCCAGCCATTTCCCGAATCCGCGTCAAGGGGGAGTCATGTCCAATTCGGCCCGTCCGGTCCACCCGGTCCACCCGGCCCGTCCGGTTCAAGCGGCCAGTCCGGTGCACAGCTGGGACGAGTTCACCACGCTGCGCGAGGTGGTGGTCGGTACCGCCGTCGGCGCCCGGCTGCCCGGGCAGTCCGACCCTTCGTCCTGGCTGTCCTGCTTTCCGAAGACCAGGGCCGCCGACCTCGGCTCGATCCCGGTCGGCGCCTACTCGCAGCAGGTCGTCGAGGAGACCGAGGAGGACCTGGACGCCCTGGTCGCCACCCTGCGCGGCCTCGGCGTCACCGTCCACCAGCCCGAAGTGGTCGACCACGCCGCCGAGTTCGCCGCCCCGCACTGGAAGGCCGACGGCGGCTTCCACTCCTACTGCCCGCGGGACCTCACCCTGGTGGTCGGTGAGACCGTGATCGAGGTGGCGAGCCCGATGCGCGCCCGCTACTTCGAGGTGTTCGGCCTGCGCGGCCTCTTCCAGGAGTATCTGCGCGGCGGTGCCCGATGGTTGGCCGCACCCCGCCCGCAACTGAACGACGAGCTCTTCGAGTTCGACGCCGACGGGCTGCCGCTGCTCGGCGAGGCCGAGCCGGTCTTCGACGCCGCCAACGTACTGCGGCTCGGCCGCGACGTCTTCTACCAGGTCTCCCGCAGTGGCAACGAACTCGGGCTGCGGTGGCTGGAGTCCACCCTTGGCCTGCTCGGTGACCTGCGCCTGCACCCGCTGCGCGACATCTACGGATACACCCACATCGACAGCACCATCGCGCTGCTGAGGCCGGGCCTGGTGCTGCTCAACCCCGAGCGGATCAGCCCCGAGACGGTGCCCGAGCCGCTGCGGGGCTGGGACATCCTGTGGTGCCCGCCGGCCGAGCCGTCCGCCGACTCGACCGAGCCCGAGCCCGAGCACTCGCTGAGCGAGAGCTGGATCAGCATGAATCTGCTGATGGTCAGCCCCGACACGGCGATCGTCGAGTCGGACCAGCGGAGCCTGATCAAGCAGCTGGAACACGCCGGCATCACCGTCCTGCCGCACCGGCTGCGCCACTCGCGGGTGCTCGGCGGCGGTTTCCACTGCGTGACCCTGGACATCCGGCGGGACGGCGGGCTGGAGGACTACCTGTCGTGATCGCGGCGAGGTGGGGGGCTGGCATGCTTGACGGGTGACTTCTCCGTTCGACGCCGCCGTCCCCGCCCCTGCCGCCGCTTCCGTTCCCGCCGTTTCCGTTCCGTCCTCCGCTCCGGAGTCCGTGCCGGCCGCCGAGGACCGGGACGCCCGGCCGCAGTACGTCCTGCCGCTCCTCGTCCGGATGGAGCGGGCCACCCCGCCCGGGCGGACCGACGCGCTGGAGACCTCGGCGCGGGCCGTGCTGACGCTGCTCGCGGACTCGCGCGTCACCGAGCCGGACGGGGAGTGGGCGGAACGGGTCGCCGCCTGGGAGGACGCCCGGATCCGCAAGGTGGTCCGGCGGGCCCGGGGCGGGGAGTGGCGCCGGGCCGGCGAACTGCCGGGGATCACGGTCACCGGGCGGGAGGCGGAGGTGCGAGTGTTCCCGCCCGTTCCGCTGGACGGCTGGCCGAAGGAGCTCGCCAAGCTCCATGGAAACGGTCTGCATACACTCTGGGCATGAATGCGCCCCTGACCAGCGACGTTGCCAAGGCAGCCGCCGAGGACTCCCCCCGAGCCATCACCTACGCGAGGCAGAGCAAGAGGCGAGACGACGACTCGCAGGCTTCACCGGTCATGCAGCAGCGCAAGGGCCAGAGCCTCGCCGACGCGCGCAGCTACTCCTACGACCCGGAGACCGACCACTACGAGGACGTTGGCAAGTCCGGGTGGAATCCGAAGGTCATCAGGCACGGGTTCGAGGCCATGATGGAGCGCGTGCGCTCCGGCACGGTGGACGTCGTGATCATCTACAACCTGGCCCGCCTCACCCGTAAGGGAGCCTTGGACGCGATCCAGATCGAGGCGGAGATGCGCCGACACGGCGTGACGCTCATCAGCGTTCTGGAGCCGTGGTTGGACACGTCCACCCCGGTCGGGCTGGGCATCTTTGCCATCATCGCGGGTCTGGCGGAGCAGGAGTCATCGAGCAAGTCCGAGTTCGTCACCGACGCGAAGGAACAGGCCCGTCAGCTCGGCGGGCACACCGCCGGTACCGCCCCCTACGGCTTCGTCATGGAGAAGACCACCGGCCCCGAGGGCGTCAAGGTCGTGTTCCTCCGCGAACGCCCGTCAGAAGCCCGGGTGTGCCGCTGGATCATCCGGCGCATCGGCGAGGGCAAGACGCCGGCGTGGGTGGCCAAGGTGCTGAACCGGGCACGCGTGCCCTCTCCGGGGACCCGGACGCCGGGCCGAGTCAAGGCACTGCGAGAGCGAACCGGAGCCAAGCTGGACGTGGACCAGTGGACGGCCCACGCTATCCGGCGCGTCGTCCGCGACCCCCGCATGTGTGGCTTCGCCACCGACATGACCGGGGAGAAGTACGAGATCCGGCGTGACGACGACGGCGCGCCCATGCGGGTTCACGATGCCCTGGTGTCGGAGGACCACTGGTACAAGGCAACCGCCATGCTTACGGCGGCTGGGAAGAAGTACCACAACCCCCACACGGGGACGGCGTGGCTCCTGTCCGGATGGGCTTTCCTGTACTGCGAGTGCGAGGCCACCATGGGGGCCGCGAACGTCTCGGCGGGCCGGACCGTCTATCGCTGCAACCGAGCGCCGGAATCGCTGCGGGCGATGGGCAAGCGCAAGAGCACCATTGCCGTCGACCTGCTTGAGTACCACGTGGCGTCCTCCGTGTTCTCCCGGCTCTCCGCGCTGGACATGGACGACGAAGACGACGTGGCCCTCTGGACGGCCGCAGGGAAGGCGTACGCGGAGCGGGCGGGGGCAGCTGAGCGGGCGGTGGAACTGTCCGCTGCCAGGGCCTCTGAGGCACACACGGAGGCTTCGCTGAGGCAGACGTACCGGGAGCGGGACGACGACCTGTACTCGGGCCCGGTCGGGGCCGAGATGTTCGGCGAACGCGTCATGAAACTGACCATGGCGCTGGAGCGCGCGAGGAAGCACCGCGAGGCCCTGGAGGCACAAGAGGCGGCTGTCGGCATCCTGCCGCTGGAGGAGTGGTTGGGGCCGGACGGCGCCTATGCCGACCCGGTGAAGGAGGGGCCGTGGGCGGGCTGGTCGATGACGGAGCGTCGGGAGTTCCTGTCGCTGCTCATTGACCGGGTGGTGGTACGCGAGGGCACGCGCGGGGGTCACCACAAGTTTCGGCAGGACCCACGCGAGCGCATCGAGATCCGGTGGAAGGGTGCAACCGCCTTTGAGGTGAGCGGACTTGTGGCGCATTCGGCGGTGGGTCGCGTGAAGGAAGCAGCAGGAATGGCCTGACGGCTATAGCGCGACAGGGCGCGCGTTCGACGGATCACGGTCCGCCGGGCGCGCGCCCTTTTGTTTGCATTCTCGGTTTCCTTACGGATGTCGCAGTCGACAAGGGCTGTGCTCGGGAGGCGCGCCGGGGCGGAGCCCTACGAGACGCAGATCAGGTCGGGGGCAAATAAGCTGCCCCCTAGCTAAACCCCTTTACGTGTATAGGGAGTTTGGGTAGGGGGCACGTTTTTTGCCCCCGTCATCCGCATGCCGATGAGTGACGTAAAAGTCGCAGATTCGGCCGCGCGTTGGCCGCTGGCCGGGCTGCCGCCGGGGGCATGCCGCGCGGTGCGGGCGTCGAGGGGCGTGGGTCGCTCTAGGGTGGCCTGTGGGGGCGGAGTGGCGCAGGGGCGCCGAAAGGCCGCCACTGGGGTCGCGTGGCGCGTCTGCGGGTGCGTATGGGGCGGGGTGAACCACCGCGCTTTCATCGGTATGGGCGGTTGGCTGCGCGGGGGCGATGTCACCCGCCGCAGCTACACGCAGATGACGTGGTGTTACCCGCCGCAGCTATACACAGGTAGCAGCGTGAACCGCTGCGTCTACGCATGCTTGAGCGCCGAGACACCGGTGCTCCCGCGATCTGACGACCCTATCGGTCGAGCCATACCCGGTGTCTCGGGTTGCTCCCGGTGGGGCCGCTTCCGCGTTCCCGGCCGACTCTCTCCCGGCTGGCAGCGCCTCGGGCCGCCCGCCCCTGTATCCGGCGGGCGGCCCTCTATTTTTGCCAACTGGCTTGCGCTGACTGCAAGTCGAATGAAAGGGGCCGAGATGTTCAATCCCGACCGGATGAAGGAGCGCCGCAAGGCGCTGGGCCTGACCTGCGCCCAGCTCGCCGACCGCTTGGGCGTCCACGAGACGACCGTGTGGCGCTGGGAGGCCAGCGAGGCCGTCCCGTCGATCGCCCGCACCGCCGAGCTGGCTGCTGCCCTCAGGGTGCCGTTCTCGGTGCTGCTGCGCCGGGCGAAGTCCAATGACCAGTACGCGGAACTGTTCGGCGCGGAGATGGTCCGGCGTCGGCAGCCCGGCGCCCGGGTCTTCGACTCCTGGAACGACAGCCGCGACGCCGTCGAGATCGACGGTCTCGTCGCTGGGGTTCGCGAGGCACAGCGCAAGGCCGGTAGTCGTGCCTGACGGCCCCGATCGCGCGCTCATGGCCCGGGTTGCCGTCAAGGTCGCCGAGAGGGCCGAGGAGGTGGCCCAGCGGGCGCGGGAGGCGATCAAGGCAGCTGTTCCACCCTCGCAGCCTCCGGCGGGCCCCGACCGGCAGGTGTGGCAGCTCCGTGCGGCCCTGCGGCACGGCATTCCCGAGGGTCACGCCGGACGGCTCAACGGCACCACTGCGGAGGAGGTCGACGCCGACGCGGCGGCCTTCGCCGCGATGATCGACCAGGCCGGGGTGCCCGGGCCGAACCTGCGAACCCGCCCGATGCCGATCGCAGGCGGAGGCGGTGGCGCGGCCATCCCCGAGCCGGCCGACCGGCGGGCCTCTCTCGTAGCCCACATGCGCGGCACTCGCCGTATCTGACGAAATATCAATCTAGTCCCGCCAAGGGGCTGTTCCTGGAGGGAACATCATGGCAGCGGCCATTACCAACGACCTCAAGACTCACGACCTGATTGCCGAGACTGCGGTCTCCTACCTGGCCCAGACCGGGGTGGCGTCCGCGCTGGTCTTCCGCAATGCCGAGAAGACGTTCGGCGGAGGCTCTGGCAAGACCGTCCGCATCGCAGTCCCGAACCGCATTGAGGCGAAGAACTTCAACGGCACCGACGAGCTGTCGGCCGCCTCGGAGCGGGAGGTCGAGGTGAAGATCACCGAGGCCCCTTACAGCTCCGTCCCGGTCCAGCAGGACGAGGCCACGTTCGATCTCCGAAACTTCGCAACTCAGGTGCTGGCACCGCAGGTTGACGGCGTGGTCCGAGCGCTGGAGGCTGCGGCCTGCGGACCGATGAACAAGGCCATCGCTGCCGTGAAGGGCGGCGACGTGGCCCACATTATCCAGCGCGGGGACGGCTTCAATCTGGACTGGATTGTGGACGCCGGCACCGAGCTGGACGCCAACGACGTTCCGGAGGAGGGGCGTTGGCTTCTGGTGAGTACCGAACTCAAGGGCCTGATCCTCAAGCACCCCGACATGAAGCACGCGGACAAGTCCGGCTCCTCCGACGCGCTGCGCCGGGGTGAGATCGGCGATCTGCGTGGCTTCAAGGTCTTCCACTCCAACGCCCTCAAGGGCGGTGCCATCGCGGGTGTCCGCGAGGCGTTCGCCCTCGCTGTCTGCCCGCCGACCATGGGCGGCCTTGGCGGCGGTTCCACCCCGCTGGTGAACGGACGGACCGTCTCTCAGGGCGGCTACGCACTGGCTGTGTGGACCGCCTGGGACCAGTCCGGTCACACCGCCATTCACACCGTGAAGTCGTTCGCGGGCGGCGCCGAGATCGATCCGGACCGGTACGTGGCGTACCGTCTGGCGGCCCCGGGCGGCGCGGACAAGTGACCAGGGGCGGCTGGAAGCCGGCGACCTGAAAGATCACGGCCGCCAGCCGTTTGCAGGGGGCCGGGTTCCCAAGCCGGGGTGGGAAGTTGAGGGGGTACCTCTGCACGGGTATCCCCTCGCGCGGGGCGCTGGGCATCAGGGAACGGCATCGCACTGCCGTGACCCGCTCTGCCGCTTCGCGCAACAGCGGCGTAGGTGGTCGGGCGGACACGGAGGCCGCCGCTGCCGACCGGTCTGTTCGCTGCCATGCCACATGTGGCGACGTTCGGCCGGGCAACCGGAAGCCTGACCAGTCGGAGCCGAGCGTGACGCGATGGCCATGCGGCCGATCTGGGCAGCCGCGCTGCTCACCGCCGACGCTCGCCGGAGGCACGCGTGGACCTCAACGAGATTCCGACCGTCGAACGAGCGCTTGACGCGCAGCCAACGGAGTTCGCGCAGCGACTCGCACGCGCTTGATCGCGCTTCGCTCGCTCGGCTTCGCGCCGTTCGCAGAGCCGCAAGCCTGACCGGCGTTGGGGCGCTTCGGCTGCTCGGCCTGGCGCCGGGTGGCCTCCGGCAGGGGTGGGGGGTGACCCCCTCCTGAATCCCTTCCGCTGCACCATGTCAAAGCGATCAAAAATCTGCATGGCGCCATCGGCACTTTTTTCAGATCTACCAAGGGAGTTGAACGATGGCCGCTGGCCTTGAGTTGGACCTGCCTCCGGCGCCTGACGGGCTCGGCCCGGCCGGGGCGGACCTGTGGGAAGCGCTCCGCGCCGAGGGCTGGGAGCTGTCGGCGGGGGAACGGGCCGTCCTCGCCGACGCGTGCGCCATCCGGGACGAGGTCGAGGCCGTACGGGCCGCTCTGACGGCCTCCGGGCCGGTCGTGACCGGCTCCACCGGCCAACCGGCCGCGCACCCGCTGTTCGGTGTGCTGGACCGCCAGCGAGCCCAGTTCGCCCGACTGGTCGGGCAACTCGGGATCACGCTCGACAGCGATGAGCAGGACGGGCCTCTGTCGGTCAGCCAGGCTGGCCGGGCGGGTGCTCGGGCGCGTTGGGGGGCGCGCTGATGGCCAGGATGCGGAAGCGCCCGGCGGAGGTCGCCGACAAGCCCTGCTTCTGGTGCGCGCGGGAGGGCCACGCCGCTTGCAACGAAGATGTCCACGCCCGGCAGCGCACCGAGGACTGGGCGCTGTACCGGGCGCTGATGGGGGAGACAGAACCGGGGCGCCAGACGTGACGGGCGTCTCGGCGAGGTTGTAAAGAACTTGGGCCCCTGGCCTGTCCCTTGGGACGGGTCAGGGGCCCTTACGTCGTCTCCGGGTCGTCACCCTCCGCTCAGCCGGCGGTGGACCGAGGGTGATCCCGGCGTGGTGTCAGGCAGCGAGCAGCAAGCGGGTCCGCTCGCGGAAGTCGGCGACCAGCGGGTGAGCGCCGAAGGGGGCCATCCGCCGCTGCACGTCCTGCACGGCTTCGACGCTTCGGGAGGACTTCACCCGGCGGGACAGATCGATGGCGCGGACACCAGCAGCATGGGCGGCTTCGAGGTCGCCTCGCTGGACGTGGGAGACGGCGAGGGCGGCCTGAGACATGGCGCCGCGCCGGGCCCGGCCCTGTGCGCGGGCGTAGTCGATCGACCGGTGCGCGTGTTCGGCGGCGTGGTCCGGCTGGTCGAGGTCGCGGAAGACGTTGGCGATCTCGCCGTGCAGGTAAGCGCCGTCGATGAACTTGGCCCACTCCGCCTCTCGGCCCGGCTGGACGTTGGAGAAGGCCCGTTCGGCCTCGGTGACCGCGTGGGCGGCCGCCTTGGCGTCTCCAGAGGCTGCGAGGGCCCGTGCTTCGAGTGCCCAGAGGTCCGCGAGGCAGGCGGGGGAGTCAGCGCTCCGAAGCCCCTGACGGCCCGCCTGGGCGAGCCTGCGGCCCTCCTGGGGATTGCCGAGGAGTGTCGCCTGGTCGGCCATTCCTGCCAGGACGTGGGCCCCCAGCGCGGCATCCTGGGACTCCTCCGCGAGTCGGAGCGCCTGGATCAGGTACCGCTGTGCGGTCCCGTGCTCCCCATCGTCGTAGGCCATCCACCCGAGCAGGTAGGTCTGCTCCGCCGTGGCGGCGCACAGGGCCCGGCGGACATCGTCTGCGAAGGCGCGTCGGAGCAGCGGGTACACGTGCTCGTTCATGTAGGCGGTGAGGACCAGGCGGCCGGAGCCGCCCCCCTGCATCACGTCCATGTCCTGGAAGCTGGCGAACATGTTGCGAACACTGGTGACGTCTTCGAGTCGGACGCGGGGACCGGGTTCGGGCTGTTGGTCGAGTGTGTTGAGCAACCAATCGCGGGAAGGCCCGACTCCTGCTGTTGCCGCGAACGGCACCGCCGCCAGAAACGCGCGTCGGTCCATGTCAGCTCTCCCTAGCTCGGTGACCGCTTCTACCGTCTCCCCGAACGATGCGCTGTAAGCGAGTGGGCGGTCAAGGTCCGGCGAATCGCCGAAGCCAAGGTCATAGGTGGTGACCCGGTAGCCGAAGTGGGCTGAGAAGACATCAGCGATGACGCGGGGGAGAGGGTGGCGCGGCTGCTCGCCGAGGCACCAGCGACGGACCCCGGTGGCATCCGGGTTGATGTGCCGGATTCCGTACTCCAGTGATCGCCTGTGCACCCGCCGGGCCACCTCGCCCCGACTCAGGCCGGATCGCTCGATCATGCCCGTGAACTCCCGGTTGGGCTGCTTCCCCATGGCTCACCGCTTCCCAACTGCCCGAAAACCGACAGGGTTCGACACCCCTTCGCACGGTACCGGAGGGCAGTCCTCCGAGGTTGGCTGAATCAGACAACTTCACCATGGCGAAGGGTGGCGAAGCGGCGTGACGACGGCGAAGAGAGCGACCGAGTACCTGGCGCTGTGTCAGGCGGACTACCGGGCGGAGAAGGCAAAGCGGGAGGACAGACCGCAGATGTTCCCCAAACCCCCGAGCTGCGCCTGCCCGCACCCCGAGTGCCGCGCGGCCCGTGACAAGGAGGCGGTGGCCGATGTCGCGTGAGCCCGTGGTCGTACCGGATGTCGGCCGCGAGCCGGCCGAGGAACAAGGGTGCGGACAGTGCCAGGAGTTGGACGCTATCGCGTCTGCTGCCTTGCAGGTCCGTGACCCGGCTGGGGGGTTCTACCGGGACAATTCGCGGCTCACCGACGTGAGACTCCTCCGGGAGCGCCACGCGCCGTACTGCAAGGTGCCCCGGGGTGGTGGGGGTGAGTGATCGGCTTCCCGCGACGCCGGAGGAACCGACGCCGGACCACGACCCGCCCGACGCCCACCCGGCCGTAGGACCCTCCGAGGGTGACGACCCGCCCGACGCCCGCCCGCCTCTTGAGCCCGCCGAGTCGGACGTGATGCTGCGGCTCTGGGCGGCAAACCACCGGCTCGAACAGATCCGGGCCAGCCATCGACGCACAACACCGAGTAGGAGCCCCGTGGTTCACCCCACCCTGCCCAAGCACCGGGTGTGCACTCCCGCCACCGAGCCCGCCGAGAAGGAGGCCGACATCCTCCCGGCGGACAAGGTGTTCCTGCCCGAACACATGGGCGGCGACCCGGGCGGCCCGTGCATCGGCTTCGAGTACCCCGAGGACGGCGGGTGGCAGTCGGGAGGCTGCTCGACGCCCTCCGTCCCGGTGTGGCAGTCCGCCGAGGACCTGCCAGCCCTCGGCGAGGAGGTGGCCGAGTGACCGGTGAGGCCGTGACCCTGAGCCAGGACCGGACCGTGGAGGTCGTCGGCGTGGCCGCGTGCGCCGAGGAAGGGTGTGCGTGGGAGGTGCTGGACGCCGTGCCGCTGGCGCGGTTGGCGGCCGAGATGGGCATCCACACGAAGGACACGCAGCACGCCAAGTTCATCCGGACCGCCAGCGACGTGGTCAAGGTGGAGATCCGGAAGGTCCGCTAAGGGCGCCGGGCGGCCCCCAGAAGCCCACTTCCGGCCCCGTCCGTGCGCGCCCCCAGCGACGCACGGGCGGGGCTTCAAACTGTCGAAGGGCTGTACGGGCTCGCAGGTAGCCTGTCCCGGTGACCTCACTTTCCGAGCCCTTCGACGCCCCGAGCCCAGTCGATGCCCCCACTGACCGTGACGCCAATCCGCAGTACGTGCTGCCATTGGTGCTGCACCTGGAGAAGGCGGACCCGCCGGGGCGCACGGACGCGCTGGAGACCTCGGCGCGGGCGGTGCTCACCCTGCTCTCCGACCCGAGGGTGACGGAGGCGGACGGCGAGTGGGCGCAGCGGGTGGCGGCCTGGGAGGACGCCCGGATTCGCAAGGTGGTGCGTCGGGCCCGGGGCGGGGAGTGGCGCAAGGCGGCTGAGCTGCCCGGCATCACGGTGACGGGTAGGCGCGCGGAGGTGCGGGTGTACCCGCCGGTGCCGCTGGACGGCTGGCCAAAAGAGCTGGCCAAGCTACAGGTGTCGGGGCTTGAGCTGACCGACGATCCCCAAGGTGCACCCCGCCCGAATCTCCAGGTCTCCGGCACCGATCTGGAGGAGACCGGCCCGGTCGCCGCCGCCGAGCCCGGCCTGCCGGTGCTGTGGCTCAATCCGGAGCTGGAGATGAGTGCGGGCAAGACGATGGCGCAGACCGGCCATGCCGCCCAGGTCGCCTGGTGGCGGCTGGACGAGACGCAGCGCAAGGAGTGGGCCGAGTCCGGTTTCGCCCTCGCCGTCCGCACGGCGACGCCGGAGGCCTGGGCGGAGCTGCTGGTGAGCGGCCTGCCGCTGGTCCAGGACGCGGGCTTCACCGAGATCGCGCCGGGGAGCTGCACGGTGGTCGCGGAGCACCCGGCGCTGCGCGGGTGACGGGTGACGGGCGGCGGCGAGTGACAGGGAACAGCGGACGGATAACAGCTTTCGGATAACAGAATCTGAAAGCTGTTATCTGTTATCCGTCCCCTGAAAACTGTCATCCGTTCCAGGTCTCCCGTCGCCGTGTCCGAATGCCGCCAGCATCCAGGGCGGCGGGTCGGTGAGTATCGGTGACGAAGGGGTTGGCCCCCGTGCCGTCCGCAGCCGGGCCCGACCCGCCCGAGACTCCGGAAGGACACCCCCGTGACCACCGAACCCGCCGCCCGGGTGGCGGCCGCCGACTGGGCCGCCGTCGCCGACGAACTGGACGCCCACGGCTGCGCGCTCACGCCCCGGCTCCTCTCCCCGGCCGAGTGCCGGGAGCTGGCGGTCCGGTACGACCGGGCGGAGCTGTTCCGCACCACGGTGGACATGGCCCGCCACCGCTTCGGCTCCGGCCAGTACCGCTACTTCACACACGACGGCCTCCCCGGGCCCGTCCGGGACCTGCGGGCCGCGCTCTACCCGCACCTGCTCGCGATCGCCCGCACCTGGGCCGGGCGGCTCGGCCGGCCAGCCCCCTGGCCGGACACGCTGGACGAGTGGCTGGAGCTGTGCCACCGGGCCGGCCAGTCGAAGTCCGCCCAGATCCTGCTGCGCTACGGACAGGGCGACTGGAACGCGCTGCACCGCGACGTGTTCGGCGAGATGGTCTTCCCCCTCCAGGTCGTCATCGGCCTCGACGAGCCGGGCAGGGACTACACGGGCGGCGAGTTCCTGCTCGTCGAGCAGCGGCCCCGCGCGCAGTCCCGGGGCACCAGCACCGTCCTCGCCCAGGGCCACGGCCTGGTGTTCACCACCCGGGAGCGCCCGGTGAAGTCGGCCCGGGGGTGGTCCGCCGGCCCCGTCCGGCATGGCGTGAGCACGGTCCGTTCCGGCCACCGCCACGCGCTCGGCCTCGTCTTCCACGAGGCCTGAACGGTTCCGTGATGACCTCCGCCACCCCCGCCCGCTCGCCGCTGATCGGCCCCGCCGCGATCGCCGCCTACGGTCCCCTGCCCGCGCCCGGCCCGCACACCGCGGCCGAACTCGCCGCACTGCTCCGTCTGCTCACCGGCGGCCGGGCCCGCCTCCACACCGTGACCGTCGGCCACAGCCGCGACGACGCCTCCCGCGCCGCCGCGAGGGCCTTCACCGAAGCCTGGCTGGACCTGCCGGGACGGTCGGTGCTCGCCGTCGTCGACTGGCCGGAGCAGGCCGCCTCCTGGCTGCGGCCCGCCCGCCGACTGACCGCCCCGGCGCCGGACGCCTGGGTCCTCGCCGCCGCACCACTCGGCTGGGCGCAACTGGCCCGCCGCCTCGGCCGGGAGCCGGGCTGGCGGGCGTGGCACACCTTCGGCTTCGCCTCGCTCGCCTCGCTCGCCTCGCTCGCCGAACCGCGTGCCGTCGCCCTCGCCGGTCAGGGGGCGCTGGACGGCCTGCGCGGCGCGAGCGCCGACGGCGGCACCTGGGAGATCGCCGACGGCCGGCTCACCACCTGCCCGCCGGGCCGGGCGCCTCAGACGGTGTAGCGGCGCATCGCGCGCAGGCCGCCGTACGCCGCCGCGGCCGCCCAGAGGGCCATGATCAGCAGGCCGGACCAGTGGCCGTAATGGATCCCCGGGTCCGGCTGGGTGCGCGTGGCGTACAGCCCGGCCCGGTCGGGCAGGAACTGGCCGGCCTCGCGCACACCGGGGATCGCCGCCAGCCAGGTGGTGCCGAGGAAGACCATCGGGACGAGCAGGCCGAGCGCGGCGCTGAAGTTGCGCAGCATGGCCGTCAGGCCGAGGCAGAGCACCACCAGCAGCGGGTGGTAGAGCACCCCGGCCGTGAAGGCCCGGGCCAGACCAGGGGTGGAGAAGTCCAGGCCGGTGGTGGCGGCGACGACGAGGAACGAGCCGGCCGTGGAGGCCAGCCCCATCAGCAGCCCCAGTCCGATGCCGAGGGCGAGCTTGCCGCCGTAGAGCAGGCCTCGGCGGGGGACGGCGGTGAGTGAGACCGAGATCATGCGGGTGTTGAACTCCTGGCCGATCAGCAGGACGCCATGGCAGGCCACGGCGACATGGCCGAACAGCAGGCCGTAGAAGATCCCGTTGCTCGGGTCCTCGCCCGGGGTGTGGTCCGCCTCCCCGTACGCGGCGTTGACGGCGGCGGCGACACCGACGGTCAGAACGACGGCGACGAGCGGGGCGAGCCACTGGGAGGGAAGGGTGGTGAACTTGACGCGCTCGGAGCGCAGGACGTTCAGGGCGGTCGGAGCGCCGGTCATGGACGTGGTCATCGAGGTGTCGTTCCCAACGGTCTCGGAAGAGGCTGACAGGGAGTGGGCGAGGTGCGGGCGGAGCGGCTCGCGGTGGAGGCACCCCGCCGCCGGTCGCGGAGGCAGGCGCAGGCCCCGGGCCTCGGCGCAGGACTCAGAACTCGGCTCGCCGCAGGGCGCGCAGGCCGCCGTACGCCGCGGCTGCCGCCCAGCCGGCCATGATCAGCAGACCGGTCCAGTGCCCGTACACGACCTGCGGGTTGTCGGCGTAGTGCAGCGCGTACTGGCCGGCCCGGTCCGGGAGGAACTGCACCACGGAACGCGCCCCGGGTACGCCGCTGAGCAGCGGGGAGAGCAGGAAGACGGTCGGCACCAGCAGGCCCATCGCGGCCGTGAGGTTGCCGAGCAGAGCGGTCGCGCCGATGCAGAACACCACCAGCAGGACGGGGTACAGCACTCCGGCGGTGGCGCTGCGGGCGAGGGCCGGGCCGTCCCATGCACCGGGTGTGGTGGCGGCGTATCCGGCGAAGGAGCCGGCCGTCCCGATCAGGCCGACGGCGAGGGCGACGAGTGCGCCGACGGCGAGTTTGCCGCCGTAGAGCAGGCCTCGGCGGGGGACGGCGGTGAGCGAGACGGTGATCATGCGGGTGTTGAACTCCTGGCCGATCAGCAGGACGCCGAAGCAGACCAGCGCGGCCTGGCCGAAGTTGAGGCCGTAGTAGAGGCCGACACCGGGGTCGTCGGTGAGGCTGTGGTCCTTGCCGCCGAGGGCGGCGCCGACGGCGGTGGTCAGGCCGACGGTGAGCAGGGCGGCGAGGACCGGGGTGAACCAGAGCGAGCGGAGGGTGGCGAGCTTGATCCCCTCGGACCGCAGCAGGTTCAGTGCGGTGGACGTGGACGTGGACGTGGACGTGGACGTGGACGTGGACGTGGCCGGGGCCGGGGCCGGTACGGACGGAAGGGTGCTCATACCGCCGCCGCCCGGTACTCGACGCTGTCGGCGGTCATCCGCATGAACGCCTCTTCCAGCGAGTCCTGCTGGACGGCGATCTCGTACAGCACCACGCCGTTCGCCGCCGCCAGCGCCGCGATCCGCTCCGGCTCGGCCCCGCTCACCTCCCAGGCGTCGCCGTCCACCGGCTCGGCGGTCACCGTTCCCGAACCGAGACTCCCGAGGTCGCCGCCGAGCAGGGCGGCCAGCTTCGTCCGGTCCACCGCGCGGACCCGGATCCGGGTGCGGCCGTGGCGTTGAAGGAATTCCGTGGTGGCGTCGTCCGCCAGCAGCCGGCCCCGGCCGATGACGACCAGATGGTCGGCGGTGAGCGCCATCTCCGTCATGAGGTGGGAGGAGACCAGCACGGCCCGGCCCTCGGCGGCCAGATCGCGCAGCAGGGTGCGGATCCAGCGGATGCCCTCGGGGTCGAGGCCGTTCACCGGCTCGTCCAGCAGCAGCACCGGCGGGTCGCCGAGCAGCGCGGCGGCCACGCCGAGCCGCTGGCGCATGCCGAGCGAGAACCCGCGGATCCGGCGGCCCGCCGCCTCGGTCAGGCCGACCTGCGCGAGCACCTCGTCCACCCGGCGGTTCGGCAGCCCGTTGCTGGCGGCCAGCCAGCGCAGCTGGCCGCGCGCGGTGCGGCCGCCGTGCACGGCCTGGGCGTCCAGCAGGGCGCCGACCTGCCGCAGCGGGTCGGCCAGTTCGGCGTACCGGCGACCGCCGACCAGGGCGTGGCCTGCGGTGGGCCGGTCGAGGCCGAGGATCAGCCGCATGGTGGTGCTCTTGCCCGCGCCGTTCGGCCCGAGGAAGCCCGTCACCACCCCGGGCCGGACGACGAAGCCGAGGTCGTCGACCACACGCTTTCCGTCGTACTCCTTGGTGAGGCCCTGAACCTCGATCATGACGCCCTCCCGCGTGCTCCCCGGACCTTCCCCGGACTCGCTTCGGGCTCCTCCGGATTCACTCCGACCCGCTCCGACCCGCTCCGGGATTCCGGACCCTGGCTCTCCGGCTCCGACGGCCCCATTCCACCGGAGCGGACCACTCCGGCGGATCCCGCCGGGGAGTGGAGCTCTCTCCCTCTTGGGAGGGAGCCGCGGCACATCGCTGACCTGGCAGGATGGCGTCATGCCCAGGATCCTCGCGCCCCTGCTGAGCGCCGCCACCTACGCGCGGTGGCTGCATCTGGTGATCGGGTGGATCTTCGCCGGCGTCGTCCTGATGATCTACCCGGGGACGTACGGGTTCAGCCTCGCCGAGGTCCTGGCAAGGGCCGTTCTGCTGGATGCCGTGCTGCTCACGCTGGCCGCCCTGCTGCCCGCGATGCGCCGGGCCGAGGGCGTGCAGGCGCGGCTGCTGCTGATGCCCGAACGCGAGCAGGACATCGCCGCCGAACCCGCCCGTACCTGGGCCGACCGCCGACGCACCGCCGTCTGGTTGATCGGCCGGGTGGCTCTCGGCTCGGTGGTCGGGATCCTCGCCGTGCTGGTGCCCGCCGGCGCCGTCGAGCTGGTCGCCGACTCCGCGCCGAACCTGCACGGAATCCAACTCCCGCACCAGCACGGACTGCTCTGGTACCCGCTGCTGGCGGCCGCGGCGCTGTTCGGCTACGGCTGGCTGGTGGTCTGGGCGGGGCGTCTGCAACTCGCCATGGCGGTAAGGCTGCTGGGGCCGTCCCCGGCCGAGCGGCTGGCCGAGGCGGAGCTGCGGGCCGAACGCCTGCTGGAGCGCAACCGGTTGGCCCGCGAGCTGCACGACTCCATCGGCCACGCGCTGACGGTGACGGTTCTTCAGGCCGGTGCGGCTCGGGAGGTGGGCGACCCGGCCTTCGTCGCCAAGGCGCTCGAAGTCATCGAGGAGACCGGCCGACAGGCCATGGACGACCTGGAGCGCACACTCGTGCTGCTCCGCGAGGCCTCGGACCGGCGGGACGCGTCGGACGGGTCCGTCACCGAGCGCCCCGGCATCGAGCAGCTGTCCGCGCTCTTCGACACCGCGCGGGCCGCCGGCAGCCCGGTGGAGGCATGGATCGACGTGCCGTCGGGGAAGCTGCCCGGGGTGCTCTCCCGCGAGTCCTACCGGATCCTCCAGGAGGGCGTCACCAACGCCCTCAAGTACGCGCCGGGCGAGCCGATCAGCGTCCGGATCGCCCTGCGGGGCGGCCGGTTGGAGCTGCGCTGCGCCAACGCGACGGGCGGGCCTGGCCCGTCGTCCGCGCGCAGCGCACCGCGCAAGGGCGGCAAGGGACTTCGCGGTATCCGGGAGCGGGCCGCGCTGCTCGGTGGCGAGGCCTCGGCCGGGCTGGAGTCCGGCGAATGGGTCCTGGCCGTCCGCATGCCCCTACGCTTGGGCGTGTGATGATCGACATTCTGCTGGCCGACGACGAGGAACTGGTCCGGGCCGGACTGCGGGCCGTGCTGGAGGCGCAGGGCGACCTGCGGGTGGTCGGTGAGGCCTCCGACGGAGGCGAGGCGGTGGCCATGGCCCGGGAGCTGCGCCCGCACGTGGTGCTGATGGACGTCCGGATGCCGGAGGTCGACGGTCTGGCGGCGACCCGCGCCCTCGTCCGGTCGGGCGCGACCGGGGAGCAGCCGCCGAAGATCCTGGTCGTCACCACCTTCGAGAACGACGACTACGTCTACCAGGCCCTGCGCGCCGGTGCCGACGGCTTTCTGCTGAAGCGCTCCCGCCCGGCCGAGATCGCCCACGCGGTCCGGCTGGTCGCGGCGGGCGAGTCGCTGCTCTTCCCGGCCGCGATCCGTCGTCTCGCCGCAGGCCAGGGCAACGCGGCCGCCCGCGCGACGATGGCCCGTGCCGCCCTGACCGAGCGTGAGGCCGAGGTGCTGCGGCTGGTGGCCCGGGGCCTCGCCAACAGCGAGATCGCCGAGCAGCTGTTCCTCGGCGTGCAGACGGTGAAGACGCACGTCAGCAGTGTGCTGGCGAAGCTCGGCGCCCGCGACCGCACCCAGGCGGTGATCGCCGCGTACGAGTCCGGCTTCGTGGAGCCGGCCGAGGACCGGCTGTCCGAGGAACAGCCGAACCGTGCGGACCCGACGCGGAGTTGAGCCGGCCGTAGGGCAGGAGCCGGCCCCGCCGTCCGGGACCGGTAACCGGTGGGCCGAAGCGATACCCGGCGGGCCTGGCCGGTACCCGGTGACGGGTGGCCGATGAGGGTGCTCAGGCGGGGTACGCGTGGGTCTGAGCGGCCTTGACCGAGGCCCAGACGGTGGTGCCGGGGGCGAGATCGAGCTCGGCGGCGGCGGCCGGGGTCAGGTCGGCGGCCATCGGCAGGTCACCGGCCAGGTCGGCGCGGACCTGGTCGCCGTGCAGGTCCAGGCCCGCGACCTGGAGCTCCCAGACGTTGCGCGCGCTGGACTGCGGTCGCTCCCGGTGCAGCGTGACGGCGGACGGCGGGAACGCCACGAAGGCGGGGCCGGTCAGCTCCTCGGTGGTGGCCAGCACGGGGCCGTCGGCCAGCGTCACCCGGTGGCCGTCCGCCGTGCCCTGGTAGAGGTTGAGGCCGACCAGGCGGGCGATGTAGTCGGTGCGCGGACGCCGGGCGATCTCGGCGGGGCTGCCGGACTGCACCTCGCGGCCGCCCTCGATCACCACCAGCCGGTCGGCCAGCACCATCGCGTCCAGCGGGTCGTGCGTCACCAGCACCGCCACCGCCTCGAACTCGGCCAGATGGCGCCGGAGTTGGGCGCGGACATCGAGCCGGGTGCGGGCGTCCAGGGCCGCCAGCGGCTCGTCCAGCAGCAGCAGCCGCGGCCGTACGGCCAGCGCCCGGGCGAGTGCCACCCGCTGCGCCTGGCCGCCGGAGAGGCGGCCGGGGCGGGCGCCCGCGTGGTCGGCCAGGCCCATCCGCTCCAGCCAGCCGGCCGCCTCGGCCCGGGCCTCGCGCTTGGGACGGCCCTGGCAGCGCGGGCCGAAGGCGACGTTGTCGAGGGCGCTGAGGTGCGGGAAGAGCAGGTAGTCCTGGAACACCACGCCGACCGGACGCTCCTCGGCGGGGGTGTGCAGCCGATGCGCCGGGTCCTCCAGGACGCGGCCGTCCAGCCGCAGGTGGCCGCCGGTGAGCGGGAGCAGCCCGGCGAGGGCGCGCAGCGCGGTGGACTTGCCGGCGCCGTTCGGTCCGAGCAGGGCGACCACCTCGCCGGGGGCGGCGGTGAGGGCCAGGTCGAGGGTGAAGGCGGCGCGTTCCACCCGGAGCCGGGCGTCGAGCGCCGGGCCGTTGAGCGCCGGGCCGTCGGGTGCCCGGTCGTCGGGCGTGTGGTCGTCGGGTGTGTGGTCGCTCGGGGTGTCGGCGGGGGCGGTCGTCATGGGGTGGGCGTCCAAGGGGCGGGGGCCGGAGCGGGGGCGGGTGTGCGAGGTGGCGGGCCGGGTGGTCCGGCCCGCCACCGCGGCGCGGGCGGCGCGGCGCTCACGGGGTCGACATCCAGCGGTCGCGCAGCCCGACCAGGACGGCGATGGAGACCACCAGCAGCACCAGCGAGAGCGCGATCGCGGCCTCCGGGTCGGACTCCATGGCGAGGTAGACGGCGAGCGGCATGGTCTGGGTCTTGCCCGGGAAGTTGCCCGCGAAGGTGATCGTCGCGCCGAACTCGCCGAGCGCGCGGGCCCAGGCCAGTACAGCGCCGGCACCGATGCCGGGGGCGATCAGGGGCAGGGTGACCCGGCGGAACGCGGTCAGCCGGGAGGCGCCCAGGGTCGCGGCGGCCTCCTCGTACCGAGGGTCGGCGGCCCGCAGCGCGCCCTCGACGCTGATCACCAGGAACGGCATCGCCACGAACGCCTCGGCGATCACCACGCCGGTGGTGGTGAAGGGCAGCGTGATGCCGAAGGCGGAGTCCAGCCAGGAGCCGACGATGCCGCGCCGGCCGAGGACCAGCAGCAGCGCCACACCGCCGACCACCGGTGGCAGCACCAGCGGCAGGGTGACCAGCGCCCGGATGACGCGGCGGCCGGGCAGCTCGGTGCGCGCGAGCAGCCAGGCCAACGGCACCCCGAGCAGCAGCGACACCGCCGTGGCCGCCGTCGCGCAGACCAGCGAGAGGCGCAGCGCCTCCCAGACCTCGGCGCTGGTGAGCTGGTCGGACAGCGTGCTCCAGGGTGCCCGGACCAGGAGCCCGACCAGCGGGAGGATCAGGAACGCCAGCCCGAGCAGCGCCGGGAGCAGCAGCGCGACCGGGACGCGGTGTGGGCGCCGCCGTCGGCGCGGCATCCCCTTCCCTGGGTGCGCCGCGCCGCCGGTGCCGGTGTTGTGACCGGTGCCACCGGTGCCGGTGGCACCGGTGGTCCCGGTGGTGCGTCCGCTCACGGTGCCTGGAAGCCCGCCGCGGTGAGTACCTGCGTGGCCTCGGGCGACTCGATGTAGGCGACGAAGGCGGCGGCGCCGTCCTTGTTCGGGGCCTTGGCCAGCGCGGCGATCGGGTAGTCGTTCACGGCCTTGTCGGCCTCGGGGAAGTCCACGCCGTCGATCTTCGCAGCATCGGCCTTCACATCGGTCTTGTACACCAGGGAGGCGTCGACCTCGCCCAGCTCGACCTTGGTCAGCGCGCCCTTGACGTCCTGCTCCAGGGTGACCGGGGTCAGGTTCACGTTGCCGGCCTTGAGCGCGGTCAGGGCGGCGGCGCCGCAGGGCACCTCCTTTGCGCACAGCGCGACCTTGACGCCGGGTGCGGTCAGGTCGCCCAGGCCCGCGATGTGCTTGGGGTTGCCCTTGGGGACGGCGATGGTGAGCGTGTTCTTGACGAAGGTCTTCGACTCGCCGCTGACCCCGCCCGCGTCGGTGACGGTCTTCATGGTGGCCGGGCTCGCGGCGGCGAAGACGTCGGCGGGGGCGCCGGAGTTGATGCTGGTGGCGAGGCCGGAACTGCCGCCGAAGTTGAACTTGACCTTGGCGCCCGGGTTGGCGGCCTCGAACTTCCTGCCGAGTTCGGTGAAGCTCTCCTTGAGCGAGGCGGCGGCGAAGACGTTGATCTCGCCGGAGGCCTTCGGGGTGCCGGCCGACCCGCTCGCGGAGGCGCCCGCGTCGCCCGAGCTCTTGCTGCCGCCGTCGCTGTCGCAGGCGGTGACCCCGAGGCCGAGGGCGAGGGCCACGGCGGTGGCGACGGCGACTCTGCGCGTGGTGGTCGTACGGGTGCTCATCGGTGGTTTCCCCTCCTGGGCGCGCCGGAAGGGCGCGGGGACTCGGTTGCAGATGCGGCCATTAAGGCGATCATAGTGTCGCAAATACGAGTGAAAGTTTGCCTGCCGCATTGCACAGGCAGGGTGCATCAAGGGCGAGTGCCCCGCCGTGGGGAGCCTCAAACGGCGCCGCCCCCGGAAGCCCCGCCTCCCGGAAGCGTGCTCACGGAAGACCCGCCCCCGGAAGACCCGCCCCCGGAAGACCCGCCCCTGGAAAACCCGTCGCGGCGAAGCGCCCCGGGGCGCGACAGTGGTCACCGTCCGTACGCACCGCCGGCCGACCGGCCGAGCCAAGGGGAGGAGTACACCCATGTCCACGCTGCGCGTCACCGCCGAGCGGCTGACCATCCTGGCGCACCCCAACGCCGACGCACTGGAACTCGCACAGGTCGGCCTCTACCGGGCGGTGGTCGCCAAGGGCGCGTACCGCAGCGGCGACTACGCCGTGTACATCCCCGAGCAGGCGGTCCTGCCCGGCCCGCTGATCGAGGAGCTGGGGCTGACCGGACGGCTGGCCGGCGGAAACGCCGACCGGGTCAAGGCGGTCCGGCTGCGCGGGGAACTGTCGCAGGGCATCGTCTGCCGTCCCGGCGCGCTGGCCGGCACCGACCTGGCGGCCGCCGCCGAGCGCGGCGAGGACTTCGCCGACCTGCTGGGCGTCACCAAGTGGAAGCCGCCGGTCCCGACGTCGATGAACGGCGACGTGGTGAGCGCGCCGGATCTGCTGCCCTGGGTGGACATGGAGAATCTCAAGCGTTTCCCGGGCGTCTTCGAGCCGGGCGAACCGGTGGTGCTGACCGAGAAGCTGCACGGCAGCTGCTGCCTGGTCACCTACCACGCCGCCACCGGCGAGGTACAGGTGTCGTCCAAGGGCATCGGGGCCCAGGGGCTGGCGCTGGCCGAGGACGAGCGGAACCTGTACTGGCGGGCGGTCCGGGCGTACGGCATACCGGCGGTGGCCGCCCGGCTGGCGGAGCGTCTCGGCGCCGAGCGGGTCGGCATCTTCGGCGAGGTCTTCGGCGCCGGTGTGCAGGACCTCACCTACGGCGAGTCCGGCCGCGCCGAGCTGCCCGGTTACGCCGCGTTCGACGTCTCGGCGGTGCTGGACGGACAGCTGCGCTGGCTGCCGGCCGCCGAACTGCTGGACGGCCGGCTGCCGCTGGTGCCCGAGCTGTGGCGCGGGCCGTTCGACCCGGACACCGTGCTGGCGCTGGCCCAGGGGCGGGAGACCGTCTCCGGGCGCGAGCTGCACCTGCGGGAGGGCGTGGTGATCCGCCCGGTGGCCGAGCGCTGGAGCCCGGTGGTGGGCGGGCGGGCCATCGCCAAGGTGGTCAGTGACGCCTACCTGACCCGCAAGGGCGGCACCGAGTACGAGTAGGCGCAGCCGGTGGGCGTGTGCGGCCGGGGCGGCACATGCCGGTTGATGTACGAGCCGCGGCCGGGCGCCGGCGCTGCACGCCAGGGGCGTGCGGGGCGGTCGTGGGTGATCCGCGACCGCCGTTGTGAGCCCTTCTCCATGTGATTACCAGTCAGTTAAGTTCGGGGGACGGTACTGGAGGAGGAGACAGATGACCACCGCTGCCCAGATACCCGGCCCGTCCGGACTCCCGTTGATCGGGTCGATGCTGGACCTCACCCGGCGCCCGCTGCAGACCTACCTCGCCGCCCGGCGCGACTACGGGGACGTGGTCCGCTTCGTCGCCGGACCGCCCGGGCTCCGCGCCGAGTTCTTCATGGTGTTCTCCCCGGAGGGCGCCCACCAGGTGCTCGCCGGTGAGGCGGCCAACTTCCGCAAGGACAACGGCTTCTACGACGAGCTGCGGACCAGCATCGGCAACGGCCTGCTGACCAGCCAGGACAACGACTACCAGCGCCAGCGCCGGCTGATCCAGCCGCTGTTCACCCGCCGCCGGGTGGACGGCTATGTGGACGCCATCGCGCTGGAGGCGGATGCGCTCATCGAACGCTGGCGGGCGGTGCCCGGCGGTGTGGTGGACGCGGCGGACGAGATGTCCCGGTTCGCGCTGCGCGCCGTCGCCAGGATCCTCTTCGGCTCCGACGTGGAGGCGGCGGTGGAGGTGGTGCACCGCAGCTTCCCGGTGCTCGGCGAGTACATACTCGAGCGGGGTTTCTCCCCGGTCCGCATTCCGCGCGCCTGGCCCACGCCCGCCAACCGGCGCAACGCCGAGGCGCAGCGTGACCTCTACGGGATCTGCGACCAGATCATCGCCGAACGGTCGGCCCGGGCCGGGGCCGTCGAGACGGACGACCTGCTGGCACTGCTCGCCCGGGCCCGGGGCGAGGACGGCGCGGGCCTCGATCCGACGGAACTGCGGGACCAGGTCCTGATCTTCCTGCTGGCCGGGCACGAGACCACCGCGACCTCGCTCGCCTTCGGGCTGCACCTGCTCGCCCGGCACCCGGAGGAGCAGCGCCGAGCCCAGCGCGAGGCGGAGGCGGCGCTCACCGGCCGGTCGCCGACCGCCGCCGATCTGGAGGCCCTGCCGTACATCACCCAGGTGTTGAAGGAGGCGATGCGCCTCTATCCGGCGGCCGCGCTGATGGGTCGGCGCTCGGTGGCCGAGACGGTGATCGGCGGGCACGTCGTCCCGGCGGGCGCGCAGGTGATCCTCGCGCCGTGGGTCACCCACCGCCACCCCGACCACTGGGCCGACCCGGACCGCTTCGATCCGGACCGTTTCCTGCCCGGCCGGGAGAAGGAGCGGCACCGCTACGCCTGGTTCCCGTTCGGCGGCGGTCCTCGCGCGTGCATCGGGCAGCACTTCTCGATGCTGGAGGCGGTGCTGGCGATGGGGGTGCTGCTGCGCGACTTCGACATCGAGGCGGTGGACCACGAGGTGGCGCTCGCTCAGGGGATCACCCTGCGGGCGGACAGCCCGATGCGGATCCGGCTGACGCCGCGGGGCTGACAGGCTGACAGACGGGCGGCGGCCGGCAGAAAACAGATGACAGAAAACAGATGTCGGATAACAGATAACGAAAGTCGTCATCTGTTCGCCGTCCTCCAGGGTGGCACCGGGGTCGACCCGTTCGAGCGCGGGCCCGCCCCGGGTGGTGCGGTGTGCGCGGAAGGGGTGGGGGGTGCGGGCGGAGGGGGTGCCGCCCACCGGGACGGCACCCCCTCGCTCGTCTCCACTCGTCCGATCGCCCGCGGCTCAGCCGCGCGACTGGAAGACGATCCTGGTCCAGCTGGAGCCCGGGCAGTTGCCCCAGACCGCCCACGGCTGCGGTCGCGCGCCGATCCACAGGCCGGTGGTGGAGGTGCCGTTGGCGCAGTAGGTGATGGTGCGCAACTCGCCGGAGTAGATCGTGCAGTTGCCTTCCCAGCGCCAGCCGTAGTTGGCGGTGATCACGCAGTGGTAGGAGGCGGCGATGGCGTCGGCCGTCGTCACGCCGGATCCGGCGGTGATGGACTGGTCGGGGACCGGCTCGGCGGTGGCCGGCAGGGCGGTGGTGCCGAGCACGCCGAGGGCGGCCACGGCTACCACGCCGAGCTTGGTGAAGGTCCTGGCGATACAACCTGACATGGCGTTGTCTCCTCGCTCATGGGGGTTCGTCCCGGCCGGGTGCGGTGCTGGTCGGAATTCCCCGACGCCACCCGACCGGTAACACAATGCACACGAATGACTGCGAAGAGTGAGACGACGAACTATGATGTGACCTGTGTCACAACTAGGCCTTCAGGGTGCCGATTTCCGAGGGGAGCGGCATGGAGCTCAGTGGTCGGTGCACAGGTGGGCGGGAGCCGGATTTCGGCGACGCCGGAGGCGTGCCCGGTCGCGCCCCGGATCCTGGGGCCGCGAATCCCGGCGCGGCTGATTTCGACCGGGTGTTCACGGAGCTGCTGCCCCGGCTCCATCGGGCGGCCGCCTCGCTCACCGGAAGTTCGTTCGCGGCCGGTGATGTGGTGCACGACGCGTATCTGCGAATAGCCCGGCGCCCCGAGCACTTCCTCGGCCATCCGCAGCCGTATGCCTACGTGTTCACCACGATGGCGAACATCGTGCGCGACCAGTGGCGCCGGGAGCGCCGCCGGGCGGCCCTGTCGGGGCCGGTCGAGGCCGAGTTCGGTGCGGCCGATCCCTTCGGCGGCGGGGTGGGCGAACTGCAGGCGCACTGGGAGGTGGTCCGGCTGCTGCGCTGTCTGACCGTCAAGCAGGCCCGGGTGGTGGTCCTGGTCGACCTCGACGGCTACAGCGTCGACGAGGCCGCCGAACTGCTGGGTGTGCACCGCAGCACCCTGGCGGTCACCCGGCGCCGCGCCCTGGGGCGGCTCCGAGCCGTCCTCGAACACGAACACGAACACGAACACGAACACGAACACGAGCGCGAACGCGAACGCGGCCGCGAACCCGCCGTCGAACCCGAACCCGGCCCCGGCCCTGGCCCCGAACCCGGCCCCGGCCCTGGCCCCGGACCCAGGCCCGGCCCCGGACCGGCGTCCGGTGCCGAAAGAGCTCCCGACGCACCGAACTGACGATGTGTCAGCCGATCCGCCGCCCCGGCCCGTACGCTGCGAATCGTGATCACGTACGAGGAGCAACGCCACCGCGCCCTGGCCGGCGAGGGCCGCTGGTCCGAACTGCTGGGTGTCTACCGGCAGGCCCGGGCGGCGGCCGTCGTACGCGGCGGTGAGGACTGGGCGGGGGTGGAGACCGCGCCGCTCGGCCATCTGATCGCCTACGCCGCCCCTCCCGAGCTGGCCGTCCGGCTGTTCGACCCGGACGGTGGCCCGGGCACCGCGGCCGGGGTCGCCGACCACGATGCCGGGCCGCTCTGGGAGGTACTGGCGACCCGGCACTCGTGGCTGCGGCTGGCCCCGCTGCTCACCCCCGCGCCGGTCCGCCGGCTGGTCGCGCACACCCGGGTGCTGATCGGCGAGGACCTCTCGTACGGCGCCGAGCCCGCCCCGGAGGGCGTGCCGTTGCTGCTGGAGCCCTGGGAGTCGGCGGGCTGGGGCGAGGGCGCGCGGGTCCGGGAGTACCTGCCGTCCGGTGGCTCGTGCAGCGCGCTGCTCACGCTCCCGGCCTCCCGGGAGGGGCTGGGCCCGGTGACACTGCCCGCGCCGGGCGCCCGGCTGCGTGGCCAGCGGGCGACCAGGGCGCTGGCCGCACTGGTGGGCTGGGCGGACTGGGCGGAGGTGGCCTGCGTACGCGGGCCGGCGCCGCAGGCGGTCGCACAGCTCGCCCCGGGGGCGCGGGTCACCGGGGGGTACCTGTCGTTCGCCGCCGCCTACCCGGCCCTGGTCCATGCGGGCGTCGCGGACCGGTCGCACGGCTCGGCGCACGGGCGGCTGGCCCTCTGGCGGGCGCTGGCCGCGATGGCCGGCGCCGACGGGCCGGACCGGGCCGAGGTGAACGCCCTGGTGGCCCGGATGCGCTGCTTCACCTGGTGCGACCCGGCGGACGGTCTGCGTCATCTGCATCTCGCGGTCGAGGACCCGGCGTCCGGCCTGAGCTGGGCGGTCGGCGGCTCCGAGGAGTTGTAGGGCCGGTCCGGCAGCCCCTGGCATCCTTCGGGGCCGCAACCGCGAACCCCCGGCCCGGCGCCGCTCGGGGGTTGGGCGAGGCGCCGGACCGGGGGAGAAGGGGAGGCTCAGGCGGCCGCCGGGGTGGGCGCGGGCGTCGGCTGGGCCCCGCCGGGTACGCCGGTCCCACCGGGCACACCGGCTTCGCCGGACCCCGCGTGGGCGTCCGCCCCCGGGTGGCCGTGCGCGTCGACCAGCGTCCGCTCGTCGAACGGAACCGCGCCCGCCAGCACCTGCCGGGCGCGCTCCCGGTCGAACTCGCCGGTCCACTGCCCGACCAGCACGGTGGCGACGGCGTTCCCGGCGAAGTTGGTCAGCGCCCGGGCCTCGGACATGAAGCGGTCGATGCCGACGATCAGGCCGACCCCGTCCACCAGCGCCGGCTTGTGCGACTGCAGCCCGCCCGCCAGGGTGGCCAGGCCGGCGCCGGTGACCCCGGCCGCGCCCTTGCTGGCGATCACCATGAAGACCAGCAGCGACAGCTGCTCGCCGAGCGACATCGGCTTGTCCATCGCCTCGGAGATGAAGATCGACGCCATGGTGAGGTAGATCGCGGTGCCGTCCAGGTTGAAGCTGTAGCCGGTCGGCACCGTGATGCCGACCACCGGGCGGCTGACGCCCAGGTGTTCCATCTTGGCGATCAGCCGCGGCAGCGCGCTCTCCGAGGAGGAGGTGGAGAGGATCAGCAGGAACTCGCGGCCGAGGTAGCGCAGCAGCGCGAACACGTTCACCCCGGCGACCAGGCGCAGCAGCGCGCCGAGCACCACGACCACGAACAGCGCGCAGGTGACGTAGAAGCCGATCATGATCACGGCGAGGCTCTTCAGCGCGGCCGTGCCGGTCGCCCCGACCACCGCGGCCATCGCGCCGAACGCGCCGATCGGTGCCACCCACATGATCATCGCCATGATGCGGAACACCAGCCGCTGCATGTGCTCGATCCCGCGCAGCACCGGGGCGCCGACCGGGCCCATCGCCTGGAGGGCGAAGCCGGCCAGCAGCGCGACCAGCAGGGTCTGGAGCACCTTGCCCTCGGTGAGGGACGAGACCATGGTGGTCGGGATCATCCCGAGCAGGAAGTCGGTGGTGGACTGCGCCTCGCCGGCGGCGGCCTGGGCGTGGCCGGACTTGGCGAGCGCCGCGGTGAGGTGGAGGCCGGAGCCGGGCTCCAGCAGGTTGCCGACCGCCAGGCCGATGGCCAGCGCCACGGTCGACATGGTGAGGAAGTAGCCGAGGGCGAGCCCGCCGACCTTGCCGACCTTGGCGGCCTTGGTCACCGAGCCGATGCCCAGCACGATGGTGCAGAAGATGACCGGGCTGATCATCATCTTGATCAGGTTGACGAAGCCGGTCCCGACCGGCTTGAGGCCGACCGCGAAGCCGGGCGTGGCCAGTCCGACCACGACGCCCGCGACCACCGCCGCGATCACGGCGAGGTAGAGGTAGTGGGTGCGGTCCTTCGCTCTGACCCCGGCCGGCCGACCGGCCGGCCCTGCGACTCCGGTGATGGACATCTGCGGCTCCTTCGCCCTTGCACGTCCGGCAAGTCCTGGCGGCCCCGGGTGGTGGGCCGCTCCGACTATGGGCCCGCCTCGTGACGAAGGTCACGTTTGTGTTCATAGAGTTCACGGCACGCGGTGGCCGGCGGCTCTGCTCCGGGTGTGGTGCACACTGTCAGGCATGTCCGTGCGCACCCTCCCCGCTCCGCGCCGGCTGGTCCGCAGTCTGGCCGGGCAGCTCTTCGTCGTCCAAGTGGTCATCGTCGCCGCGGTGGTGGCGGGCGGCGCCGTGCTCGCCTACCTGTTCACCGCCGGCCGCACCGAGGCCGCGGCCCGCCGCCAGGTCACCGCCGTCGCCCGCGCGGTCGCCGATTCCCCGTCGGTGCGGGCCGCCGTCGCCGGGCCGGACCCGTCCGCGCTCCTCCAGCCGTACGCGGAGCAGGTGCGGGCGGACACCGGGGTCTCCTTCGTCACCGTGATGGACACCGCCGGGGTGCGCTGGACCCACCCGCTGCCCGAGCAGATCGGCAGGACCTTCCTCGGGCACATCGACTGGGCGCTGGCGGGGGAGACCCGCAGCGAGACGTACACCGGCACGCTGGGCCCGTCGGTCCGCGTCGTCACGCCCGTGCTGGACGACCGGGGCCGGGTGGTCGCGCTGGTCAGTGCGGGCCTCACGGTGCAGTCCATCTCCGCCCAGCTGCGCGGGCCGCTGCTGGCCCTGGCCGGTGTCGCGGTGGCCGCGCTCGCCCTCGGCGGGCTCGGCACCTACCTCGCCAACGCCCGGCTGCGGCGGCACACCCACGGCATGGGGCCGGCCGAACTCAGCCACCTCTACGAGTACCACCAGGCCACCCTGCACTCGGTGCGCGAGGGCCTGGTGCTGCTCGACCGTGGGCACCGGGTGGTGCTCTGCAATGACGCGGCCCGCGAACTCCTCGGCCTGTCGGGGGAATTGGAGGGGCAGCCGATCGCCGGTCTGGGCCTGCCGGAGGCGCTGCTCGACGCCGTGCTCGGCGCCGGGCCGGCGCGCGACGAGGTCCACCTCACCGCCGAGCGGGTGGTGGTGCTCAACACCTCCGTCATCGGCACCGGCCTCGGCCGGGTCGTCACCCTTCGCGACCACACCGAACTGCAGTCCCTAAGTGGCGAGTTGGACTCCGTCCGGGGCTTCACCGAAGCGCTCGGCACACAGGCGCACGAGGCCGCCAACCGGCTGCACGCCGTCGTCTCGCTGATCGAACTCGGCCGCCACGAACAGGCGGTGGAGTTCGCCACCGCCGAACTCGCCCTCGCCCAGCAGCTCACCGACCGGGTGGTCGCCGCCGTCGGCGAACCCGTACTGGCCGCCCTGTTGCTGGGCAAGGCCGCCCAGGCGGCCGAGCGGGGAGTGGACCTGACCCTCACCGAGGACAGCCGCATCGACGACGGTGTGCTGCCGCCGGACCTCTCCGACCGCGATCTGATCACCGTCCTCGGCAACCTGCTCGACAACGCGGTGGACGCGGCCGTCGCCGGCGCCGCCGGGAACCCCGCCCCGCCCGAGGTCGCCGTCACCGCCCGGATCGACGACGGCCACCTGCTGCTGCGGGTCGCCGACACCGGTGCCGGGATCGACCCGGCCGCCGTGGACGACGTGTTCCGGCGCGGCTGGAGCACCAAGCGGGACGCCCGCGGGCACGGCCTCGGGCTCGCCCTGGTCGCCCAGACCGTCCGGCGCAACGGCGGCACCGTCGAGGTCGGACGCGAGCACGGCGCGGTGCTGACCGTCCGGCTGCCGCTCACCCCGGCCGCCCGGCCGCAGCCGGCGGTGGCCCGGTGACCCCCGCACCTCCCGCCGTGCCGCCGACGCCGGCCGGACCGCCCGCGATCTCCGTCCTGGTGGTCGAGGACGACCCGGTGGCCGCGGCCGCCCACACCCTGTACGTCGAGCGCGAACCGGGCTTCCGCGCCGCCGGGACGGTGCACAGCTGCGCCGACGCCCTGCGCTTCCTGGGCCGGGCCCGCGCCGCCGGGACGCCCGTCGACCTCACCCTGCTCGACCTCTACCTGCCGGACGGCCACGGGCTCCAGCTCTGCCGCGGCCTGCGCGCCGCCGGCCACACCACCGACATCATCGCCGTCACCTCCGCCCGCGACCTGGCCATGGTCCGCCAGGCGGTCTCGGCGGGGGTCGTCCAGTACCTGCTGAAACCCTTCAGCGGCGCCGCCCTGCACGACCGCCTGGAGCGCTACGCCCGCTACCGCGACAGCCTGGGCCGTACCGGCGAGGCCACCGGCCAGGACGAGGTCGACCAGGCCCTCGCGCTGCTCCGCACCCCCGAGCGCACCGACCTGCCCAAGGGTCTCAGCGCCCCCACCCTGGACACCGTCGCCACCGTCCTGCGCGAGGCCGCCACCGGCCTCTCCGCGGCCGCGGCCGGCACCGAGGCCGGCGTCTCCCGGATCACCGCCCGCCGCTACCTGGAACACCTCGTCGACACCGGCCTCGCCGTCCGCGAACCCCAGTACGGCACGGTGGGCCGCCCCGAGCTCTGCTACCGCTGGCGGGGCAGGTGAGCCCCGGAGGCCGCCGCCCGGGGCGACCGCCCCGGACCCGGACGTGCGACCGTGCCGCCACCGGTGCCGACTACGGGTGGACCCGGGTCGCCAGGGCGAGGTACCGGTCGTCCCGGTCCGTGTAGCTGTCCAGGTGCCAGTGGGAGGCGGCGAGGAGGGGGCGCAGGCGGGGTTCGGCGCGCAGGTCGTCGGGGGTGAGGGCGCGGCCGTGGCGGGCGGCGAGGGCGGCGCGGCCGACGGGGTGGAACAGGGCGAGGGCGGCGCCGGGGCGGGTGACGCGGGCGAGTTCGCGCAGGGTGCGGGCCGGGTCGGGGAGGTGGGAGATCAGGCCGGCCGCGAACACGGCGTCCAGGGCGGCGCCGGGCAGCGGCAGCCGGGCGCAGTCGGCGCGCAGCAGGGGCAGGGCGCGGCCGGTGCCGCAGCCCGCGTCGAGGACGGACTGCCCGGGCCGCAGGCCGAGTTCGGCGATCGCGGCCGCGTAGCGCGGGCCGTCGTCGGGGAAGCGGGCGTCCCAGTCGGCGGCGCGGGTGGCGAAGAACTCGCGGGTCCGGGCGAGTTCGGCATCGTACGGCGAGGACGGGGGCAGCTGCGGCATGCCCGGAAGAGTAGCGCGCGGGCCGTAACCACCAGGGCGGTCGCTCGTTGGAGAAGCGGGGTTCGTGTCACTCGCCAGGGTGGTTCTCGCTGCCTGTGGGGGGAGCCGACACCAACGGTCGGTAAAGTTAGGCTTACCTAACTTGACTGGGAGTATGCCTTGACGCTCGCCGCTGAGCCCGCCACCGGGCCCGCCGTCCCCGCCCAGGCCCCGGGCGACGCCATCCTGCGCCGCCAGCGCGTCCGCGAGTCCGCCGCCCGTACCTACGCCCGCTCGTTCCCGATCGTCCCCGTGCGCGCCAACGGCATGACCGTCGAAGGTGCCGACGGCCGCCGCTACCTGGACTGCCTCTCCGGCGCCGGCACCCTCGCGCTCGGCCACAACCACCCCGTGGTGCTGGAAGCGATCCGCCGCACCCTCGACAGCGGAGCGCCGCTGCACCTGCTGGACCTCGCCACCGCCGAGAAGGACGACTTCACCACCGCCCTGTTCGAGAGCCTGCCGAAGGGCTTCGGCGAGCACGCCCGGGTGCACTTCTGCGGCCCCGCCGGGACGGACGCCGTCGAGGCCGCGCTCAAGCTGATGCAGACCGCCACCGGCCGCTCCGGCGCCCTCGCCTTCACCGGCGCCTACCACGGCATGACGGCCGGGGCCCTCGCGCTGACCGGCAACGTCGCCGTCAAGGAGCCGCTCCCCGGCGGCGGGGAGGTGGTCCGGCTGCCCTACCCGTACGGCTACCGCTGCCCGTTCGGCGTCGGTGGCGAGACCGGCGCGGACCTCGCCGCGACCTATGCCGAACGGCTGCTGGACGACCCCTCGGGCGGGGTGGTCAAGCCCGCCGCGATGGTCCTGGAGGTGGTCCAGGGCGAGGGCGGCGTCGTTCCCGCCCCCGACGGCTGGCTGCGCGCGATGCGCCGGATCACCGCCGAGCGCGGCATCCCGCTGATCGTGGACGAGGTACAGACCGGCGTCGGCCGCACCGGCGCGATGTGGGCGGTCGAGCACAGCGGGATCGTCCCCGACGCGATGGTGCTCTCCAAGGCGATCGGCGGCAGCCTCCCGCTCGCGGTCGTGGTCTACCGCGAGGACTACGACGGCTGGCGGCCCGGCGCGCACACCGGCACCTTCCGCGGCAACACCCTCGCCATGGCAGCCGGCGCGGCCACCCTCCGGTACGTCGCCGCCCACGGCCTGGCCGAGCGCGCCGCCCTGGTCGGCGCCAGGATGACCGGGTGGCTGCGGGCCCTCGCCGACGAACTGCCGGTGATCGGCGACGTCCGCGGCCGCGGGCTGATGCTCGGCGTCGAACTCGTCGACCCGGACGCCGAACCGGACGCCTGCGGAGCCCGCCCGGCCGCGCCCGCCCTCGCCGTCAGGGTCCGCGAGGCCTGCCTGGCCCGCGGCCTGATCGTCGAACTCGGCGGCCGCCACGACGCCGTACTGCGTCTGCTCCCGCCGCTCACCATCACCGACGAGCAGGTCGCCGCGGTCCTCGACCGGCTCGCCGACGCCATCCGGGCCGCCTCCGGGGAAACCCGGTGACGGCCCCCGACGAGCCCCGCCTCGACGGATCCCCGCCGGCGAACCCCGGCCCGGTCGACACCCCGCTCGACACCCCGCTCGACGCTCTGGCCGGCGGTGTCGCCGGCCCCGCCGCGCTCGGACCGCTGCTGGCCACGGTGCTGGACGCGCTCGACACCGGGGCCGCCCGGCGCGGCGGTCCGCTGCCCGCCGGCAGCCCGGCCGCGATCGCCGCGCTGGTCACCGAGACCCTGGCCGGCGCCCACGGCCGGGGCGCGCTCGCCCGCCTCACCGAACTGCTGGCCCACGGCGCCGCCGACCCCGCCGACCCGGCCTGCGCCGCCCACCTGCACTGCCCACCGCTCGCCGTCGCGGCCGCCGCCGACCTCGCGGTCAGCGCCCTCAACCCCTCCCAGGACTCCTGGGACCAGGCCCCCGCCGCCACCGCGCTGGAGACCGCGCTGATCGCCGAACTCGCCGTCCTGGTCGGCTACGACCCGGCCCGCGCAACCGGCGTGCTCACCTCCGGCGGCACCGAGTCCAACCTGATGGGCCTGATGCTGGCCAGGGACCAGAAACTCGACGGCATCGTCGAGTTGGACGGCATCCCGGCGGGTGTGACCCCCCGGATCATCGCCTCCCGCGCAGCGCACTTCTCCGTCCAGCGCGCCGCCGCCCTGCTCGGTCTCGGCGAACGCGCCGTCGTCCCCGTCCCGGTCGACCGCGAACTGCGCATGGACCCGGCCGCGTTGGAACGCGCCCTGGCCGAAACCAGCTGGGCCGGGCAGACCCCGATCGCCGTCGTCGCCACCGCCGGCACCACCGACACCGGCGCGATCGACCCGCTGCACACCGCCGCCGACCTCGCCGCCCGCTACGGTGCCTGGCTGCACGTGGACGCCGCGTACGGGGGCGGCGCGCTGCTCTCCGCGCGGCTCGCCCCGCTGCTGGACGGCATCGCCCGCGCCGACTCCGTCTCCCTCGACTGGCACAAGCTCGGCTGGCAGCCCGCCGCCGCCGGGATCTTCCTGACCCGCCGCGCCGAGAGCTACGTCTCGCTCGCCCGCCGCGCCGAGTACCTCAACCCGGCCGACGACGAGCAGGCCGGCTACCCCAGCCTGCTCGGCCGCTCACTGCGCACCACCCGGCGGGCCGACGCCTTCAAGATCGCCGTCACCCTGCGCACGCTCGGCCGGGACGGCCTGGGCAGGCTGGTCGACGCCTGCCACGAACTCGCCCTCGACACGGCCGAGGCCGTCCGCGCCGAGCCCGAACTGGAACTGCACGGCGAGCCCGTCCTCACCACGGTGGTGTTCCGCTACCGCCCGCCGGGGGAGCGGGACCCCGCCGCCGTGGACCGGCTCAACGGCGCCCTGCGCCGGGCGCTGCTGCGCACCGGCCGGGCCGTGGTCGGCCGTACCGAGCTGCCGGGCGAGGGCCCCGGCCGGGTCCGGCTGAAGCTGACGCTGCTCAACCCGCACACCACCCCGGCCGACGTGGGCGCGTTGCTGCACGAGGTGGTCCGGGCAGGCCGGGAGGCCGGGGCGGGGTGACGCGGGGCCGCGGCGACCACGTCCGCGCGGCGGCGGTTGGCCGGTGGTCCGGGCGGGCCGGTGGTTCGAGCGGGTCGGGGCCAGGCGGGCGCTACTCCCCGAACAGGACGGCCCGGGTCTGCTCCCAGGTCTCCTGGTCGGCGGCGACCAGCAGGCCGTCCTCGCCGCCCGGCGCCTCCGGCCGGTACGGGCTGCCGTCCAGCCGGGCGGAGACCCCGCCGGACTCGGTGACCAGCAGCGAACCGGGGGCGTGGTCCCACGGCAGGGTGCGCCAGTAGAGGATGAAGTCCAGCGCTCCCTCGACGAGGTCCGGGTACTCGATCCCGGCGGCGTTCCGGCCGGGCGTGAGCTCGCCGAAGGCCGCCGCGGCGCTGGTCTGGAGCCGGCGGTGCGACGCCGGGTCGAGGTAGCGGCTCTTCACCGAGCCGCGCCACTTGGCGGGCACGGCGGGTGCCGGGGTCCGGGTCAGCCGGTGGCCGTTCCGCCAGGCGCCGGCGCCCAGTTCGGCGCTGTAGCAGGTGGCGGTGACCGGCTGCCAGATCCACGCGGCGACGGTCTGCCCGGCGCGCACCAGCGAGGCCATCACGGCGTAGTCGGGGCGCCCGGCGATGAAGTTCGACGTGCCGTCGACCGGGTCCACCAGCCAGACGGCGGGCTCCGAGTGCAGGGCCTGCGCGAGGGCCGGGTCGGCGGCGACGGCCTCCTCGCCGACCACCGGGACGGGCAGCAGCTCGCGCAGCCGCCGCTCGATGATCACCTCGGCCTCGCGGTCGGCTATGGTCACGAGGTCGCCGGGGGCCTTCTCCATCACCTCGCCCGCGGCCAGGGCCCGGAACCGCGGCTCGACCACCTCGGCCGACGCCTCGGCGAGGATCTCCGCCACCTTGTCCATCAGCACGTGCCCGCTCCCTTCGCTGCCTACCACTCTCGCACGCCTGTGCGGTGGTGACCTGCGGCAGCCCCCTCGGCGGGGCGCGCGTCGCGGCCCCGCGCCGGGCTCCGCCGGTGTCCTCGGCAGCCCCCGGCAGCCTCCCGGCTGTGCCGTCAGCCGTCCCCGGTGGCCGCCCCGTCCAGATAGTGGAAGCCCGGGCGAGGGTGCATCAGGAACTCGTGGTGCGAGATGTTCCACCCGTACGCGCCGGCCATCGCGAACAGCACCCGGTCCGCCGTGCGCAGACCGTCCGCCGCCGGGGCGGCGCGGGCGAGCACGTCCTTCGGGGTGCAGAGCTGACCGGCCAGGGTGGCCCGGCCGGTGGTGACGGCGGGCCGCGGCCAGGGGTGGGGCCAGTCCGGCACCGGCAGCACCGAGAACGGCTGGTCGTGGCCGCGGGTGGCGGGGGTGCGCAGATGGTGGGTGCCGCCGCGGACCACCGCGAAGTCCTCGCCGTGGCTCCGCTTCACGTCCAGGACCTCGGTGGCGTACCAGCCGCAGTAGGAGGTCAGCGCGCGCCCCGGCTCGATCCGCAGGGTCAGGCCGGGGTGGCGGTCGAGAAGTCCGGCCAGGCCCGCGCCGAAGGCCGTCCAGTCGAAGCGGGCGGCCGGGTCGGCGTAGTCCACGGCCATGCCGCCGCCCACGTTGACCTCGTCCAGGACGAACCCGTGCCGGGTGGCCAGCGCGGCCGACCAGCCGACGATCCGCTCGGCGAGGGCCAGCTGCTCCCCGGCGGCCAGCCCGCTGGCCAGGTGGGCGTGCACACCGCGCAGCCGCAGCCGCCGTCCGAGTGGCCCGGCGAGCAGCCGGACGCACTCCTCGGCCCGCTCCGGGTCCAGCCCGAACGGGGTCGGCCGCCCGCCCATCGCCAGCGCCACCGAGGCGAGCGTGCCCGTCGCCACCGGCAGGTTGACCCGCAGCAGCACGTCCACCACGGTCTGCGGCCGCCCGGCCAGGACGGCGGCCAGCCGGTGCAGCTCCTGCTCGCTCTCGACGTGCCAGCGGTGCACCCCGGCGGCCACGGCGGCGGCGATCTCGGCGGGCGTCTTGCCCGGGCCGCCGAACGCCAGCCGGGCGCCCGGCACACTCGCCCGGACATGGGCCAACTCGCCTCCGCTGGAGACCTCGTAGCCGTCCACGGTGTCCCGCAGCGCGGTCAGCAGGGGGGCCTCGGGGTTGGCCTTGGCGGCGTAGTACAGCTCGACCCGCCGGGGCAGCGCGGCCCGGACGGCGGCGGCGTGCGCGCGCAGCGCCGCCAGGTCGTAGACGTAGGCGGGCAGCGCCTCCGGCGCGAGGCCGGCCACGTGCCGGCGGACGGCCTCGGTCATCGGGCACTCCCTGCGGCAGCGGGAACGGCGGTGGCGGGAACGGGCCGAGCGCCCGCGAGCGCGTCCCGGCCCGGGGGCTGCACGGCCCCCGCCAGGACGTGCCCGGCCAGCGGGGACGGCAGCCGGACGTACCCGGCCTCGCGGTCCGCCTTGCGCTCCCAGCGGGTGAGCAGGTTGGCCTTGGCGGGCAGCGGCGCCCCGGCGAGCAGGGCGCGCAGCCTCGGCGGGCAGCCGTGGGCGTGTGCGTACCGTGCCAGTGTGTGGCGGACGGCCTCCCAGAGGGCGCCCTCCAGCGCGGGGTGGCGGTCGGCGAGCGCGGCCAGCAGTTCGGCGATGTGGTTGACCAGCAGGCAGTAGACGACGCGGTCCCAGCCGCGCTCGGCGTCGTACGCCATCGGCCCGGCCACCTCGGGCGGCAGGACGGCGAGCGGGGCGGCGTTCCGTTCGGGGAGGAGCTTGGTGCCCTCCAGGTCGCGGAAGATCACCTGGGCGGGCCACCCGGCCGCGTCCACACCGATCAGCACGTTCTGCAGGTGCGGCTCCAGCACCACGCCGTGGTCGAAGTAGGCGGCCAGCACGGGTGGGACCAGCAGCCGCAGATAGGCGTTCCACCAGTCGAGCGCCGCCCGCCCGTCCTCCCGTCGTTCCCCGCCCCCGGGGCCGTCCCGCTGCCCGAGCAGCCGCGAGATGTGCGCCGAGCTGGTCGGGTGCTCGTCGGCGACGGCGGCCGCGAGCAGCGGGGTGACGCCGGGCCGCAGCACACCGGCGAAGCCCTCCCGGACGATCAGGCCGAAGCCCTCGTACAGCGCCTGGTCCGGGCGGCCGTCGGCGCCGGGCAGGGCGAGGGTGCGGAACGCCGGTTCGCGCAGCACCGCGGCGTCCGGGAAGCGCTCGGCGAGGTCGGCCAGCGCCGGGGCGAGCAGCCGGGTGAGCGCGACGGCGCCGGTCAGCTCGTACGCGGCGTTCTTGCGCAGACAGTTGGTGATCCGGACGTTGAGGCTGAACTTCAGGAACGCGCCCGCGCCGTGCAGGGTGCGCACCGAGGCGGTGGCGGTGAACGGTTCCCCGCCGGGCCCGAGGTCCAGGATCTCCCCGCCGGCCAGCGCGTCACGCAACAGCGGGTGGTCGGCGAGGAGCTGGTACTGCCAGGGGTGGGCGGGCAGCAGTCGGTAACCGGCGGGCGCCTCGCCCAGTCCGTCCAGCAGCGCGGTGGCCCGCTCGTCCAGCGAGGAGTGCGCGAGCAGTTCCTCCCGGACGGCGAGGTGATGCAGCCGGAAGACGGCCCGGGACTCCGGCGCGTAGGCGCGCCAGTCGCCGCGCGCGGCGGAGCGGGACTTCGGGGCGGGGTGGAAGCGATGGCCGAACAGCAGGGCCTGTTCGGACTCCAGGTAGCGGTCGGTGCCGGGTTGTGGTCGGTTCTCCAGCCCCTCCCGCACGCCGTCATGGCTGGACGCCAGCTGGTCGAGGAACTCCTCGTTCACCGTTCCGGTCCGCAGCTCCAGCTCGTGCTGGACGTGCCCGGCCAGCTCACGCCAGTCCAGCTCGGTCCAGCCGTCCGGGCGTTCCTCCTCCACCGGGCCGGTGAAGCGGTGCGCGCCGAGCAGCGAGGTGCGGCGCAGCGTGATCCGCAGCCGGACGCCCCGCCGGGGCAGCCGGACCAGCAGCCGGCCGTCGGTGACGGCGGTCGGGCGCTCGGGTGCGGAGACCTCGCGCAGCAGGCAGTTGAGCAGGGTGTGGGCCACCGCCTGGTCGGCGGTCGGCAGTTCGTGGGTCATCGGCGACTCCAGCGCTTGCGGGACGGGAGGGCTGATCCGGTGGCCGCGACGGCACCGATTCCGGAGTACCACGCCACGGTGTTCGCGCTCATCGCGCGGGCCCGGGCGCCAGGAGGTAGTTGGGGCCGCTGGTGTAGTGCTTGTTGATGTCGGCGGCACCCGAGCGCTGCTTGCCGAGCAGGGTGCCGGCGGTGACCATGGCCTTGACGGGCAGCCGCCCGGCGTCCAGCAGGGCGGTGCGCAGCGGTGCGCCGGCCGGTCCGATCCGGTCGACGGCCTCGGTCAGGCGGCCGCGCAACAGGGCCAGGGTGTCGGTGAGTTCGGCGCGGCCGTGTGCGGCGAGGCCGAACGCCAGGGCGCCGGTGCAGAGATGGCCGGTGATGGTGGTGAACAGGTCGGTCAGCGGCCGGTCGTCCGTGCCGAAGATCCGGGCGTCGTCGAACTCCTCCCGGGCCGGGGCCTGTTCGCCGAGGGTGGCGGCGAGCCGGCCGGTGTGGACGCGCGGTCCGTCGTCGTCCTTGTAGAGCAGCCGCAGGCCGTCGCCGTCCAGGACGAGCGAGGTGTTCTGCTGGTGGGACTCCAGCGCGATGCCATAGCCGAACAGTGTGGTCTGCCAGTCGAGCAGCAGCTCCAGCAGGGCGTCGTAGAGGGCGAGCGGGTCACCGCCGTAGTAGCGGTCGGCCAGGTGGTCGAGGACGAGGCGGCCGCCGGGGGCGGGGGCCAGCAGGGCGGCCAGCGGGACGGTGACGGCCCGGTCGAGGCCGGCGGGGTAGCGGCGGCAGAGGACGGCGAGCAGTTCGTGCCCGGCGTGGGCCCAGCTCTGTTCGTCGGCGTGCAGGATTCGCCCGGCCAGGCGCGGTTCGCGGGCCAGCACGGCCTCGACCAGTCGCTGGCCGGCGGCGCCGTCGAGCAGGGTGCCGGGCTTGATGGTGCGCCGGTTGAGCCGGCCCAGCGTGGCGGTGGCGAGCGGGAGTTTGAGGTGGCGGGCGGGGTCGTCGGCGACCGCGACGGTGCGCATGGAGAGGGTGGGGACGACGGTCAGGTAGGGCCGGTCGGCGAGCACGGCGCGGTCGGCCAGGCCGGTGGCGCGCAGGGCCTCGGCGAGCGGCGCGCCGACGGTGAGGGGGTGCACCGGCAGGGTGGCCCAGGCGGCGTCGCCGCCGTCCAGGCCGAGGCCGAGCCAGCTGGGGGTGGGCCACCAGCTGGGCAGCGGCCGGTCGCCGTGCGCGGTGACGGCGCCGGCCGGGAGGGCCAGCCAGCGCAGTTCGAAAGCCGGGTGGAACTCCGGTGCATACGAGCGGAGTTGCTGTTCGGTGAGGCCGGCCCGGCCGCGCGCGGTGGGGTAGACCGGGTGGTCGAGATAGGCGGCGAGGGTGTCGTGGCCGAGGGCGGCGGCGGGGCCGGTCCAGTCGGCCGGGTCCGCGCCGTAGAGGTCGGTGAGCGCGGTGTGCACCTCGGCCCGGGAGCGCCGGTGCAGTTCCATGGTGGCCAGGGTCTGCCGGCACTCCTCGGTGAAGGCCGCCCAGCCGGGCCGGTCCTCGTCCTCGGAGAGCCCGGCGAGGGCGGCCACCACGGCCTCCAGGGAGGTGAGTCCGGTGCCGTGGAGTTCCAGCAGCGGCCGCCGGGCCGCGTACTCGCACTGGAAGCCCTCCGCGGCGACGGGCAGGGCGAGGCCGGCCTCGGGGAGGACCAGCCAGCGCCCGTCCGCCCGGTCCTCGGGCCGGCTGTGGCTGCGCAGCCCGAGCACGTCCTCGCGCAGCAGCGCGGAGAGCACCCGCAGGGTCAACTGGGCTTCGGCGGAATGGGGTTCGACGGAGTCCGGGCCGGTGATGTTCGCATCGGATGCAGGGCGCGCGGTGCTCACGGGGTGATCTCCCAGCGGTTGGCCGCGCGGAAGCGGGCGACGGCGGTGTCCACGGCGGCCTGGTCGGTGCCGACGGCCCAGATGACGCCGAGGTAGTCCCGGTTGGTGCGGTAGTGCTCGTGGCGTTCGCCGAGCGGGCGCAGCGGCCGGTAGGCGAGCCGGACGCCGTCGCGCTCCTCGTCGTACGGCCCGGGGGCGGCGGTGAGGATGCCGGCCCGGTCGGCGCAGACGGCCTCGTTGCGGGCGCGGCGGGCGGTGTCGGCGCAGTGCTCGCCGAGGTCCTCGGGCAGTGCGCGGCCGAGGTGGGCGCCGAGGATGTGCTCGAACAGCGGGATGCCGAGGACCTCGGCGAGCATCAGGTCGCACTGGTCGCCGATGGCACGGTAGTTGACCTCGATGATCCGGGCCCGGCCGTCCGGCTGGACGACGAACTCGGTGTGGCACGCGCCGAGCCCGATGCCGATCGCGTCGAGCTGGGTGAGCACCTGGCCGACCACGTGCGGCGGGTGCGCGGGGGTGAACTCCAGTGCCTCCTCGATGAAGTGCGGGGGAGGGGAGAGCCTGGTCCGGAAGCCGCCGAGGACATGCCGCCGCCGACCGTCACCAAGCGTCTCCAGGGTGTGCAGCCGCCCCGGCAGGAACTCCTCGACGACGAGGGTGGCACCGGCCCGGCGGTGCTGGATCTCCCGGCAGCGGAGCGCCAGTTCGGCGGCGTCGCCGACCAGTGTGACGTCCTCGCTGGCGACGCCCTCGCGCGGTTTGACGACGCAGGGGAACGGCGGGTCCAGCTCGGCCGGGTCCTGCCCGGGCGCCAGCTCGGCGGACCAGACGGAGTCCAGGCCGGCCAGGGCGAGGTGGCGGCGGAGCTGGCCCTTGTCCTTGGCGCGCAGCGCGGCCTTCCAGTCCTTGGCGGGCAGCCCGAAGTACTCGGCGGCCAGGGCGGTCTGGGTCTGGAGGTGGTCGCTGTTGCTGAAGACCGCGTCGGGCGCGTGGTGACGGGAGATGCGGCTGACCACCGCGCGGAAGTCCGGTGCCTCGCACTCCAGCACCTCGGGCGCGAACTCCATTCCGGTGTAGGCGCGGTGGTGAGGGCCGGCGTGGTCGGTGAGCACGGTGACGTCCAGCCCGAGCCGGGCGGCGGCCGGGAGGAACCCCTCGGTGACCGAGTCGGTGGGATTGAGGGCGAGCAGATAGAGCCGCATGTCTGGCCTCTCCGTGGTGCGGACGGCTGCCGCCGGGGCCGCGGTGTCCGGCGGGTCGATTCTCGGCACGGGGCGAGATCCTAGGTTAGGTTTGCCTAAGTCCGTCAAGTCGCCCCGGTGTGGTCCGGGGCATCCATTGATCGCCTATAAGGTAAGCCTCACCTCATTCGATCTCGGGAGTGCCGATGATCTCGGGAACACCTGTGCCCGCCGTGCCCCGCGTCGCGCAGCCCCTCCGCGCGGACTACCGGCGGCTGTCCGACCTCTGCCCGGTGCTGCGGGTCCGGCTGCTCGCCGCCGGCGAACCGCCCCCGCCGGCGGCCATGGGCTGGTACTCGGCGGTCGAACTCGTCCGTGACCCACAGGCGCTGGATGCCGCGCTGGCCGGCGAGGCCGCCCGGATCGCCGCGGCCGACGGCACCGCCCCGCGCCCCCATGTCACCGCCTCCCGGCTGCTGCACCACTACCTGTGGTCCGTCTGCGTCCTGATCGCCGGACCATGGCACCTCGGCCGCCGGGTGCCCACGATCGACCCCGCGGACCTCTGGCTGCACGCCCCCACCGGCGACCTCGCGCTCCGCCCGCGCGACCACATCACCCTCCCCGGTGACGACGAACTCCGCGCCGAACTGCGCGCCGCCGTCGTCACCCACGTCGAACCCCTGCTCACCGCCTTCGCCGCCCCCACCCGGCGCGGCACCCGGGCGCTGTGGGGCATGGTGACGGACGATCTCGCCTCCGCGATCTGGTACCTCGGCCGGATGCTGGGCGAGGAGGACGCCGCCGTCGCCGCCGCCGAGGCCGTCCTGCCCGGCGGCACCCTGCCGCTGCCCGGTGCCGCCGCCTTCCGCCGCCTGACCGGCGCCGACGGCCGCGAGCACATCACCCGCACCCGGCTCGGCTGCTGCCTCTACTACGCGGTCGGCCCCGCCCCCGCCTGCCTCACCTGCCCCCGGACCTCGGACGAGGAACGCCTGCACCGCCTCTGACGCCCCGTCCGTCACGAGCGGGCCGCGGCACCGGTGCCGGTGACGGCCGCCACGCTCGCCCACATGCTCCGCGCCCGGGGAGCCCGAACCGCGGCCGGTCGATGCCGCTCACGCTCCCCGCGGCAGCTCCCGCCGCCCGAACACCGCGACGCCCCGTTCCAGGTCGACCCCCGTCCCGGGCGGAGCACCCGCCAGGTTGTCGTCCCGCAGGGCCAGCTGCTCCTGGCGCTGCTCGATCTGGACCCGCTTGTTGGGGTTGAAGAGGGCGTGCAACTCCTCGATCCCGGCGGCGCCGAGGCCCACCCCGGTACTCCGCGCGCCCGGGCTCCGCCCGCGTCGCCCGATCCGGCGCACCGCGACCGACCCGATCAGCACCAGCATCAGCGCCGCCATCGTCAACATGCACACGACTATCGCCATGCTGGTCCAACGAGCCCCGGCCGCGCCTTGGTTCCGAGTACCCTGCACCGTGGATCATCTCCCGGACGACCATCTCCCGGACAGTCGTCCCCCCGACAACGGAAGCGAGACGCCGATGGCCACCGTGCGCGGAACATCCGTGGACATCCCCACCCAGGACGGCACCGCCGACGCCTACCTGACCCACCCGGACGACGGCGCGCCCCACCCCGCCGTCCTGTTCTACCTGGACGCCTTCGGGCTCCGGCCGCACATCCGGGCGATGGCGGACCGGCTCGCGGCCGCCGGCTACACCGTCCTGGTGCCCAACGTCTTCTACCGGCACGGCCGCGCGCCGGTCGTCGAACTGCCCGAGTTCATCGCCGCGGGCGCGGACCCGGGCCTGTTCGAACGCCTCGGCCCCATCGTGGGGTCGCTCACCCCGGAGCAGACGGAGCGCGACGCCGACGCCTACCTCCGCTGGCTGGCCGACTCCCCGCTCGCCGCCGACGGGCCGGTGGGCATCACCGGCTACTGCCTGGGCGCCCGGCTGGCCCTGCTGACGGCCGCCGACCACCCCGAGCGGGTCGCGGCGGCGGCCGGCTTCCACGGCGGCTTCCTGGCCACCGAGGCAGAGGACAGCCCGCACCTGCTCGCCGACCGGATCACCGCGGAGCTGTACTTCGGGCACGCCGACCAGGACCCTGCGCTCCCCGCCGAGCAGATCGACCGTCTGACGAAGGCCCTCACCGCCGCCGGTGTCCGCCACACCGCCGAGGTGTACGAGGGAGCCCACCACGGCTTCACCCAGGCCGACACCGACCGCTACGACGCGGCGGCGGACGAACGGCACTGGACCGCGCTGCTGGCCCTGCTGGAGCGCGCGCTCTGAGATGATGAGCCGCCTTCCCGCCCGGCCCCCAGGCGGCCACCGTGCGGCAACTCCCCGACGGCACCTGGACGACCCTCACACCCCGCCCTCGGCCGCCCCCTGACGCACCGACTTCCACGCACTGATCGACCCCGAGGCCATCGTCCGAGGTGCAAGGCCGTGGCGTACGGGAGAGTTCGCCCGGCCTCGGGGTGGATGGAAAACCGGTGTCGGCGAGCGTCCTGAGCTGGGATGATCATGTGGTGGTGCACACTGACTACCCACTCCCTCCGTCGCCGGCCGAGGCCGGCTTCCTCGGCGAGTTCGAGACCCATGTGACCGTCGCCTGCCCGGACGGCGATCTGCCGGGGCTCGAACGGTGGGCCGCCGAGCGCGGAGTGAAGCTCCTCCACATCCGCCTCGCCCGGGGCCGGACCAAGTCCCAGCCGATGGTGACCCTGAACGGCGCCGGATCGCTGCGCCAACAGCGTGTCGCGGCGGAGGAGTTGACGGACGGTCTGAGCGCCGCCGGGTACCGGCCGGTGCGGGTGAAGATCGAGGCCACGCCCTGGACGGACGGCGTTCCGGCGAGCGACGAGGACGCGCGCCGGCTCGGCCCGGAGCGGTACTTCGAGCACCATCTCAAGGTGGCTCTCGCCGCCGACGCCGAGCGCGAGGCCCTGACCGCCGTCGCCGCCGGCCACGGCGCGCACGTCTCCTGGAACGCCCGCCGGGTGGCCGGGCCGTCCGGGCGGCAGCAGCGGTTCGTTACCCAGCGCTGCCACGGCGTCGGCCTGCGGACGGCGGGGGACCGGCTGGACCGGCTGGTCGGCGCGGTCGCCGGGGCCGGCTTCGACATCCTCTCGGTGGAACGGGAGTTCGTCGTGTACGACAGCAATCTGGCGGTGGACGACGGTTGGTTCGACGGAACGGACAGACGATGACCGGCACCTGGGAATCCTTCGGATGGCGTAATCGGGAGGTGCCGAAGGCCCCGCTCGACGACGAACGGCGCCCGGGGTACGGGCTGCCGCTGACGCTCCGGCCGGTACAGGACCCGCGCGCGGTCCAGAAGGCGGTTTTCGACCCCGCCCTCAAGCAGTACCCGAACGCCTACCGGGCCACCGACCCCCGGTTCGCGGACCGCGAGGTCGGGCTCGCCTGGCGGGACGCCCGGCGCCGCGCCATCGACCTCGTCCTCGCCGGCATCGCCGGCTCGGACTGGGCCGACCACCTGGTGCTGCGCGGCAGTGTCCTGCTGCGCGGCTGGTACGGCGAGGCGGCGCGCGAGCCGGGCGACCTGGACTTCGTGGTCACCCCGGCCGACTGGGAGATCGGGGAGCCCCGGACGGCCGCGATGATCGACGGCATAGCCCGCGCCGCCGAGCTGGCGGCCGGGCAAGCTGCCGCCGGGCACCCGGTGCGCTTCGACGCGGCAGGCGCCGTGAGCGAGGACATCTGGACGTACGAGCGCGTTCCCGGCCGGCGCCTGGCCCTGCCCTGGACGGCCGAGGGGCTCCCCGGCGGCACCGTGCAGCTCGACTTCGTGTTCAACGAGCGGCTGCCGGTGGCGCCGGAGCGACGGCTGGTCCGTCCGCTGGCGGACGGGCCCGGTGCCCCGGTGCTCGGGGTCACCCCCGAACTCTCGCTCGCGTGGAAGCTGATGTGGCTGGTCACCGACCGGTACCCGCAGGGCAAGGACCTCTACGACGCGGTGCTGCTGGCCGAGTCGTGCCGGCTGCGCCGGTCGGTGCTGCGGGACGCCTTCGTGGGCGGGGAGCACTGGTACGCCTTCCACCCCGTCACCGCGGCGAGGATCGGGGAGCTGGCGGTGGACCTGGAGTGGGACGACTTCGCCCGGGAGTATCCCGAGGTCGAGGGCGGCCCCGAGCAGTACGTCCGACGGCTGGCCGAGGCCCTGGCACCGACCTTCGACGGCGACGACGGGACCGGCCCCGAGGCGAAGCGCTGGTGGCTGGCGGGCTGGGTGGACCGGTATCGCGAGGTGCTCGACAGCGCCGGTATGCCGGAGGTCCAGCGGCGGCTCGCCACCTCCGACGCCCCGGCCGCCCTCGCGATCGTCATCACCCGGGAACTGCTCGGAGGTGAGCGGTGCCGCTTCGAGGACGCCTGCGCCGTCGTCCTGGCGGAGCCGGCCTGGTCCGGCCTGGTCGACCGGTACGGGCGGGACCCGGAGTGGTGGGCCGGCCTGGTGCGAGAGGCCCGCGACGGGGCGTGAGCGCCGGTCGACGGACTGTCAGTGGCGGGTGCGAGGATCGCCGCCATGACCGAGGAGACCTTCGACTGGCGTTCGTTCCTCACCCGGTGGAGCGAGGAGTGGGCGGACGCGCACGCCGACGCCGACGACAACAGGGCGGGTGACGAAGAGCCGCTGCGTGCCCGCTGGCTGGGGTTCGAGCCCGCGTCCGCCGAGCGGACAGCCGCGATGGAGGCGTGGGTGGGGCAGCCGCTGCCGCCGTCGTACCGGGCCTTCCTGGAGGTCAGCGACGGCTGGCGGCACGCGGGCGGCTTCGTCTGGCGGCTCGCCGGTACCGAGGGGGCCCGTTGGCACCGGGACGGCGCGGGGGTGGGGCGGCTCGACCGTGAGTTCCTGGACGAGAACTCCTCGCCGGAGCAGGTCATGCGGGCCGGGATGTGGGATCGCGCGTTGCAGTTGGACGTCGAGTCCGACCTGGTGCTCGTCCTGCTCGACCCGCTCGACCGGGACGAGGCCGGGGAGTGGGCGGTCTACCGGCACGCGTCCTGGTCCGGTGGCCCGCCGACCAGGTACGGGTCGTTCCGGGCGTTCATGGCCGCCATGTACCGCGAGTTCCACCGGCTTGCCTCCGGCCGTACGGAGGGGAGGTTCGTCAACAGCACGACCCGGGCGCTGGACGAACTGGTCGAGCAGGGCCGGGCCGAGGCGCTGCGCGGGGGGTACGAGCGGGCCGAGGCGGCACTGAAGGAGGCGGCGGAGTTCGGCAGGCCGCGCGCCACGGAGATGCTCGACCAGATCAGGCGTCTTCTCGGGCAGACCTGGTCGGTCGGCTTTGGCGGCCTGGCGGCCGATCCGCGTTACACCGGTGACGTGGTGGCCGTGCTGGCGGCCGAGCACATCCGGTCCCAACGCGACCAGGGTTCATGGGAGTTCGTGCTGCGTTCCGCGTCCGGAGAGGTGCGCGGCGCGGCGGCGGAGATCCTGCGGCAGGTGGCGGAGCAGACCTTCCGCTACACCGCTCCCGGCGCGTTCGGCCGGGCCGTGGAGCACGCCCGGGAGCAGGCGCGATGGGGCGGCACGGACGAGGCCTGGCGGACGCTGCTCGCCGGGTTGCCGCACTGGACACCGCTGGGGCCGGACCACCTCGCGCCGCTCGGCCTGCTCGCCGACCCCCTCCTCGGGCCGCTCGTCACGCCGGAGCGCGGACGTGAACTCCTCGCCGTCCCGAGGGGCGGGTACGCCGACGACGGACCGGCGGGGGTCGTCGCCCCGGCCGGCGGGTCGGGGTCCGGCTCCAGGTGCGGCTCCGGGTGCGGGTGCGGGGGCGAGTCCGGGTGCGATGGCCTGGCCTGGCTGGCCGCCGAGGACCGGCAGGGGCGCCATGACGGGTACCGCTTCGTCCTGGTCGAGGGTGTGGCCCCGGACGAACTGCCCGCCCGGTTCGGGGCGGACGGCGACGCCACCGCGCTGGGTGCGCCGATGACCCGTTGGGAGGCTCAGCGGCAACGGTTCGCCGGCGGCGTGAGTTCGACGTACGACGACAAGGCGCAGGCCTTCGTCGCCCGGGCCGGAGCCGGTTGGAGCGTCGCGTTCGACACGGACCCGGCCTCCTTCTGCGCCCCGCGCTTCGAGTCCCCGGCCGCAGCCGACTCGCACGGCACCCGGGCGGTCGTGGTCTGGGGCGTACCGGCCGAGTCGCACGCGGCCGGGGACGGCCTGTTCCACCTCTCCGTCGCGGAGGACGGCGAGGAGCGGTACGCGTACACCGTCGAGGGCGCTGACATCCGCCGCAGCGGCGCGATACCGCCGGCGCTCGACCCGGACCGGTTCTTCGCCCGGGGTGAGGACGCCGGCCCGGACCACGTCATTGCGGAACACGTTCTACCGGAGCAGGACGACCGGCGGGGCGATCGGCGGGCCGAGCGCGCGGCTCTGACGGCGATCGCGGCAGAGTTCGGTGTCGCGCTGCCCCGCTTCGCCCTCACCGAGGGCCGTCTGCACTCCTTCACCACCCGCTCGTGGACGCGCCCGCCGGGGCCCGGCGAGAGCTACGGGGAACTCAGGTGGATGGCGGCGGGCGAGAGCTGACGTGCGGTCGCACCGTGACGGCCACCGGGGTCACCGGGGTCGCGGGGGTCGCCGGGGCGGACCGGCTTTCCTACGGACCGCAGGCGTCCTCGCCCTCGCCGCTGGCGCGTGGCTCCAGCCGCCGCTGGCGCAGCAGTTCCTCGTACTCGGCGTGCACCCGCCGGTCCATCGCCAGCGCGAACTGCGCGTCCGCCACCGTCCGGGCCAGCGGGCGTACCCGGAGGATCCGCTCGGTCAGCCGGGCCGCCTCGCCGGGCGGCAGCGGGGCGTCGGCGGAGAGCGCGCCGAGCAGCTGCTCGGCGACCACGGTGGTGAAGATCTCGGCGATCGCGTCCACGTGCTCCCGGGTGCGCCGGCTGGCCTCCAGGACGGCGGAGAGCGGCACCCCCTCGGCGACCAGCGCCGTCGTGGCGTCCATCAGCCGGCGGCTGACGTGGGTGATGCCGTCGTCCTCCACGGTGATGTAGCCCCGGGCGATGGACTCGGCGGTGTTCTCCTCGGTCAGCTGGTCGCCGAAGGTGGCCTTGAGCTCTTCCCAGTCCAGGCGCACCGGCGTCTCGTCCGACCAGGGCGCGACGATCGCGGCCTCCAGCCCGATCAGCTCGGCGACGTCCCGGCCGCTCTCGCCGGCGCCGATCAACTCGGCGATACCGCCCAGGGTGTGGCCGCGCTCCAGCAGTTCGGCGATCACCCGCAGGCGGGCCAGGTGGGCGTCGCCGTACCAGGCGATCCGGCCCTCCCTGCGGGGCGGCGGGAGCAGTTTGCGCTCGCGGTAGAAACGCAGCGTGCGGGCGGTGATGCCGGCCGCTTCGGCCAGTTCCTCCACCCGGTACTCGCGTTGTCCGTCGTCCGCAGCCGCTCTGAGCTTCTCCACGGCGCTCAGCATAGGACCGGCGGTCGTCGAAACGGGGTGGTCGTCCTTCTTCCATCAACTGTCAGCAAGGGCTACCCTGCCAACCATGCCAGTGATTGCTGGCATGGTTACCCGGTCTCCGGGGGGACGCTTCCCGGGACAGTTCCTCTTGGCAGTGTGCAATCCGCGATCCCACCCTCAGGAGGACGCCGCATGGCATCCAGCACCAAGCGCCCCCGGCCCGGCACGCCCGCCCAGGAGGCCGGAAACACCCAGGACGCCGACGACTCCCACGACGCGCACGACGTCCCGGAGACCGACGACGCCCCGGCCGCCCACGACCCCCAGGCCCCCGCGGCCGTCCCGCACGTCCGGGTGGCGGTCATCGGCTCCGGCTTCGGCGGCCTCGGCGCCGGCGTCCGGCTGCGCCGCGCCGGCATCACCGACTTCGTCATCCTGGAGCGCGCCGACTCGGTCGGCGGCACCTGGCGGGACAACAGCTACCCCGGCTGCGCCTGCGACGTCCCCTCGCACCTCTACTCCTTCTCCTTCGCGCCCAACCCCGACTGGCCGCGCAGCTTCTCCGGCCAGCCCGACATCCGCGCCTACCTGGAGAAGGTCGCCGACGTCTTCGGCCTCCGCCCCCACCTGCGCTTCAACACCGAACTCACCGAAGCCCGTTGGGAGGCCGAGCAGACCCGCTGGCGGATCACCACCACCGCCGGTCAGTGGACCGCCGACGCGATCGTCTCCGCCTCCGGGGCGCTCGCCGACCCGCAGATCCCCGACCTGCCGGGCCTGGACACCTTCCCCGGCAAGGTGTTCCACTCCTCCCGCTGGGACCACGACTACGACCTCGCGGGCCGGCGGGTCGCCATGGTCGGCACCGGCGCCTCCGCCGCCCAGATCATCCCGTCCATCCAGCCGAAGGTCGGCCGGCTGACGGTCTTCCAGCGCACCCCCGCCTGGGTCCTCCCGCGCGGCGACCGCGAGATCAGCGGGCTGGAGAAGTGGCTCCACGGGCGGCTGCCCGTCACCGCCAGGATCCGCCGTGGCGCGCTGTTCGCGCTCCGCGAGCTCCAGGTGGACGCCTTCGTCCGCCGGCCCGGCGCGCTGCGCCTCGTCCAGGGGCTCGCCGAGCGGCACCTCGCGCAGGGCGTCGCCGACCCGGCGCTGCGGGCCCGGCTCACCCCGGACTACCGGATCGGCTGCAAGCGCATCCTGCTCAGCAACACCTACTACCCGGCACTCGCCGCCGCCAACACCGAGGTGGTCGCCTCCGGCCTGCGCGAGGTGCGCGGTTCGACCCTGGTCGCGGCCGACGGCAGCGAGCACGAGGTGGACGCGATCGTCTTCGGCACCGGCTTCCACGTCACCGACATGCCGATCGGCGCACGGGTGTTCGGTGCCAACGGCACCAGCCTCGCCGAGGAGTGGAAGGACGGCATGGAGGCACTGCGCGGGTCCACCGTGCACGGCTTCCCGAACCTCTTCTTCGTCGTCGGCCCCAACACCGGCCTCGGCAACAGCTCGATGATCCTGATGATCGAGTCCCAGCTGAACTATCTGATCGACGCGCTCACCACGCTCCGCTCCGTCGGCGCCACCGCGATGCAGCCGACCGCCCGCGCGCAGCGGCACTGGAACCTCGAACTCCAGCACCGGATGGACCGCACCGTCTGGACCACCGGCGGCTGCCGCAGCTGGTACCTGGACAGCAGTGGCAGGAACACCGTGCTCTGGCCCGCCTCCACCACCGCGTTCCGCCGCGCCACCCGCAAGGTGGACCTCGCCGAGTACGAGCTGATCATGCGTACCGCGCCCGCGCCCGCCGCCGGCGCCGCCACCGCCACCACCGAGGAGGCCCTGGTATGAGCCCGACGCTCCCGGCCGACTGCCTTCCGCCCGCTCCCGTCGAGGAGTTGGACGTCCGCTCGACCGACGGCATCCGGCTGCACGTCGAGATTCACGGGCAGCCCGCGGCGCCGACCGTCGTCCTCGCCCACGGCTGGACCTGCTCGACCGCCTTCTGGGCCCCGGTCATCCACCAACTCGCCGACCGTTACCGGGTGGTGGCCTACGACCAGCGCGGCCACGGTCGCAGCGAGATCCCGCCGAGCCGGGTCCGCTACTCCACCCGGGCGCTCGCCGAGGACCTCTCGGCCGTGCTCACCCGGACCGTCCCGGCGGGGGAGCGGGCCCTCCTCGTCGGCCACAGCATGGGCGGCATGACCATCATGGCCGCCGCCGGCCGCCCCGAGGTCGCCGAACGCACCGCCGCCGCCCTGCTGGTCTCCACCGGCCCCGCCGACCTGATCGCCGAACTGACCATCCTGCCGGGAGCGGTGCGCTCCCCGGGGCTGCGCCGCTTCCTCCACCGCCGGCTGCTGGGTTCCCGGCTGCCGCTCGGGCCGGTCGGCCCGGCCAGCCGCGCCGGGCTCAAGTACGTGACGATGGGAGCGGCGTCACCCACCGACCGGGTGCAGGCGGCGGCCCGGATCGTGCACGCCTGCCCGACCGCCGTCCGGGCCAACTGGGCGGGCGTGCTGGAGCGGCTGGACGTCAGGGCCGGACTCGCCCGGCTCACCGTGCCGACCGCCGTCATGGTCGGCACCGAGGACCGGATGACGCCCCCGGTGCACGCCCACCGGATGGTCGCCGCGCTGGCCGACCCGCAGGGACTGCTCCTGCTGCCCGGCATTGGCCACATGCTGCCCGTCGAGCGGCCCGCAGAGGTCGTCGCCGAGATCCACCGCCTCGCGGGCGCCCATCTCGCCGTCGCCCACCCGCCCGGCGTCCAGCCGTCGGCCGCCTCACTTGAGAGGACCGCCGACGCATGAACGCCATTCCGCCGCTCTCCGCGCAGGTCGTCGTGATCACCGGTGCCGCCCGAGGCGTGGGCGCCGCGCTCGCCCGCACGCTCGCCCGGCGCGGCGCCGAGGTCGCCCTGGTCGGCCTGGAGCCGGCCGAGCTGAAGAACGTCGCCGCCCTCTGCGGACCGACCGCCACCGCCTGGGAGGCCGATGTCACCGACATCGACGCGCTCACCGAGGCCGCCCGGCAGATCAAGGAACACCACGGCCGGATCGACACCGTCGTCGCCAACGCCGGCATCGCCGTCGGCGGCCCGCTGCTGGACAGTGACCACCGGGTGTTCAGCCGGGTGATCGAGGTCAACCTCCTCGGCAGTGTCGCCACCGCCCGGGCCTTCCTCCCCGCCCTCACCGAGAGCCGCGGTTACCTCCTCCAGATCGCCTCGCTCGCCGCGATCGCGCCTGCCCCGCTGATGAGCGCGTACTGCGCCAGCAAGTCGGGCGTCGAGGCCTTCGCCCACGCGCTCCGCGCCGAGGTCGCCCACCAGGGCGTCAAGGTCGGGGTCGGCTACCTGAGCTGGACCGACACCGACATGGTGCGCGGCGCCGACCAGGACGTCGTCCTCGCCCGGATGCGCTCCCGGCTGCCCTGGCCGGCCGGCAAGACCTACCCGCTGGATCCGGCGGTCGCCCGCCTCGCCGCGGGCATCTCCCGCCGCTCCGCCCACGTCTACGCCCAGGCCTGGCTGCGCGGCATTCAGCCGGTCCGCTGGCTCCTCCCCACCCTGATCGCCGCAGTCGGCTCCCGCGATGTCGCCAGGCTGGCCCCGGAGCTGAAGGCCACCGCCGCCACCCGGACGCGCCCCGTCGGCGCGGGCGGCGCCGCCGACGAAGCGGCGCGCGGCGAACGGACCTGAGCGGCACGGGCAACGGAGGATAGGTAACAGACAACAAGCAACAGATAACAGATTTCGAAATCTGTTATCTGTTACTTGTTGTCCGAACCTTGTCCGCCCGCGCAGCCTTACCTGGCAACGTGCTTCAGTACCTCGTAGCCGCGCTGGACGAAGCGTCCGTCCAGCGCCGGGCCGCAGTTGGCCAGAGCCCCGACGACCGAGGCGGTCTGGGGGCAGAAGCCGACCAGTGAGGTGAAGCCGCGCGTGGCGCCGGAGTGGAAGAAGAGGTCGCGGCCGCCGACGCGCCGGTGGTTCCAGACCAGGCAGAGCTGGTCGGTCGAGCGTGGCAACCGCAGCCGGAGCTGCTGGACGTCGTCCAGAGCCTCTCTCAATTCGCTTTCCTCGCCGGGAAGATGCGCGCGGAGGAAGCGCAGCACATCGGCGCCGCCGGCGCGGACGGCGCCGGCGCCGGGCAGGCCGGGGATGCGCCAGGGCGGCAGCGGGCGGCCTCGCCGGTGTCCGACGGCCCGGTCGGGGGCGTCGGGGGAGCAGGTGGTGGACCGCAGGTCCAGCGGGCGGAGAATGCGGTCGGCGAGCAGCTCGGGGTAGGTGGCGCCACCGGCCTCGGTGAGCAGGCGGCCGAGCAGGGCGACACCGTAGTTGGAGTAGCCGAACCAGCTTCCTGGTCTGTGGTGCACGGTGGTTCGCGCCAGGCCCTCCCTCAACTGCTCGTCAAGATAGGCGGCGTACGGGTTGCTGAACCAGGTGGGGACGGCCTCCGCGAGCAGGCCGGGCGGCAGTCCGGGAAGGCCGGAGGTGTGGGTGGCCAGGTGGAGCAGCCGGATCGGGCCGCCGCGGCGGACGGTCGCAGGGCGCCAGCGCTCGGGGAGGTGGCGTTCCACCGGGTCGTCCAGGGCGAGTTCGCCACGGGCCGCCATGGTGGCGAGCAGCAGTGCCGTGAACGTCTTGGTCACCGAGCCGAGTTCGAAAACGGTCTCGGGCGTGCACGGCGCGGCGCTGTCGCGGGCGAGCCGCCCGTGGCAGCGGACGGCCTGCCGGTCGCCGCGGGCCACCGCCAGTGTGACGGCGGTGGCGTGCGGAGCGGCGGCCCGTACGAGTTCGGCCAGCTCCGGCTCGCCGAAGCCGTCGAGTTCGCCGGGTTCGCCCAGGTCGTCGAGGCGATCCAGGCCGCCCGGGCCGCCCAGACCGTAGGGCCCGCCAGTCGTGGTGGGCCCGCCAGGCCCGTTCACCGGGCCGAACGCGTCGGGCTCCCCCGAACCGCCGAGGGCGCCCGCCACGTTCATGCGGCCACGGCGGCGCCGCCGAGCGCGCGGGAGAGGGTGACGGTGCCGGCCACCACCCCGACCACGGCGGTGTGTTCGTGGTCCTTGAACGCCTGGGCCGGATCCTCCGATACGGGTTCGGAGCTGTCGCGGGGGATCAGTCCGTCCTCGCGCTGAACGGCGGCCAGCGCCTCCCAGCCCTGCATGCCGGTGACGGGCTCGCCGATGCACGAGTCCACCACCAGCAGTTCGCCGACCAGGTCCCACTCGCCGACCTCCAGCCAGATGTCCACCCAGACGGGCAGCCAGGCGCGGACGAAGTCGGCCATCGGCTCGGGCAGGCCTTCCGGTCGGGCGCCCCAGTCGGTGAGATGGAAGACGGCATGAGTGATGTGGTAGCCGGTCATCCAGTCCATGGCCCACGGTTCGGGCGTGGCGCTGAGCCATGTCCCGGCGGCGAGGGCGGCCCAGTCGTCCGGCCGGTCGGCGAGGCCCACCACCCGGCGGGCGTTGGCGACGGCGAGCCGGCGGCCGGGCAGGATCTCGACGGCGTGCACGGACCGCAGCCGGCTGAGCGACGCCAGCAGCTCTTCCAGTGCGGGATGCCGGTAGCCGGCCCTGGCGAAGTGGACATAGGTTTCCAGCGGGTCGGTCATCACCAGATGACGCAACTGCCGCTCGTAGAGGAGGTTTCCGTTCTGCAGCTGGGACCAGCCGAAGTCCAGCATGTCGCGGGCGACCTGGGCGTCCCGCGGGCCGGTGACGCCGTCCCGCAGGACCAGCGAGGCGGCCAGCGCGCATTCGGCGATCGGCTTGTAGGCGTTGTTGGGGTCGGAGAGGTCGACGGTGACGTTGTCCGGGAGCCGGCCGAAGCCGCGTTCATGGGAGGCGTGCAGCCAGGCCATGGCACGCGAGCCGATCTGCTGTGCGATGGACAGCCGCTGATCGTCCGTCATGCCGTCGCTCCGTTCGGGGTGATGGCCAGCAGGGCTTCGGCGATGCCGAGTTCGAGCGCGGTTCGGGAGCTGCCGTCTCCGGCGGCGTGGATCCGCTCCAGCACCGGTTCGACCTCCAACGGCAGTGACAGGCCTTCGGCCCGGGACCAGGCGAGCCAGCGGGCGAGCCGGGCGGCCACCCGGTGGTCGCGGCGCAGCATGGAGCGGACGGTGCCCCGGGCGAGCGCAAGGGTGTGGGTGCGGGCGGTCCGGTGCACCGGGCCGTCGAGGCCGGGCAGGGCGAGCGCGGAGAGCTGGGCCATCCGGACCGACCAGGCCTGCCAGGCATGCGGTTGCGGCTGCGGCGCGTGGTCGGGCTGGGGTGCGCGGAGGGAGAGTTCCGCCAGGCCGGGAGTGCTGATGGAGCGCAGGGTCCGGGCGAACAAGGCCCCGGTGGCCCAGTCCCGCCAGGCGGCGATCAGTGCGGCGCCCTCGGGGGCGTCCGGGCCGTCCGCCTCGGCGGCGGTTGACGGAAAGGCCCGGTGCGCCTCGGCGAGCAGCAGGACGGCCTCGGTGTCGGGCGCGGCGCCGCCGAGCAGTTGCGGGGCGAACAGGTCCGGCCCGAGCACCCGGACGGCGGCGAGCAGCGGCCGGGACGCGTTGGCCGTGCCGGGGTCGACGAGCGCGACCGCACCCCCGGCGCCCCGAAGGGCGCCGAGGGTCTGGGCCGCCATCTGCTCGACCGCTGCGGCGTACTCGTCGCGGAGCGAGGTATGGGCGAATGACATGGCTGGGTGGTCCTCCTTGAGGAAGGCTTCACGAAGGCTTGCGGGGAGGCCCGTTGGGAGAAGTTCCACATCGGTGGGCTTCGCGACGGGTGGCTTCACCGCGCAAGCCTTCGTGCGTGGCCGGTACCCGTTCCGGTTACCGGGTCTTCTCCTTGGGCGGCTTCGGGGACAGAAGGATGAGGCCCAGCAGCAACAGCAGCCCGGCGGCTTCGGGGCGGTACGTGGGCGCGTCGCTGACGACGGCCTCGTCCTCCACCATCAGGGCGCCGAGGGTGTCGAGTTCGGCCCGGGTCGCGCGCGACGCCGGGGCTTTTCCGGTCAGGTACTGAGCAAGCATCAGAAGTGCCTCCTCATAGGATCGTCATCGCCTGGTCCGGCGATGCCCCCGGACCGACCTTATGAGCGCCCACCGATACCTGCATCCGCAGTGCGCTGATCGGTTACCTTTCCGGTCTGTTGGGCCCGCCGGGGGTGGGGTCGGTACGGTCGGGGATATGACCACTGCCTTGATCACCGGCGCGACCGCCGGCATCGGAGCCGCGTTCGCCCGCCGGCTCGCCCGGAGCGGCTATCAACTCGTCCTGGTGGCCCGGGACACCGGGCGGCTGGAACGTTCCGCCGCGGACCTGCACGCGAAGTACGGCGTCGAGACGGAGGTGCTCACCGCCGATCTCGCCACCGACGAGGGCATCGCGGCCGTCGAGGCCCGGCTGGCCGATGCCGCCCGCCCGGTGGACCTGCTGGTGAACAACGCCGGCTTCGGCAACAAGGGCGCGTTCCTGACCGTCCCGCTCCAGGACGAACTGGACATGCTGAAGGTGCACATCGAGGCGATCCTGCGGCTGACCACGGCGGCCCTGCCGGGCATGCGCGAGCGGCGGCGCGGGGCGATCGTCAACGTCGCCTCGGTCGCGGCCTTCCTGCCGCGCGGCACGTACGGTGCCAGCAAGGCGTGGGTGGTGAGCTTCACCCAGGGGGTACTGCGCGATGTCGGCGGGACGGGAGTGCGGCTGATGGCGCTCTGCCCGGGCTTCACCCGGACCGAGTTCCACCAGCGGGCGGGCATGGGGACGGGCAACATCCCGTCCTGGGGCTGGCTGTCCGCTGAACGGGTGGTGGACGAGGCCATGCGGGACCTGGCCCGCGGCCGTTCGCTGTCCATCCCGGGCAAGCGCTACAAGGTCGCGATCGCGGCCGCCCGGCTGCTGCCGTCCGGCGCGCTCGGCGGGCTCTCCTCCAAGGCGGCGCGCACCTACGGACCCAACTAGGGCTTGCCCGACGGCCGGGGGCCGGTCGGGCGGCGGTCGGGGAGCGCGGGAATAGAGTGAGCCTCATTATTAGCTTTGCTAACTATGAGCTATTCTCGCTGTGCTGGTGGCCGCCCGACCGCCATGCCCGCCGCGCGCCCGCGCGTCCGACCCCGGGAGGTCCGCCCTTGAGGCCCGAAGGCATCCGATGGACCCCACCCGAGCGCGCCGAGGGCGAGCCCCGCCCGCCGTCCCAGTGGCGCCGGATCCTCGCGCTCTTCCGCCCGTACCGCGGCCGGCTCGCCGTGGTCGGCCTGCTGGTGGCGGCCTCCGCGGTGGTCTCGGTGGTGTCGCCGTTCCTGCTGAAGGCCGTCCTCGACACGGCCATCCCCGAGGGCCGCACCGGGCTGCTCAGCCTGCTCGTGCTCGGGATGATCGCCACCGCCGTGGTGAACAGCGTCTTCAACGTGCTGCAGACGCTGATCTCCACCACCGTCGGCCAGCGCGTCATGCACGACCTGCGCACCGCGGTCTACAGCCACCTCCAGCGGATGTCGCTGGCGTTCTTCACCCGGACCCGCACCGGTGAGGTGCAGTCCAGGATCGCCAACGACATCGGCGGCATGCAGTCCACGGTGACCTCCACCGCCACCTCGCTGGTCTCCAACTTCACCAGCGTGATCGCCTCGGTGGTCGCCATGGTGGCGCTGGACTGGCGGCTGACCGTGGTCTCCCTGCTGCTCCTGCCGCTCTTCGTGTGGATCAGCCGCCGGGTGGGCAACGAGCGCAAGAAGATCACCACCGAGCGGCAGAAGCAGCTCGCCGCGATGAGCTCGGCGGTGCAGGAGTCGCTCTCGGTCAGCGGCATCCTGCTCGGCCGCACCATGGGCCGCTCCCACTCGCTCTCCCGGGAGTTCACCGAGCAGTCCGACCAGCTGGCCGAGCTGGAGGTGCGCGCCAGCATGGCCGGGCGCTGGCGGATGAACACCATCCAGATCGTGATGGCCGCGATGCCCGCGGTGATCTACTGGGCGGCCGGCCTGGCCGCGGCCGGCGGTTCGCCGATCGTCTCGGTCGGCACCCTGGTCGCCTTCGTCTCGCTCCAGCAGGGCCTCTTCCGGCCGACCGTCAGCCTGCTCTCGACCGGTGTGGAGGTGCAGACCTCGCTGGCGCTGTTCCACCGGATCTTCGAGTACCTCGACCTGCCGGTGGAGATCGCCGAGCCCGAGCGGCCGGTCGGCCTGGAGAAGATCCGGGGCGAGGTCCGCTTCGAGGGGGTGGAGTTCCGCTACGACCCGGAGCAGGAACGGCCCACCCTGTCCGGCGTCGAGCTCAAGGTCCCGGCCGGCGGCTCACTCGCCGTGGTCGGCGAGACCGGCTCCGGCAAGACCACGCTCAGCTACCTCGTCCCCCGGCTGTACGACGTGACCGGCGGCCGGGTCACCATCGACGGCGTGGACGTGCGCGAGCTGTCCTTCGAGACGCTGTCCCGGGCGGTCGGCGTGGTCTCCCAGGAGACCTACCTCTTCCATGCCTCGGTCGCCGACAACCTGCGCTTCGCCAAGCCGGACGCCACCGACGCCGAACTGGTCGCCGCCGCCGAGGCCGCGCAGATCCACACGACCGTCGCCGGACTGCCGAACGGCTACGACACCCTGGTCGGCGAGCGCGGCTACCGCTTCTCGGGCGGGGAGAAGCAGCGCCTCGCCCTCGCCCGGACCATCCTGCGCAACCCGCCGGTGCTGATCCTGGACGAGGCCACCAGCGCGCTGGACAACCGCACCGAACGTGCCGTCCAGCAGGCCATCGACACCCTGGCGGCGGGCCGGACCACCATCACCATCGCCCACCGGCTCTCCACCGTCCGGGCGGCCGACCAGATCGTCGTCCTGGACCGGGGTGAGATCGCCGAGCTGGGCAGCCATGACGAACTGGTCGAGGCGGACGGCCGGTACGCGGCGCTGCTGCGGCGCGAGGCGCCGACGGCCGTGCTGGACCGGGCCTGACGGGCGCGCGTTCCGGCCGCGCGTACCGCAGGGCCGGGTACCGCCCGGGGTCAGGCGGCCTTGGGGACCTCGTTGTAGCTCTCCACGACCTCCTGGCCGGAGAGCTGCTGGATCGCCCGCATCACCTCGTCGGTGACCTGCCGCCGGGCCTTCAGCGAGCGGGCCTGCCCGTGCAGTTCGTCGAAGTGCAGCGGTTCGCCGAAGCGGACCGTCACCTTGCGGACGCGCGGCACGCGCTTGCCGATCGGCAGGATCTGCTCCGGGCCCTCCAGCGCCACCGGCACCACCGGGACACCGGCGGTGAGGGCCAGCCAGGCCACGCCGGTCTTGCCCCGGTACAGCCGGCCGTCGAGCGAGCGGGTGCCCTCGGGGTAGATGCCGAACGCCTTGCCGTCCTCCAGGATCTCCAGCGCCGACTCCAGCGAGGCCTGGGCGGAACGGTAGGTGCCGCGCTCGACCGGCACCGCGCCGATCGACTCGAAGAAGCCCTTGGACAGCGCGCCCTTCAGCCCGGTGCCGGTGAAGTACTCGGCCTTGGCCAGGAAGTGCACCCGGCGCGGCGCGGTCAGCGGGATCACCACGCTGTCGATGAAGGAGAGGTGATTGCTGGCCAGGATCACGCCGCCCTTGCGCGGTACGTTCTCCAGACCTTCGATGTTCGGCCGCCAGATCCCCCGGGAGAGCGGTTTCAGCACCAGCTTGGTGACGAGATTGAGCATGGTCCCTCCCTGGACGAGCATGCCCGGGAGGCGCCCGGGCCTGAACATACGACAATCGGTGATCGGTTCCCGGCCGGGCCGAGATCAGAACCGCAGACTACGACACCCACCCCCGAGCCCGTCCACTCCCGCCGGCCGTGGCGCTCGCCACGGCCGGGTAGGGTACGGCCGTCGGAAACGCACATCAGCAGTTCATAGGAGGGGCAACTCATGGCAGACGTCGACACGATCCGCGCGGCCTTCGACAAGTACGACGTGAACGGCGACGGCCGGATCACCGCCGCCGAGTACGCCAGGGTCGCGCGCGAGCTCGGCGACCTGACCACGTCGATCTCGGTGGCCGAGGCCGTCATCAAGCAGATGGACACCAACCACGACGGCGAGCTGACCTTCGACGAGTTCCTGGCCGCGCGTCAGGGCTGAGTCCGGTCGCAGCCTGCGGGGCCCGCCGGGCGCGGGCCCCGCAGCCGTGTTCCCGGCCCTCCGGTCTCAGCCCCCGGCTGCCGCCCCCTGGGCTGCCGGCCTCAGCTCTCGGTCGGGAACACCCGGCGGACCACCCGCTCCGCCGCCCCGCCGTCGTCCCACGGGCAGAACCGCTCCCGGAACCTCGCCCGCGCGGCCGGCTCCGGGTCGCCCGCCAGCAGCGCCGCCGCCAGCCCGCCGGCGTCCACCGTCACCGCGCCGGGCGGCTCCGCGAACAGGTCGAAGTAGACCCCGCGCACCCGCCGGTACTCGTCCCAGTCCGGCGCGAAGATCACGATCGGCCGGTCCAGCACGGCGTAGTCGAACATCATCGACGAATAGTCCGTGACCAGGACGTCCGCCGCCAGGTACAGGTCCTCCACGGTCGGGTGCGCGGAGACGTCCACGATCTCCGCCGCGCCCTCGCCCGCCGCCAGGTCGCCCGGGCCGCCGGTGTGGAAGTAGTGGGTCCGCACCAGCAGGGTGAAGCCGGGCCCGAGCCGCCTGGCCAGCTCGCGCACGTCCAGCAGCGGTACGTACCCGCCGCGGCCCTCACGGTGGGTCGGCGCGTACAGCACCGCCGTCCGGTCCGGGGCCAGCCCGAACCGTTCGCGCATCGCGGCCACCTCGGCCGGCGTGGTGTTCGCCAGCCGGTCGTTGCGCGGGTAACCGGTGTCCAGCATCTCGTAGCGGCCGGGGAAGGCCCGGGCGAAGTGCTCGCTGGTGTGCGGGTTCGAGGAGACCAGGAAGTCCCAGCGGTCGACGGCCTCCTGCAGCCGGTCGAAGTCCATCCCGTCCGCGGCGGCCGGGTGGTCCCTGAGGTCCATGCCCATCGCCTTCAGCGGCGTGCCGTGCTGGGTCTGCACGTGCACCGTGCCCGGCCGCTTGACCATCGTGCGCGGGAAGTTGACGTTGTTGACGAAGTACTTGGCGGTCGCCATCGCCTTCAGATAGGCGGGCGTGTTGACGATCACGTACGGCACCCCGGCCGGCAGGGTGGCCGCCTGGGCGCGGTTCTCCACCACCCAGACACCCCGGACGCCGGGCACCAGTTCCTTCGCCTTCTCGTAGATCGCGGCCGGGCTGCACGCGTAACCCCGGTGCCAGTAGGCCGCGTAGACCGCCAGGTGCTCGTCCAGCGGCAGCCGGCGGAACGCGTTGTACGCGGTGAAACGGGCGCTGCTGCGCACCCCGCGCTTCACCGCCGGGGCCACCGCCCGTGCCCCGCGCTTGAGTTCGCGCGGCAGCCGGCCGGTACGGCGCAGCTCCGCGTACGCGATCCGCGATCCGCGCGCCGCCAGCCGGTACTGCACGCCGCGCAGGCCGCCGGGGAAGCGGTAGCCGGCCGGCCGGTGGCGGCCGAAGTGCTCGGAGATCCGGCGGAAGAAGTCCTTGCGCAGCTCGGGCGGGACCAGCCCCGGGGTGTCGTAGACGGTCAGCGCCTGCTGGACGGTCCGCTCGAAGACCAGGGTGCGCAGGGTGTCGGGGACGGGCCGGCCCGGGCGGTCCGGACGGTCGAGGAAGCCGAAGATCGCGTCGTACTGGGCGAAGGCGTCGGCGTGCTTGGGGGAGGCGGTGCTGGTGATCGCGCCGGCCCGGCCGCGCCGGTAGAAGTAGCAGGGGCGGTCGAGGTAGCGCAGCCGTTCGGCGGCCAGCAGCGCCGGGTAGGTGACCGAGATGTCCTCGTAGAACCCGCGCCCGAAGGAGACGCCGAGGCCGGTCAGGAACTCGCGGCGGAACACCTTGTTCCAGACCGACATCACGGTCCGGAACAGCGCCGGGTGCTCGGCCAGCGTGCAGCCCTCGACCAGCGGGGAGCCGGCCAGCACGTGCCGCCAGGGGTTGGGCTCGGTGCCGCCGTCGGGGTAGACGTGGGTGAAGCCGGTGAGCAGGACGTCGGCCGGGGTCTCGCGCCGGTGCTCCTGCTCCAGTTCGTCGAGGACCGCCCCGACGGTGCCCTCGGGGAGCCAGTCGTCGCTGTCGACGAACCAGACGTACTCGCCGCGCACCTCGGGGAGGGCAGCGGTACGGGCGCCGCCGAGGCCCTGGTTCTCGGTGAGGTGCAGGACGCGCAGCCGGGGGTCGCGGGCCGCGTACTCGTCCAGGATCGCGCCGCAGCGGTCGGGGGAGAGGTCGTCGACCGCGATCACTTCGAAGCGGGGCCCGCCGGCCGCGCCGGACCTCTCGGCCGGGCCTGGTTCGAGGATCGAGTCGAGGCAGCGGGGCAGGAAGCGCTCCACTCCGTGGACCGGGAGCACGATGCTGAGGAGAACTGGCACGCTGGCCGAGTCTACCGAGCCGGACCAGCGGCGGAGCCGCCCGGGTGCGACCGCCCGGCCGGTACGGGGCGGAGGCCGGAACCGCCGGTGCCGGACCCTGTGCGGGACGGCACCGGCAGTCTGGTGGTGGCCCGGCCGACCCTCTACGGCCGAGCCGCCGGTCCGGACCCCTTCCGAGCCTGGCCGCCGCAGCGTCGAGGCGGCCTGGCAGTGGCTCGGAGGAGCCGGAAATCTTCATCAGTCGAACACATGACTGGACACTCTCCCCTAAAGGGGCGTCGATAGAGATATTGCTTGGAGGGTCCGTTTGAGTCAATCCCTCGTATGTGTTCACTTCCTGAAGTGATTTTCCCGGAGTGGCTGCGTGGAGAGGCGTCACCTTCTCTCGTCGCCTCTCCGGTCACCCGGCTCCTGGCGGTGCCCCCGTGCGCCCGGCGCGTGCCTCCCGGCCGGGCGCAGCGCCGGTGCGCCCGGGGCCCCGGGCGCACCGGCCGGTCGTGCACCATCATCGATGCCTAGTCGTGACCGGCCCGGCGGCCCCTGGTGCAGCGTCAGTTGACGCCGCACGATACGGTGGCAGAACACCAGGACGGTTGCGCGAAGACCGTCTGTCACGGATAGTCTTCGCCTCACGGCCCTGGCGCCTCGTAGGGGTGGGAATACTGATGGAACAGATGCAAGTGCGGACTCGGCCCCGAGTGCCGGCGATCCAGTGCGGTGTCGGCGCGACCGGCCGCCGGATCGACCGCCACCTGGCTGTGCTCGGCGCGCCCGCACTCCCGGCGGTGGAGACCGCCGAGGCGGTCGGGTTGATAAGGGAACTGACGCCCCGCGGCGCCAGTGCCCCGACCGCCCGTCGCCGTCACGCGCGGGTGTCGCTGCTGACGCCGCTGCGCCGACTGCGCCGGAGCCTCTTCGGCGGGCGAGGCTAGGGCCCTCACGGCTCGCTGTCGCGCCGCTCGGCACGCGACCCGACGGACCTCCGGGACCGTCGGGTCTTCGGCGTGTCCGGATGTCTCCTTCGCGGGGCGCGGTGCCGGGTTGTTCCGGGGTTCCTGGAGGCTCCCGGGGGGCTGCTTCGGGCCGCCCGCGCGAGCCCGGTTCTCCGGGCGGGAAGGTCTGAACCTCTCAGCGTACGACACCTTGCCCACCTGGCACGGAGAGTCGGCGAGGCAGGTCATCGCACCCCCGGGCGTGGGCCAGGATGGCGTCATGGCGGACAACATCCACTCCACCCCCCTGCAATTCCCTTCCTCCTACTCCAGCACCTTTCACTCCACGACCTTCGAGATCACCACCGGCAGCCACGAGGTGGCGCTCGACATCACCGACCGCTGCGCGGAGTTCCTCAACGAGCAGGCGACCGGGCGCGACGGTCTGCTCAATGTCTTCGTACCGCACGCCACAGCGGGCATCGCCGTTCTGGAAACCGGTTCGGGCAGCGACGACGACTTCCTCGCCACCCTGCGCGAGCTGCTGCCCCCCGACGACCGCTGGCGCCACCGCCACGGCAGCCCCGGCCACGGCCGCGACCACGTGGTGCCCGGCCTGGTCGCCCCGCACGCCACCCTGCCGGTCATCGGCGGTCAACTGGCGCTCGGCATCTGGCAGTCCGTGGTCCTGATCGACACCAATGGCGACAACCCGCACCGGACGGTCCGGCTGTCCTTCCTGGGCTGACGCGCCACCGTTCGGCCGACGGGCTACCGCTGGATCGCGGTGTCCGGGGCGTCGGTGTTCCGGGCCCCGGTGTCCGAGAGAGCTGTAGTGCCGGACGGGCCTGCGGTGCCCGACATGGCCGGGGCGCCGGCCGGGGCGGTCGTGGCGGCAGTGCCGTCCGCGGCCGCCCCGGCGACCGCCGCGAGATAGCGCTCGATCGCCAGGTACTGGCAGAGCACCGCCACCGGGCGGCCCAGCCGCGCGTACCAGGCGGCGAGCCGGGAGAAGGCCGTGACCTCGAACCACACCTCGCCCGCCGCGTCCATGCTCACCAGGAACGCCTCCTCGCCGCACTCCGGGTGTCCCGGCAGCGTCCCGTACGCGAAGCCGATCCGGTCCGGCGCGGCCACCGTCCACACCACCCGGCAGGGGATCACCAGGTGCGGGCGCCGCAGCCCGGGCAGGCTCAGCCGCAGCAGCACGGTGGCGCCCTGCTCGGCGGGGGCGTACGGGTGGACGGCGAACCCGCTGCCCAGCTGGCTGCCCCAGCCGAGGACGTACCGTCCGGCCCGCTCCAGCACCTCCGGCCCGTGCCCGAGGTGGATCCGCCGCCGCAGCTGCGCGTACCCCGCGGGCAGTCGGGCGTCCCGGGTGGCACCCACCTCCGGGTAGTCGGGCGAGGCGGCGCGGGCGGCTTCAAGGCGCCGGTGGAGAGCGGTCGGCATGGGCCCCACCGTAGCGGGCGCGTTCGGCGGGTGAGGCGGTCGGTCCGGGTGGCGGGTCGCTGGGCCGAGCCCCGCCACCCGGGCCCGGACGACCTTGCGGGCAGGCGGGGGAGCGGAGTAGGAAGGCGGCATGAGCGAAGCGGTGGACACGGCGGGCGTGCTGAACGAGGACGACGGGCCGGTCTGTGCCCTGGTTCCCACCGGGGCGGAGGCGGCGCTGACGCGTGCCCCGGAGTCGGCCGGTCCGCGCGCGGACTGCGTGCTGTGCGGGGAGCCGACCGAACTGCCCGCCGACCACCCCGGCAGCACGCTCTGCCCCGTCTGCGCCTGGCAGCAGGCCCAGCGGATCGCCTGCACCGGCTGACGGACGCCCCGTGGTCCCATGGCCGCCTGTCCGTTACACCCGATGAGGTGCACCGGGCTGGCTCAGCCGTCGGTGTCGGGGAGCGGGCCGACCCTGGTCACGGCTCCGGTCCACCAGCCCGGTTGATCGGTGGCCGCCCAGTCGACGTCCAGCTCCCGGCAGGTGAGCTCCGCGGCCTTGAGCCGCATGGCGGCCTGAGCGGTCTCCGGCTCGCAGGAGACCGCAGGACGATCGAGAGCGCCGTCGGCGATGCCCCGGGGGTTCTCGAAGTACACGGCGTAGCGCCAGCGGTCAGGGGTGCGGTACAGGACGAGCGTCCTCGGCGTCCCGAAAGTACGCCAGTACGGCTTTCGTGCGTTTCCCATGCCCGCACGGTATCGGTGCGGGTGCGGACTGCCCGCACCCCGGGCGGCCGGCCCGGAGATCACGCGGGCCGGCCGGCTCGCCGCACCCCGGCCGGCTCGGCGTCGCCCGCCCCTCAGGCGTCCTCCCGGCCGGCCAGGGCGAGGGTGGAGCCGTGACGGCCCTTGCGGACCAGCAGCTGGGCCGGGATCCGGCTGCGCAGGTCGGCCACGTGGCTGACGATGCCGACTGCGCGATCCCGCTCCCGCAGCCCGTCGAGGACGTCCATCACCTCCTCCAGCGCCTGCTCGTCCAGCGTTCCGAAGCCCTCGTCGATGAAGAGGGTGTCCAGCGGCATCCCGCCGGCCTCGTCGGTGACCACGTCCGCGAGGCCGAGGGCCAGGGCGAGCGAGGCGAAGAAGCTCTCGCCGCCGGAGAGCGTCGCGGTGTCCCGTTCGGTGCCGGTCCAGGCGTCGACCACACGCAGCGCCAGGCCCGAGCGCTTGTTGCCGGTGCCCCGGTCGTCGCTGTGGACGAGGGTGTAGCGGCCGCCCGACATCCGCACCAGGCGATCGCTCGCCGCCGCCGCGACCTGCTCCAGCCGGGCCGCCAGGACGTACGACTCCAGGCGCATCCGCAGCCGGTTCTCGGTGGAGGTGCCGGCCGCCAGCGCGGCGAGCCGGTTGATCCGGCCGTAACGGACCAGGGCCGGGGCCAGCGAAGCGGCCAGCTCAGCCAGCCGCCGCCCGATCGCGGCCAGCGCCTCGCAGCGCTCGCGCGCCGCGGCCTGGGCGGCGTGCGCCCGGCGCAGCCGGTCGACGGCCTCCTGGAGCCGGGCCCGCGCGCCCGGCACGTCCGCCGGAGGGCGGGCCGCCGCCTCGACCAGCTCGGGCAGCGCGAGCTGCCGCTCCACCGCCGCCAGCTCGGCACGGTGCCGCTCCAGCCGGGCCTCCAGCTGCTCGCGCTCCTCCCGTCGCAGCAGGACGGCGGTGGCCTCCTCCGCGCTCGGGAACCCGGCCGCCACCGCGGCCCTGGCCAGCTCGTCGTCGGCGTTCTTCAGCCGGAGCGCCGCCTCCGTACCGGCCCGCGCGGCCGCGGCCAGCGCCGCCACGCCCCCGGTGAGCCGGGTGAGCGCCGCCGCCCGGTCGGCCACCGAGGGCGCGTCGCCCCGGGCGGCGGCCACCCGTTCGGCCAGGTCCGTCCGCTCGGTGCGGAGCGCCTGGATCCGGGCCGTGAGCGCGGCGCTGCGCTCACCGGCCTCGCGCAGTGCGGCGAGCCGGACGGTCTGCTCCCGCGTCAGCCGCTCGACCCGCTGGGTGACCGGGCCCAGCCCCTCCGCCACCCGCAGCGCCTCGCGGTGCTCCCGCTCCAGCGCGGTGAGCGCCTCCGCCAGCGTCTCCGTGCTCTCCGGCCCGGCCGCGCCGGCGGCGGTGGCCTCGCGGACCCGGAGCCCGGCCAGCTCCCGTTCGGCGGTGTCCGCCGCCTGCTCGGCCGCAGTCTGGGCCGCCCTGGCCCGCTCCTCGTCCTCCGCGCTGACCTGGCCGCCCGCGGGCCGGGCCGGCGCCGGGTGCTCCGGCGAGCCGCAGACCCGGCAGGACTCGCCGGGCCGCAGCTGTGCCGCCAGTTCGGCGGCCATGCCGCCGAGCCGGCGTTCACGCAGGTCCTGGCTGTGTTCGCGGGCGTCCAGCGCCCGGGCCCGCAGGGCCAGCGCCCGGGGCTCCGCGTCCCGGATCTCCGCGCGCAGTCCGTCCCGGCCGCGGGCGGCGGCCAGGCGGTCCGTCGCCTCGCCGCGCCGCGTGTCCACCTGCTCGACCCGTGCACCCGCGGCCCGGGCCGCGGACTGCTCCTCCTGCAACGTGGCGAGCCGGCCGTCGAAGCCGTCCAGCCACTCACCCGCCTCCTCGGCCAGCTCCTCGGCCCGCTGCCGGTCGGCGTCCAGCGCCCGCTCCTGGTGCCCGAGCTCGGCGCACCGCCGCTCGTCGGCCTGCGCCGCCTCCAGCCGGACCACCTCGGCCCGCAGCCGGAGCTCGGCCTGCGCCAGCTCCTCGGCCTCCGCATGGGCGAGCGCCGGGCCCGTGCCGGCCATGACGCGGGCCTCGTCCGGGCCGTAGGCCTTGTCCGGCCCGGCCGCCCCGTCGGGGACACGCTCCCCGCCCGGGACGCGTGCCGTCTCCGGGATGCGCGCCAGCGCCGCGCGGTGGCGCCGCTCCTCGTCGCCCGCCACGCGGTAGGCCTCGGCGGCGGCCTCGCGCAGCCGTAGCACCGACTCCACGCCGACGGCCGCCTGCGCGGCGGCCAGCCTCCGCCGGTCGCGCCCCAGCGCCGCCTCGCCCTCGGCGAGCCGGGCGGCCTGGAGCGCCGCCTCCTGGTGGCGCCGCTGCCGGCCGGCCAGCTCCTCGGCGGCCTCCCGCGCCAGCTGCGCCTCCCGGTGGCCGGCCTCGGCCCCGGCCAGCGCGGCATCGGCGACCGCGAGCTGTTCGGCGGCGCCGCTGCGTAGCATGGCGGCCCAGCCGAGCACCCCGCCGGCGAGATCGGTGCCGGACCGCGTGGGCTCGTCCTCGGCGGGTACCCAGCCCTCGGCGGGCTCGGCCGCCGGGCCGGCCGCCTGTTCGGCCTTGCTGGCCAAGTCCCGAAGGCTCCGCCGCCCGGACTGGACGGCGGCCTCCTGGGCCCTGCGCTGTTCGGCCAGCCAGGACTCGACCTGCCCGAACCGCTCGGTGTCGAACAGCCGGCTCAGCAGCTTGCCCCGCTCCACGGCGTCCGCGCGCAGGAAGCGTGCGAAGTCGCCCTGCGGCAGCAGCACCACCTGGCAGAACTGCTCCCGGCTCATCCCGATCAGCCGGTGGATCTCCTCGCCGGCCTCCTGGTGCGATTTGCTGACCGCCTGCCAGCCGGGTGCGCCCCCGCCCGCGTCGGCCGTCCACTCGCGCAGCAGGGTCTGGGCCCGCTCGACCGTCGTCCCCGTGCCGACCTTCTTCGGCCGTCGCTGCTCCGGGAGCCGGGTGATCTCCAGCCGCCGCCCGCCGAGCGTCAGCTCCAGCCTGACCTCGGTCAGCCGCCGCGGGTCGGCGTGGTCGCTGCGCAGCCGGCTGGCCCGGCGGGCGCCGGGCACCTCGCCGTAGAGGGCGAAGCAGACCGCGTCCAGCACGCTGCTCTTGCCCGCGCCGGTGGCACCGCGCAGCAGGAAGAGCCCGCCGGCGGAGAGGGCGTCGAAGTCGACCGTCTCGGCGCCGGCGAACGGGCCGAAGGCGGTGACGGTCAGCCTGTGCAGTCTCATCGGGGCAGCTCCGCCTTCCGGTCGGTGGTCTCCCGGACGCTCTCGAAGCCCTCGCGCAGCCAGCCCAGCTCGTCCCCGTCCGGTTCGGAGCCCGGGCGGACGTGGCGGAGGAAGCCCTCGGCGATCTCCAGATCCGCGCGCCCGCTCACCCGGGCCGCGTACGACTGCGAGGGCGCCGCCTCGGCCTCCTCGGGGTCGAAGAGCAGTTGCAGGGTGTGCGGGAAGCGCCGGCGCAGCTTCTCCATCGGCTCGGCGGGGCGGCCCGGGTCGGTCAGGGTCGCCTGTACCCAGGACTGCTCGAACGGCGCGTACCTCTCGTCGGACAGCAGCTCGTCGAGCCTTCCGCGCAGGCAGGCCAGCGGGCGCGGCCGCGGGCAGTCGATCCGCTCGGCGGCCACCGAACCGTCCGCGGCGAGGTCGACCAGCCACATCGTCTTGCGCTGGGTGGCCTCGGAGAAGGAGTAGGCGAGCGGGGATCCGCTGTAGCGCAGGTGCGGGGCGAGGGTCTGGCAGCCGTGCAGGTGGCCGAGCGCGGCGTAGTGCACACCGTCGAAGACCGAGGCGGGCACGGAGGCGACGCCGCCCACCGCGATGTCCCGCTCGCTGTCGCTGGGCGCGCCGCCGGTGACGAAGGCGTGCGCCAGCACCACCGCCCTGGTACCGGCCGGGCGGGCCGCCAGGTCGGCTCTGACCTGGTCCATCGCCGCGCCGAGCACCGCCGCGTGGCCGCCGCGCTCCAGCCCGAAGCGCTCCCGGACCAGCGTCGGCTCCAGGTACGGCAGCCCGTAGACGGCGACCGGCCCGTGCGCGTCCGCCAGCAGCACGGGCACCGCGCACTCGCCGGGGTCGGTGCGCAGATGGACGCCCGCCCGGCCGATCAGCCCGGCGCCCACCCCCAGGCGGCGGGCCGAGTCGTGGTTGCCGCTGATGAACACCGTCGGCACGCCGAGCCCGGCCAGCCGGTGCAGCACGTCGTCGAACATGGCGACCGCCTCCAGGCCCGGCAGCGCACGGTCGTACACGTCGCCGGCGACCAGCACGGCGTCCACGCGCTCGGCCCGGACCACCGCCACGAGGTGGTCCAGGAAGGCGCGCTGGGCGTCGTGCAGGCTCTCCCGGTGGAACGAACGCCCGAGATGCCAGTCGGAGGTATGCAGCAGTCGCATGGTCCCCGACCCTAACGTCCGTCACCGACAACGCGGCCCGGAACTGGGATCCCGCCCGTTCCACCGGCCTGCCGGGAATCGCTCTGGGTGGATTGTCGGTGACGGTGTGTAGGTTCTCGATCGTCGGTCGCCCGCGGGATTCCGGGGCGGCCGTGAGAGATGCGAGAAGAGAGAGGGAAGCCATGTCCGTTCGGTCCCGGTACATCGAGTTCTCCGGTCCGGTCGGCCCTGCCGGTTCCGACCGGTACCGGGCGGCGGTGCCGACGGGGAGGCGGGGTCTGCCGCGGGTTCGGGTGCACGCCGGGCAGCGCCCGGGCCCGGGCGGGCCGGGGGGTGGCCTGCCCGGCGGCGGTGCCTCGTCGGGTGGTGGGCCTCCGGCCGGGGGTCCTCCGCGCGGGGGCGGGGCGGGCGGGCCCGGCGGGCGTGCGCGTCGCCGGGGTGGCGGCTCGCGGGGCGCGCCGCCCCCGGAGCCGGTGGCCCTCGCGGTGGCCGCCCGGGCCGCCGACTTCGTGGGCCTGGCCCGGTACGGGCTGTTCGGCACCGCCCCCTACCGGGAGTACCTGCGGCGGACGGAGAGCCGGCTCCGAGCGCTGCGCGGGCAGGGGGTGGAGGTGCACCTGCGGGTGTTCGACGCGGCCGACTACGAGGACTACTGCGAGGCGTTCGGCCTCGACCCCGGTGAGGCGGCCGCCCGGGTCGCGTACGCGGCCGATCCGCAGCTGGCCGGGGAGCCCTTCGTGTACGCGGGGGAGCGGCTGGCCGAGTTGCTTCCGGTACTGGTCGACGACCACCGGGCCAGGGTACGGATCTCGGTCGCCGGCGAGGCGCTGCTGGACGCGGTCGGCGACGGCCCGTACGGGCAGCGGCGGCTGGTGGCGGTGATGAGGTTCGTCACCGCCGCCTACCTGGCACTGGCCGGGGGCGCGGGCGAGGGCTGCCACCTGCTGACGCTGCGCTGCCACGGCCCGGAGGACGGCGAAGAGCTCACCGCCGCGGCGGACGTCCGTGTCGAGGGCGGTCGGCTCGTCGGCACGGGGCGGGACGCGGAGGCGTTCTGCGTCACGCTGGCCGCGGGCGTGGCCGCGCGCGGCTCCGGCGCGCTGCTGCTGCACGGCGACCCGGCCGCGTCCGCCGGACCGCAGGTGCGCGGCTGGGCGCTGGCGGGCGGGCGGTTGCGGCCGATGGCCGTCCAGGAGGTGGCCGACTCGCTCACCGACGACGCCGACCGGGGGCTGCCCTTCCCGCCGGGAGCCGTGCGGCTGCCGGGCTTTCCGCTGCCGGACGGCCCGTCGGCGGCGGGGCCGTCCGGGGCCGAGGACGGGGGTGAGCCCCTGGGCTGACCAGCCGGTTCTGGCCCGGGTGTCCACCAAGCGGCGCTGGGGACTGTTCATCGACCGCCTGTTCGGGGAAGATTTCGGGGAAGATCAACAGGAGGAGCGGGCGGTGCCCCATGCCGCCGCTCCCGAAGCTCTGCCCCGAACCGCGTACCGCAGGTCTCCCCGCGCACCGCCGGTCCGGCGAGCCCGACACGGAGAGGGGGACGCATGGGCCGGATCGAGTTCAGCGCGGAGATCGCCGAGCTGCTCGGCAAGGTGCGGCGGCGTCCCACCGCGGGCTGGCCGTGGCGACCGGGGGAGCCGGTGCCCGCCGGGCTGCCGGTGAAGCAGTCGTGGGGGTGGCTGTTCGCCCCCGACGGCCGGGTGCTGACCCTGGTCAACCCCCGGGACGGCATCGTCTCGCTCCCCGGCGGTTCACTGGAACCGGAGGACACCGGCGATCCGGGCTCGGCGCTGGCACGGGAGGCGGCCGAGGAGGCCCAGGCCGTGATCGGCGCGCCCTACTACCTGGGCTACCTCTACGACCGGGTCGGCTCGGCCAACGGCGGGCACGAGTGTGCGCGGGTCCGGATGGCCGCCGCGCTGCGCGCCGTCGGCCCCAGCGCCGCGGACCCGGCCTCGGGCCGGCACTACCGGCGGCTGCTGGTCGCGCCCGGCCTCGCCGTCGAACTGCTCGGCTGGGGCGGGCCCGGGCTGCGTCAGGCCCGGTCGGCGGTGTCCGCCGCCGTCCAGTGGCTGGGTGTGCCCGCCGCCGCCAACGAGACGATCGAGGAACTGCCGGCCGGGGGCGCCGTGGTGTTCCCCGGCACCGCCCACTCGGGCACCGTCTACCCGGCCGGAGGCTGAGCCGGTGACGCTGCCGACGCCGGAACCGCGGGCTGCCGGGCAACCGGCCGCGTCGTCGTCCCCGGGCGCGGAGTGGGGCGAGGAACCGGCCGCGCCGTCGCTCCCGGACGGGCAGCCGGACGCGCAACCCGGCACGGCCGGGGACCGGCGCGGGCTGTTCCACCACGTCGAGCTGTGGGTGGACGACCTCGCCACCGCCGAGGCGCAGTGGGCCCCGGTCCTGCTCGCCCTCGGCTGCGAGCCGTTCCAGCACTGGCCCGCCGGCCGCAGCTGGCGCCTCGGCGCCGCGTACCTGGTGATCGAGCAGTCGCCCGCCCTGCTGCCGGGCGGCCACCAGCGCCTGCGCGCCGGGCTCAACCACCTCGCCGTGCACGGCTCACGCGAGGCGGTGGCCGCCGCGCTCTCCGCCGGCTGGACGGTACGTGTCGACACCGGTGAGGCCGCGCACCTGATCGACGGTCAGGGCTTCGAGCTTGAGGTCGTCTACCGTGCCGCGCCCGCCGACCCCTTGGGCGCGACCCCCGGCGCGAACGGCGCGAACGGGGTCTGACCAGCGCGGAAGCGCCCGTGTGGGATCCAATTCACCCCGTCGTTATCAGACTGTTCGTCAATATCCTTGGCATGACCACTTCCCGGGGAAGCTACTGCCTGGTATCACTTCTGTGACCCTCGTCACTCCAGGAGACTTCATGCTGCGCCCCACTCGTGTCATGTCGACTTCCGCCCTCGCGGCGGCCCTCACCCTGACCACCTTCTTCGCCGCCTCGTCAGCCGGCGCGGCCACCGTCAACTACGTCGCGCTGGGGGACTCGTACTCCGCCGGCGTCGGCGCCGGCAGCTACACCAGCGAGAGCGGAAGCTGCAAGCGGAGCACCAACGCGTACCCCTACCTCTGGAAGAACGCGCACTCCCCGTCCTCCTTCTCCTTCGTGGCCTGCTCCGGTGCCAAAACCGGTGACGTGCTCAACAACCAGCTGTCGGCGCTGACCTCCGGCACCACGCTGGTCAGCATCAGCATCGGCGGCAACGACGCGGGCTTCGCCGGCACCATGCAGACCTGCGTGCTGGACTCGGAGAGCGCCTGCCTCAGCGCCGTCGCCACCGCGAAGAACTACGCCACCAACACCCTGCCCGCCCAGCTCGACCGGGTGTACTCGGCCATCCACGCCAAGGCCCCCAACGCCCGTGTGGTGGTGCTGGGTTACCCGCACCTGTACAAGATCGGCGGCAGCTGCATCTTCGGCATCGGCGACACCAAGCGCGCCGCCATCAACAGCGCGGCCGACGCGCTCGACGGCGTCCTCGCCAAGCGCGCCGCCAACGCCGGGTTCGCCTTCGGCGACGTCCGCAGCATCTTCACCGAGCACGAGATCTGCGGCTCCAGCACCACCTGGCTGAACAGCACCACCCTCCCCGTCGACGAGAGCTACCACCCCAAGGCCTCCGGCCAGTCCGGCGGCTACCTGCCCGTCTTCTCCGCGCAGGTGTAGCACCCCCGCTCCGCCGGTCCTCCCCCTCCCCCCGAAGGGGGCGGGCCGGCGGAGCGTCACCAGGCCCTACGCCCTCGGCCGCGGGTTCGGCGGGAACGGAATCCCGGCGAGGACGGGCAGCAGGGACTCCTCCTCATAGGCCAGATGCGCCTCCAGCTCCGCCGACATCCGCGCCAGCTCGGACCGGAACCGGTCCGGATCGGCCGCCCCGATACCGGTCAGCAGCGCCACCAGGCCGTCCTTGATCCGGGCCACCGCCCGGTGCTCCTCGCCCAGCCGTTCCAGCGTTCCGCGCAGCTGCGGATGGCTCCGGGCCAGCGCCGGGAAGACGGCGCCGTCCTCCCCGGTGTGATGGTGGGCCAGGCCCTCGCAGAAGGCCAGGCAGTGCTGCCGCAACTGGAGCCCCAGGCCCGGCGGGCGGCCGTCCGCCCACCCGGCCTCGAAGTGCGCGTCGGCCTCCTCGCGGACGTACCGCAGCTGCTCCCGCAGCCAGGTGTGGACCTCCAGCAGCTTGTCCGCGAGGCTGCGCACCTCGCGCGGCGGGGCCGTGGAGCCCTCCAGCACCACGACCGGCAACACCCGTGCGGTGTGCGCCCGGTAGTCGCCGTACCCCGGTGCCGCCCGGACCACGGCCTCGAACAGCCGGTCCCGCCGCGCACCCTCGGCCGGTACCGCGATCGCGTCGAACACCTCCGTTCCGAGCTCCACCCGCACCACCGGGCGGGCGAGCAGATTGCGGTACCAGTGCGGGTGCTCCGGCGCCCCGGCCGCCGACGCGACGACCAGCAGCAGCCCGTCGGCCCGGACGTACCCGAGCGGCACCGTGTGCGGGCGGCCCGACCTCGCGCCGGTGGTGGTCAGCAACAGCAGGTCACCCCCCTCGAAGGGGCCGCCGACCCGGCCGCCGTTGGCGCGGAATTCCTCGATGATCGCTTCATTGAAAGACATGGGCATACGTGTGTGTGAAGTCTCCGGAAAAGGGGAGCCGAGGCCGCGGACAGAACGGCGCACGCACGCGACGGAACGACAACGAGGCGGGCGCGCGCAGGCACTGCTGCGACCGCTTGCGTCAGATCAGGGGAGCGGAGTGAGAACTCATCGCGCATCGTCCCTCGGTGAAAGGTGCTCGCCCGGTCACCGGCCGGCCCACATCTCTTTGGCCGGCGCCACGCTGCACGCCCCCATTGGAGTCACCCCACCCACCGCCTGTCAACGAGCGTGATCACGCCGGATGGCCGTCCCGTCGGTGGCCCGGGGATTCTCGCGGGCGCGTGTCGCCGGGGTTTTCGGCCCGGTCGAACCAGTGGTCCGCCGGTGGCGAGGGCGGAACGCTGCCGGGCTCCGGGATCACCTCCGCGGCCCGAACGGCCGCGGCCCCGGCCGACGTGGTGTCGGGCCGGGGCCGCGGTAGGGCTTGTTCGGGACCGCTCAGGCGCACTTCGTGGTGCGGTTGGCGAGCGCGACCCCGGTGACCTTGTCGCCGTCCACGGTGAACTCGTACTGCCAGCCCGGCTTGCCCTCGACCGGCAGCTGGAACTTGCCGCTCTTGGTCAACTCCAGGCCCTTGGCGCCGTAGGCCTGCTTGAGCGCGTCCACGGTCGAACCGGCGCCGATGCCCTCGGCGGTCCGGGCGTCCGCCGGAGCGACCAGCTCGCGCAGTCCGTCGACGCCGAAGGAGACCCGCCCGGCGGTCAGGAACGCCGCGTCCCGGGCCTCGCGGGCCACCATCAGCTGGGCGGTGGACATCGTCGCGTCCGCGATCGTCTTGGCGTCGGCCGCGGAGTTCTTGGCCGAGCCGTACGCGCCCGCGGCGAACTCGGCCGCCTCCTTCGCCGAGGCGTTCGGCGGGAGGGTCGAGCCGGCGGCGGGCTTCTTGAGCGCGTCCGCCTTGGCGTTCAGGTCCTTGTAGGTGGCCTCGGTGGCCGCCTCGGAGGCCATCCGGGCGGCGTCCGGCGCCGGGCCGCCCTTGTAGGCGAAGTCGGTGCAGCCGTCGAGCAGCGACACCGGTGCGGGCTCCAGCGCGCCGGTCGCCAGCGCCGCGTCCTTCGCGATACCCGGCGTCAGGCCGCGGTAGCCGGCGGCGCCGAACGCCACCGGCGTCGGCGTCGCGCTCGCCGGGGCGGTCGCGCTCGCGGCGGCGCCGGTCCGGGCGGCGGCCGCTCCCGTGGCCTTCGAGTCGGCGGCGTCGTCGTTACAGGCCGACGCGCCGGCGACGACCAGCGCGACCGTCAGCCCGGCGCCCGCCAGGCGCCGCAGTGCGGGGTTCTTCCCCAAGTCGATCTCCCCCTTCGTTTCGGAGGACACGGTAGCGAAGCTGCGTGGACGATCCATGCCGGGTTCCGGGCGGGCGCATCCGCCGGTCGGCCAACTCGGCTTTCGGCAAGGGGGATTGGTGGCCGCCCCGCACGCCGCCCCCGGCCCCGGTGAGGGAGATCACATCCGCCGCGCCGGCCCGCGCGCCACCGTTCAGCACTGATCCCGGACGTGGCGGTCGAACTCCTCGATCGCCCAGGTCCTGCCGCCCGCCCAGACCTGGCCGGGGTTCAGGCCGGAGATGTCCAGTGGGGTGAAGCTGAGCCAGGAGTGGGCCGGTTCCGTGGTGCGGACACTGATGTTGTAAGACGTCCCGTCGGTGAGCGGTGGTGGCGTGGTGCCCTCGGCCGACCAGCCGGCCGGCGGCTGGAACAGCGGGAACGAGGTGGCCCCGTGGGCTTTCTGCGGCGTCAAGCTGAGCCGTGAGTCGCTGCGGTGTTCAGAGACGGTGATGAAATCGTAGGCCTCGTCGCCACAGGTCCGCAGCAGCACCACGGGCTGGCCGTTCTCGACGGTGATGCCGGTGATACTCCGCTCCGGTGGGGTGCAGCCGCCCAGCAGCAGCACCGTCACGACCGACCCCAGCCCCCAGTACAGCGTGTGAACTCCCCGATCCCTCATGCGCACGAGTCTCGCCAGGGCGGATCGCGCTTCGGCCACGGAGGGGGCACACCTGGATACCGGAGGCGAGTGCGGCGGGGCCGCGAAATCCCTGATGGCAGGGGGTCGGTGGTCTGTTGAGGCCCGGAGCCGTGGCCGGACACCGCGGTGGGATCCCGGCCGCGCGGAGGGCCCGCGCGGACGACAACCGCGACAGCCAGCTCCTGGGGAGGATCGCCGGGCGCGTCCAGGCACGGATCGAGGAGGTCAGCAGCCCGTGTCCGGGTAGCGGTCCGCCAGGGCCGCGACCGCGCGGGCGACGGCCGCGCGCAGTCCGGGCGGGCCCAGGACCTCGGCCTCCGCGCCGAGTCGGAGCAGGTCGCCGACCGCGACGGACTCCGTCTCGACGGGCAGGTCCGCCTCCACCCAGCCGGCCCCGTCCGGCTGGGAGGCCCCTTCCAGCGCGCGCAGACCCGCCGAGCCGAACTGGGCCGGCAGCAGCTTCTGCGCGAGTGGGGAGAGCCGGACCCGGGCCGTCTGCCGGTGGCAGGCGGCCTCCAGCCGCCGGGACGACTCCTGCCAGTAGGCGGCCAGATCGAAGCCGGCGGGCCGATGGAAGGCGTCCGGCCGTTCGGGGGCGTCCGGCTCCGTCTCCACGGCCAGGAATCGGGAGATCCGGTACGTCCGGACGGTTTCGCCGGCCCGCGCGACCAGATACCAGATGCCGCCCTTGAGGACCAGGCCGAGCGGGTGCAGCTCGCGGTCCACCTCGCCGCGCCAGCGGCGGTAGCGGGTGCGCAGCGGGCGCTGTTCCCAGACGGCTTCGGCGATCTGCGCGAGGTGCGGCACCGGGTCGGCCTCCCGGAACCAGGCGGGCGCGTCCAGGTGGAAGCGGTCCTGGATGTGCCGGGCGCGCCCGGCCAGTTCGGCGGGGAGGGCGGCCTGGAGCTTGAGCTGGGCGGCGGCGAGGTCGGCGCCGAGGCCGAGCTCCCGCGCCGGGCCGGGTGCGCCGGCCAGAAACAGCGACCCGGCCTGGGCATCGGTGAGCCCGGTGAGCCGGGTGCGATAGCCGTCCAGCAGCCGGTAACCGCCCTCGGGGCCGCGGTCGGCGCAGACCGGGACACCGGAGGCGCCGAGGGCCTCGATGTCGCGGTAGACGGTGCGGACCGAAACCTCCAGCTCGCGGGCGAGTTCGGGGGCGGTCATCCGGCCACGGGTCTGGAGCAGCAGGAGGAGGGAGAGGAGCCGGTCGGCGCGCATGGGGCCATTGTGTCGCCCGTACCTGACACGAGGTGTCAGGTACGGGCGGGAAGCTGATCACGCCTCGCCGCACGGATCAGGCCGTGCGGCGGATCGAAAGGAACGCGCATGCCCACGCAGACCAGCGGCCGGTTCACCTTCGCCAACTGGGAGGAGGCCCCGGTCGGCCCGGCCGACGGAACGCCGAGGCTCGCCCATGCCTCCGTCGCCAACAGCTTCACCGGGGGCATCGAAGCGGCCGGTACCACCTGCGAGTACGCCATCGTGTATGTCGGGGAGAGCGTCGGCACGTTCACCGGCATGGAGGTTGTGACGGGTGCCGTCGACGGCCGCAAGGGCTCGTTCGCGCTGGAGGAGCGCGGCACCTTCGACGCGGAGGCCACCCGCTGCACCTTCGAGGTGGTGCCGGGCTCGGGCACGGGCGAACTGGCCGGCCTGCGCGGGACGGGGAGCTTCACCTCCCGCCACGGCACGCCCGCCGTCGAGTACACCTTCGGGTACGAGCTGGGCTGACCGCCCGGCGGTGCCGGCGGCGTCGGCTCAGGGCGTCTCCTCGAGGAGTGCGGCGATGCCGTCGAGGAGGCGTTGCAGGCCGAACTCGAACAGCTCGTCCAGGTCGAAGTCGTACCCGGCCGTGGTGAGCCGCGCGAGTGTGGGGAATCGACCGGTGGCCAGGATGGCCTGGAACACCGGCTCCTGGGTGTCCAGCCACTCCTCGTTGTTCTGGCCGCTGAGCGCCTCCGCCTCCGCCTCCAGCTCGACGTTGACAGCGGTGCCGCGAACGTAGTTGAACAACGTGAGGTGGGTGGTGAACATCGTCTGCAGGTCCAGACCGCGGCCGTCCAGGGCGGTGAGCACCCACTCGGTGAAGGGCAGTGCGCCGGCGACGGGCTGGGGCCGGGTCACCGACAGGGTCGGCGCGAGCCACGGGTGGCGACGGAACATGTCCCACAGCGTTCGGGCGGCCAGCGTGAGCCGGTCCCGCCAGCTTTCCGGCGGATCGGCGGGGAACGGCCACTGGGAGAGGGTCGCGTCCAGCATCCGCATCAGCAGGTCGTCCTTGTCGGCCACGTGCCGGTACAGCGACATGGTCGCGACCCCGAGATCGGCGGCGACCCGGCGCATGGAGACCGCGGCGACTCCCTCCGCGTCGGCGACCGCGACGGCCGAAGCGACGATCCGCCCGACCGTCAGCGTCTGGTCCGAGCCGCGCTTTCGGTGGGTGGACGATGCCGGGGCGGCGGGTGTGTCCGGGTGAGGCGAGGCCGGGAGCGGGCCGGTGCCCACGGGGCGGCGCCCGGCTTCGACGACTGTGCCGATGCCCGGGACCGCGCGGACCAGGCCCTCGCGGCGGAGCTCGGTGAGCGCCTTTGTCGCGGTCGCCATCGCGACGCCCCACTGCCGGGTGATCTCACGGGTCGAGGGCACCCGGTCGCCCGGTGCGAGCTCGCCCGCCTCGATCCGCTGCCGCAGTTCGGCGACGATCTGGCCGCAGCGTGGCGCTCGCTGTCCGCTCACCGGCGTCCCCTCCGCACTAGTGCACCTGAACGCGCACCACCCTAGTCCCCAGCTCGGTGTTCTCCCCAACCGTGCCCGTCCGGGTGGAGCAGGCGCTCCAGCACTAGTGCACCTAAGGGTCAACTCGCCTTGGTGGCAATGGTTTCCTGGCTTGTCTGATCTCATGTGTACGCCGTACATTCGGCGCTATGGGGAACACCGACGTACTCATCTCCGGCGCCGGCATCGCCGGGCCCGCGCTCGCGTACTGGCTGCGCAGGGCAGGCATCACCGTCACCGTCGTCGAGCGCGCGCCCGCGCCGCGGCCGGGCGGCCAGACCGTGGACCTGCGCGGCGCCGGGCGCACCGTGATGGCGCGTATGGGACTGCTGGAGCAGGCGCGGGCGACCAGCGTCGACCAGCGTGGCATCGCCTTCGTCGACGCCTCCGGCCGGCACACCGCCCGGATGACGGCGGACAGCTTCGGCGGCGAGGGAATCATTTCGGAGATCGAGATACTGCGCGGCGACCTCGGCCGCCTGCTGTACGAGGCGACCCTGCCGGAGACGGAGTACCTGTTCGATGACACCATCACCGCGCTCGACCAGGACGACGACGGCGTCACCGTCGCCTTCGAGAAAGCCGAGCCGCGTCGATACGGCCTGGTCGTCGGGGCGGACGGGCTGCACTCCGCGGTGCGCGCACTGGCCTTCGGCCCGGAGTCGGCGTACGTCCGCCCGCTGAACGTGTACACCGCCTGGTTCACGGCCACCGATGAGCTGGACCTCGACGGCTGGTTCCAGATGTACAACGCACCCGGCGGGCTCGTCGCGTCGGCCCGTCCGGGCCGCCTCCCCGGAGAGATCAAGGCCGGCCTCAGCTTCCGGTCGCCACCGATCGCCTACGACCGCCACGACACCGCCGCGCAGCAGGACATGATGGCCGACCGATTCGCCGGTGCGGGCTGGGAGGTCCCGCGGCTGCTGCGGGCGATGCGCACCGCGCCGGACTTCTTCTTCGACTCCATGGGCCAGGTGCGGCTCGACCACTGGTCTCGCGGCCGGGTGGTGCTGCTCGGTGACGCCGGCTACTGCCCGACGCCGCTCACCGGTCTGGGAACGAGCGTGGCCCTGGTCGGCGCCTACGTGCTGGCCGGCGAGCTCGCCACCGCCGACGGAGACCACCGTGCCGCCTTCCGGAACTACGACCGGGTGATGCGCCCCTATGTCGGCCAGGCCCAGCGACTGCCGCCCGGCGGTGCTTCGGGATACGCGCCCTCCAGCGCGCTAGCCATCCGCTTGCGGGACCTCTCGATGCGCTCGATGAACCGCTGGCCGATGCGGAACCTGCTTGCCGCGCAGTTCGCCAAGGCCGGAGACATCACCCTGCCCGAGTACGGTCACGCACCCGCGCTGTAGTACCCGGCGCGGGCGCGGCCGGGGCGAACGGCCTTCGCCGGGACGGCGCCGCCGTGCTCCTTCGCCCGGGTCGGGCCGGTCGGCCCGGTGGCCTGGTGGACCGGCGCTTCGCAGCCGTGATCGACTGGGACCATGAGCTTGTCCGTGAATGTGTTCGTCGTTGACAAAGACGGCCGGATGGATGTGGTGGATGTCCCGGTGGGCAGTTCCGACCTCGCGGGCTTCGAGAGCTGGCGCACCGTGTTCGTACGGCGGATCTCGCCGGATCCGTTCGCGTCCTTGGGGGGCGGGAAGTGCCTGGTGGCACCGGTGTTTGACCGGCCCATAGCCGGTTTCGTGAGGTGTCGGCGGCTTCCCGCAGCCGGGGGCCGACTCTCCGTCGGCCGCCGGTGAGTCACATCAGTCGCGTGCGTCGTTGGCCGTACTGACCGGGGCTGGCGCCCGCGTGAGTGGCGGCCGGGTGGGAGGCGTCTCGACTCAGGGTGGCCGGTGGCTCGATCGTGGACAGCTGGGCGTCAGAGTTCGCCGGCGATGACGCCGGTGCGGAAGGCGTGCCACTCGGTTTCGGTGAACAGGAGGGCCGGGCGGTCGGGGTTCTTGGAGTCGCGCACGGCGCGGGCGCCGTTGGGGAGGACGGCGATCTCGACGCACTCATGCTCGCCCACGCTGGCAGAGGACTTGGTCCAGGCCGCGTTGGAGAGGTCGATGGCGTACAGCTCGGCCTTGGAGGACTCGGCGTTCATGTCCGTTTTCCTTTTTCTAGGTGTGCGATCAGTGCGAGCGAGTCGTCAGGAGACAAAGCTGCAGCAACGATCCGCTCATACGCGGTGGTGTAGCTCTTCACGCCGTGGGCGTCCTCAATGTAGGTCGCGCCGATCAGGTTCTCCAAGACCACAACAGTTGGGACCGGGCCCCGGAATCTGATCAGGCTGAAAGGGCCCGCGCTCCCTGGGTGGGGCGTAGAGCTGAGTGGCATGACTTGGATCGTGACGTTCGGCAGGTCCGGGACATGAAGGAGGTTACGTAGTGACTCGCGCATGACGACGGGCTTTATGGCGAATCGTTGGTGCAGGACAGCTGGATGCCTTCGCCCTGGCCAACGTGCGGTGCCGGCAAGGGGATCGGGTCATGGGTGGGGCGGCCCGGAGGTGGCATGCGCACCGTCTCTCCGGGGACCGCCCGATGCTGTGAGGCGCGCCGCCGGTCCCCCCGGGGCTGGCGGCGCGCCCAGGAGTCAGCGCAGGTAGGAGGCCAGGCCCGCCGGCTTGAGGCCGGCCGCGTCGGCTGCCGCCAGGGCGCGCTGGAGGTCGGTGGCCAGGGTGTCGGTCCAGTGCATCAGGACGATGTCGCCGGGCTGCAAGGGGCCCTCGTGCCAGACGTTGGAAGCGCCCCAGCTGAAGTCGGCGTCGGCGGTCAGGACGGTGCGCATGCCGCAGTTGGCGGCGGCCTGGAGGGTGTCGGCGTTCCAGGTGAAGTAGGGCGGGCGGAAGACGGTGGGGGCGGTGCCGAAAGTGCGGGTCAGGGAGTCGCGGGCGTCGCAGATCTCGACCTGCTGCTCGGCGGGGGAGAGCGTGGTGAGGTCCGGGTGGGAGACGCTGTGGTCCTGGATGGACGAACCGGGCACGGCGGTGACCCGCTGGAAGAAGCCGGGGTCGGCGGCGGCCGGCATCGGCAGCGGGAAGGCGGTGATCGGCAGCTTGTGGTCGGCGATGAACTGCTCCGCCTCGGGGGTGCGCTGCCAGCCGTCGTCCACGGTGAAGAAGACGACCTTGTCCTTGGTCGGGACGGACGGGGTGGCCGTCGCCGGGGCGGGGGCCGGGCCGTCCACCCGGACGTCGTCGACGGAGAACGGGCCCTGCTGGTACCAGCCGTGGACGTACAGCCGGACGGTGCGCGCGGTGGGGCCGGTGGTGAAACGGGTGGTCAGCTGCTGCCAGCCGCCGTTGGTGTTCTCCGTCCAGGCGGGGGCGACGTCGCGGCCGGTGCCGGTGGCGCCCAGGTAGACGAACTTGCCGCGTACCCAAGCCGAGGCGGTGTACGTGGTGTTGGGCTGGACGGAGACGGTCTGGGCGCACTCGCCGGTGGAGTTGTCGCCCGCCGGGGTGACGGTGAGCGCGGAGCTGCCGGAGTGCGGGGCGGCGGTGGTGGCCGCGGCCTCGGCGGGGCCGCCGGCGCAGCTCCAGCCGGGGACGCTGCCCCAGTCGGCGAGCGAGGAGGCGGGGATCTCGAAGCCGGGGTTGGTGGCCAGGTTGACGGTGGGAGCGGCGGGGGCGGTGGGGCTGGTGGGGCCGGTGTCGGCGGACGCCGGGGCGGCGAGGCCGCAGACGGTGAGCGCGGCGCACGTGGCGAGCGCGGACAGGCGCGAGGACATGGACAAGTGGGGACTCCTGCGTGGGGGAAACGCACCCGTGGGGAGGGCGCGTCGGAACGGGTTGGGGCGCTCCCCGAGGGGCGGGAGCCGTTGGCGTGCCGCACTCAGACCGAGGCAAAACAATGGACTGGACCACTCGGATCGTCAAGGGAGCGGCAGGTCGAACGATCGCCGTACGGCCGACGACAAAGGGGACAAGACGAACCGTCAGGGGACGTACAGTTCCTCGATGTCCTGGCGGTGGAACTCCGTGATCACCGTTCGCCGCAGCTTCAGCGAGGGCGTGACCAGCCCCTGGGCCTGGCTGAACTCCCTTGGCAGCAGCCGGAACGCGCGGATCGACTCGGCCCGGGAGACCGCGGTGTTCGCCGCCGCCACCGCCCGCTGGATCTCGGCGTGCAGTTCCTCGTCGGCGAGCACCGCCCAGGTGTCCAGCTGCCCGCGCCCGTGACTCTTCAGCCAGTGCGCGAGCGCCGTCGGGTCGAGCGTGATCAGCGCGGCCACGTACGGGCGGTCGTCGCCGACCACCAGGCACTGGGAGACCAGCGGATGCGCCTGGACCCGCTGCTCCAGGGCGGCGGGGGCGAGGTTCTTGCCGCTGCTGGTGACGATCAGGTCCTTCTTGCGGCCGGTGATGGAGAGGTAGCCGCCCTCGTCCAGGGAGCCGAGGTCGCCGGTGCCGAACCAGCCGTCGTGCAGCGATTCGGCCGTGCAGCGCGGGTGGTTGAGGTATCCGCCGAAGACGCTGCCGCCGCGCACCCACACCTCGCCGTCGTCGGCGATGGCCACCGAGGCGCCGGGCAGCGGGTGGCCGACCGTACCGAGCTTCTGCCGCCCGGCCGGGTTGGCGGTGATCGCGGCCGTGGTCTCGGTCAGGCCGTAGCCCTCGTAGATGTTGAGGCCGATGCCGGTGAAGAAGAGGCCGAGCTCCCGCCGGAGCGTCGAGCCGCCGCACACCATGGTGCGCACCCGTCCGCCGAGCACGGACCGCAGCCGCTGGTAGACGGTCCGCTCGTACGCCAGGTGCCGTAACCGCAGTTTGGGGCCCGGGCCGGGGCCGTGGCCGAACGCGCGGCGCTCCCGGGCGGCGGCCCAGTCGACGGCCACCTGCCGGGCCTGCTCGAAGAGTTCGCCCCGCCCGGCCCGCTCGGCGGAGCGCCGGGCCTGCTGGAAGATCTTGTCGAAGATGTAGGGCACGGCGTGCAGGAACGTGGGCCGGTAGGAGGCGAGGGCGGGTAACAGGACGTCGGTGGAGACCTCGGGGAGGTGGCCGAGCCGGAACCCGCCGCGCATCGCCGCGACCTGCACGGCCCGGGCGTAGACGTGTGCCAGCGGGAGGAAGAGCAGGGTGGACGGCTGGCCGCCGCCGGTGTCCTGGAAGACGTCGGCCCAGCCGCCGATCAGGCTGTCGGCCTCGGCGGTCAGGTTGGCGTGGGTGATCAGGCAGCCCTTGGGCGGGCCGGTGGTGCCGGAGGTGTAGACGATGGTGGCGATGTTCTCGGCGGCGACGCCGAGCCGTTGGCGGTGGACCAGCGAGTCGGGCACCCCGCGCCCGTCCTCGGTGATCGCGGTGACGCAGTCACGGTCCAGCTGCCAGATGCCGGTCAGGTCCGGCAGCGCGTCACAGACCGCGCCGATCGTCATGGCGTGGTCCTCGTCCTCGACCACGCAGGCCACCGCCTGGGTCTCGGCGAGGATCCAGCGGACCTGCTCGGCCGCCGAGGTGGGGTAGATCGGGACGGGGATCGCGCCGATCGACCACAGCGCGTAGTCGAACAGCGTCCACTCGTAGCGGGTGCGGGACATCAGGGCGACCCGGTCGCCGTACCGCACGCCCCGGGTCAGCAGGCCCTTGGCGAGCGCCAGCACCTCGTCGCGGAAGGCCAGCGCGGTGACCTCGCGCCACTCCTGCGAGCCCTCGTCCTGGCGGGCCAGCTGGACCAGTTCGGGCGTGCGTTCGGCGGTGTCGTACAGCGAGTCGGCCAGTCCGCCGGCGGCCGGGGGCCGGTCCAGGGCGGGGGTGGTGAACTCGCGCACATCGCCCCCGATCCTGTTGCGGCCCTGCCTGCCGGGCCCGTGGGGCGTCCGGATCGGCGGCGCGCTGGACGGTCGGGCAGGTGCAGCGAAACTATCGGATTGCTCTGCCACTGCCCAGGGTTGTGACCGTGACGCGACGAGATCGGCACCGGCGCGTGGGGAAAGTGCCGCCGGGGGGAGCGGTCCGGGCAGGGCGCGTGATGGGTGAATCCGGGATGTCGGGGATGATTCGGACATGATCAGGGCGGGGGTGCGAAGAGTGGGCATTCGACCCTCGAACGAGTGGTCAGGGCGTAGTAGGCTCTCGCAGACCTGCGACCGGGGCCCTCCCGGCCGGGCCCGATCCGACGTCCACGACCCGCCCACGACCCGTCCGCGAACCGACCTCCAGCCGGCCTCCAGCCGACCGCGATCTCACTGCGATCTCGCCGCGATCCGACTGTGATCCGGCCGAGATCCTGACACGCAGCCGACCCGCAGCCACCACCCCCAGCCGACCGTCAGCCGACCTCCGTCCGGGCTCCCGAAGCCTCGAACCGCTCCCCGTCCGCGCCTGGCACTTCCCGACCGAGGACTCCATGCGTCTGCGCAGCAGCTCGATCCGCGCGAAGATCATCGCGCTGCTCCTGGTGCCCATCGTCGCGCTCACCGCCCTGTGGGTGTACGCGACGCTCGCCACCACCGGAGACGTCTGGACCCAGCTGGAGGTCAGCAGTACGTACAAGGAGTTCGGGACGCCGGTCGACCGGTACGCCGACGACCTGCAGAACGAACGCCGCGCCGCCGTCCAGCGGCTGGCGGACCCCGGCTCGCGGGCCGCCCGGGACGCCTTCGAGCAGGCCCAGGCGGTCACCGACCGTGACCTCGCCGTCCTGCGGGTCAAGAAGGACAGCGGCGCGGCCGGCCGGCTGGACGCGGCCCAGCGCGGCCGCTATGTGCAGATCCTCGCCGCCGCCGACCAACTCGCCCCGCTGCGCGGCCAGATCAACCGTACGGCGCTCAACTGGGAGTTCGCGCTCGGTCAGTACAGCGACCTGATCAAGCCCACCTTCGGCTTCCGGTCCGCCTACGTCGCCCGCCAGAGCGGCCAACTGCCCCGCCAGGGAACGATCCTGAACGAACTGGTGCGCGCCCGCGAGTACCTCGCGCAGGAGGACGCGGCGATGGAGGGGCTGCGCACCACCACCGGCCGGGTCACCGCCGAGCAGTACCAGGTGGCGCTGGACGCCCTGCACAACCAGCAGGCCCTGTTCACCGTCTACATCGCCGAGCTGGACCCGGTCGACCAGGCCGACTACATCGCGCTGCGCGGCGGCGAGGCGTGGGCCGCGCTGGCCCGTGCCGAGGCCGACTTCGTGGGCGCCGGCGGCCCGGACCGGGTGGTCCGGGCGATCGGCGGCGACTCCTGGCGGGAGACCGCCGAGCGGGCGCTGGACGACCTCGCCGCGATCAACTCCCGGCTGGCCGGCAGCCTCGGGGACCGCGAACGCTCGTACGCGATCGGGCTGCTCTGGCGCGGCGGCATCGCCGGTGCGATCGGCCTGGTCGCGGTGGTGCTCTCGATCATGATCTCGTACCGGATCGGCCGCGGCATGGTCCGCGAGCTGATCGGCCTGCGCAACGCGGCGAACGAACTGGCCGGTACCCGGCTGCCCTCGGTGATGCTGCGGCTGCGGCGTGGCGAGGCGGTGGACGTCGCGGCCGAGGCGCCGGAGCTGCAGTTCGGGCCGGCCGAGGTCGGGCAGGTCGGACGGGCGATCAACGCGGTGCAGCGGGCCGCCGTCGAGGCCGCGGTCGAGCAGGCCGAACTGCGGCGCGGCGTCGCGGCGGTCTTCGTCAACCTGGCCCGGCGCAGCCAGGTGCTGCTGCACCGCCAGCTGACCCTGCTGGACACCATGGAGCGCCGCACCGAGGACCCGGCGGAGCTGGAGGACCTGTTCAAGGTCGACCACCTCACCACCCGGATGAGGCGGCACGCCGAGGGCCTGATCATCCTGGCGGGCGGGTCGCCGGGGCGTGCCTGGCGCAAGCCGGTGCGGATGGTGGACGTGGTGCGCGCCGCCGTCGGCGAGGTGGAGGACTACGCCCGGGTGACCGTCCGGCCGTTCCCCGGCACCGGGCTGCTCGGCAGCGCGGTCGCGGACGTCACCCACCTGGTCGCCGAACTCGTCGAGAACGCGGCGGTGTTCTCCCCGCCGAGCACCCAGGTCACCGTCCAGGGCGAGGTGGTGGCGCACGGCTTCGCGCTGGAGATCGACGACCGGGGGCTCGGACTGAGCGAGCAGGCACTCGGCGAGATCAACGAACGGCTCGCGGTGGAGCAGGAGTTCGACCTCGCGGACACCGACCGGCTGGGGCTGTTCGTGGTCAGCCGGCTGGCCCGGCGGCACGGCATCCGGGTCCATCTGCGGCCCTCGCCGTACGGGGGGACCACCGCGGTGGTGCTGATCCCGCGCGAGCTGCTGGCGGAGGCGCCGGACGGACTGCCCGAACCCCCGGCCGCCGCGTCGGCCGTGTCCGCCGCGTCCGCCGTCGGCGGCAGGGCCAGGCCCGCCCAGGCCAGGCCCGCCCAGGCCAGGGCCGCCCAGGCCCGGCGGGGCCAGCGGGACCTGGTCGCCGTGCCCGCGCTGGGCGGCGAGGGCGGTGGCCTCGGCGAGGTCGGCGGATCCGGTGGCCTCGGCGATTTCGGTGATTCAGGTGATTCCGGCGATTTCGGTGCGGAGGGCGCCGATGGTGCCCGGGGCGGCGGCCGTGCGGCCGAGGCGGCGCAGGGCGGGAGGCACCGGGGGAGTGGCGGGCCGCGTCCGTCGGCGCCCGAACCGACCCGGACGCCGGGAGGTCTGCCGCGCCGGGCGCGGGTCAAGGGCGGGCCGGTGCTGGTGCCCGCGCCGAACGGTGAGACCGTGTCCGGCACCGGCCGGCACCGCCGGACGGGTGTGCCGCAGGCGGGCTCCGGTCCTGCTGACGTCGGTCCTGCCGACGCCGGCCCGGTGGACCCCGGTGTCGTGGGCTCCCGACCAGCGGACTCCGGCCCCGCCGACCGGCGGCCCGCCGACGGTGCCCTGCCGCGCCGCATCCGGCAGGCCAACCTCGCCCCGCAGCTCAAGGAACGTGCCGGACAGGAGGCCGAGAGGGCCGCGGCCGGTGCCGAATCCGCCCGCGAGCGCTTGCCGGAAGAGGCGCGGGCGACCTTCGCCTCCTTCCAGCGCGGTTTCACCCGAGGCCGCGGTACGGGCACCCCGCCTGCCTCGGGCACGCCGGCCGCATCGTCCCGATCGTCCGTCCGGCCCGCCGCCGTACCCACCTGGAGCCCGCCCGACCCGGCCCGCCGGGCGATCTCCCCGGCGCCCGCGCCGGCCGCTCTGCCCGCGCCGTCCGGCGGCGCGTCGGCCCCCCTGGCGCGCCGCGTACCACCCGCACCGCCGGCACGATTCGCACCACCTGTACTACCCGCACCACCCGCACCACCCGCTCCAGCGGAAGGAACAGATTCATGACCACTTCGACGCAGCCGTCCGGGGACCTCAACTGGCTTCTGGACGACCTGGTGGGGCGCGTCGCGGCCCTGCGGCACGCGGTGATCCTGTCCAGCGACGGACTGGCCACCGGGGCGTCCCGCGACCTCGACCGCGAGGACGCCGAGCACCTGGCCGCCGTCGCGGCCGGCTTCCACAGCCTGGCCAAGGGCGCCGGCGGGCACTTCAAGGTCGGCGGCGTCCGGCAGACCATGGTCGAGCTGGACGAGGCGTTCCTCTTCATCACCGCCGCCGGCGACGGCAGCTGCCTGGCCGTGCTCAGCGAGGCCGAGGCGGACATCGGCCAGATCGCCTACGAGATGGCCCTGCTGGTCAAGCGGGTCGGTGAGCACCTGGCCGCCGAGCCGCGCACCGAGACCGCCCCGCCGGGGAGATGAGCGGTCCGATGGCGGAGGACGAGCCGAGGCGGGAGCGGGACGACCCGGGCGGGGACGAGCCCGAGGTCGACCTGTTCCGGCCGCGCACCCCGGTCGACGAGCGCTGGTTCGACGACGACGCCGGCCCGGTGGTGCGCCTGTACTCGATGACCCGGGGCCGTACCCGACCGGTCGAGGACGGCCTGTTCGACCTGATCTCGCTGATCACCGCCGTCGAGCCCGGACCCGGTTCGGGGGCCGTGCCCGCGCACGTGCTCGACCCGGAGCACCAGACCATCCTGGCCTGGTGCCGCCGGGAGCCGCTGTCCGTCGCCGAGCTGGGCTCCTACACCGACCTGCCGGTCAGTGTGGTTCGGGTGCTGCTCGGCGACCTCTACGACGCCGAGCTGATCAGCGTCACCCGACCCGTTCCGCTCGCCGAGCTGCCGGACGAGCGCCTGCTGCGAGACGTGATCAATGGACTCCGTGCGCTCTGACGCCGCTGCTTCCGCCGCCTTTTCCGGTCCCGGTCCCGGTGCCGCCGGTAGTACCGGTGCCGCCGTTCCCGCCGGCCCGGGGGCCAACGATCCGCGCTGGCGCGGCGGACCGGCCGTCGCCGTGAAGATCCTCGTCGCGGGCGGGTTCGGCGCGGGCAAGACGACGCTGGTCGGCTCGGTCAGCGAGATCCGCCCGCTGCGCACCGAGGAGGAGCTCAGCGAGCTGGGCCGCCCGGTGGACGACACCGCGGGTGTCGAGGCCAAGCGGACCACCACGGTGGCGATGGACTTCGGCCGGATCGACCTGCGGCCCGGGCTCGCTCTCTACCTGTTCGGCACCCCCGGCCAGGACCGGTTCTGGTTCGTCTGGGACGAGCTGGCGCGCGGCTCGCTCGGCGCGGTGGTGCTGGCCGACACCCGGCGGCTGGCGGACTGCTTCCCGTCGGTGGACTTCTTCGAGCAGCGCGGCATCCCCTTCGTGGTCGCGGTGAACTGCTTCGACGGTACCGAGGTGTTCTCCCCCGAGGAGGTCCGCGACGCGCTCGACCTCGACGCGGACATCCCGGTGCTGCTCTGCGACGCCCGGCGCCGCGAGGACGGCAAGGAGCTGCTGGTCACGCTGGTCGAGCACGCCGCCGTACGCCGCCGAGGGGCGTCGGCGGGAGCCTGAGCCGACCGCGCCGTCTCATTCGGCCGTCCGAATCCCGGACGTCCGGCGCATGGAAGGTTGCCTTGACCGGCGCGGCGTGGAAGGCTCAGTGGGCGAAAGCCGTCCGGCCCTGCCGCCGGGACGTACCGAGACCGTGGGGGAGGGCAGCACCGTGACCGTCGACCACCGGCGTGCCGTCACCGTGCCCACCCCCGTCACGCCGACGCTGACGATCCGCCGGTACATCGACCACGCGCTCATCTGCAGCGCCTGCTGTCGGTGACCGGTCAGCCCGCCCTCGGTCCGTCGACAGCCCGCCGGGTCGACCGGGCCATCCCTTCCCGACGTTCCTGACGTTCCGTCAACTCGTCGACCCGGCCGTACCGGACACCCCGTCCGGCGCGCCGCACCTGCCCCGGCCCGCTTCGCGGAGAGCACCAGTGAACCTCGCCTGCCCCAGCTCCAGCCCTGCCGCCGCTACCGTCCGCGTGACGGGGGCGACACTCCCGGTGCGCTGCAACGGTCCGTTCACATGGTTGAATACGTGCATGAACAACGTCGTGGACAGCAGCCGAGGTCACTCCGACCTCGAGCCGTTCTGGCCGTCCCGGCAGCCGCACCTGTTCGACCAGACGTGTCCGGGTTCGCCCAGCGCGTCCCGGCTCTCCGCCCGCTGACCTCAAATCAGCCCCCGGCAGTTCGCCCGGTCGACGCGCAGACGACTCCACCCCGTCCGTCACGCGCGAAATGAGCGGCACCATGTCTTCTTCCTCCACGGCCACCCTTCCCCTGCCCGCCGCGACCCCGCACCTGCGCGCGGTCCGCTCCCTCCCCCCGACCGCCGAACGATGGCACGGCGGGTCCGCCCCGCAGCGCCCGGCGGCCGTTCCCCAGCACCCCGGCGCCTCCGCGCACCCCGGTGCCTCGCAGCACCCGTCCGCCGTCCAGGCCCCGCAGACCGCCCCGGCTCCGCAGGCGCCGCAGGCCCTGCTCGCCGCGCTGCCGGAGGGGGCCACCGTCGTCGCCGCGCTCCCGCAGGGCGCGTTGCCGCAGGCTCTGCTCGCCCAGTACGGCGCGCAGTTCGGCACGCAGTTCGGCGGCGCGACCGGGCACCCGATGGTCGGGTACCTGGTGCTCGTGCCCGCGGAGAACCCGCTTGTGGCGGCCCCGGTCACGGCTCCCGCCGTCGTCCAGACTCCGCCCGTCGGGCCGACCGGAGCCGCGGCGGCCGCCGCCGTCTCCGGACCCGCCGCGGTCCGGCCGGTCCGGCCCGCCGGCCGGGGCATCGCCGTCGACGTGGAGCGCCGCAACGCCTATGTCGACGGACGGCTGCTCGATCTCACCTACCTCGAGTTCGAGCTGCTGGCCCACCTGACCGAGCACCCGCAGCGGGTGCACACCCGCGATCACCTGGTCTCCGCCGTCTGGGGCTACGGCCACGTCGGCGACGGCCGCACGGTGGACGTGCACGTGGCCCGGCTGCGCCGCAAGCTCGGATCAGCCTACCGGGACAGCATCGTGACGGTCCGTCGGGTCGGCTACAAGTACACCCCGGTGGCGTGAACCGCCGCTGAACCAGGCCGGGCGGGCCGCTCGTCCATCGCGGACGTCAGGCCCGCCCGGCCCCGTTGACGATACGTCAGGGAAATTCGCTCGACGGGCGGCCGGTCACGCCCGCTGGTCGGGCGGCAGCAACAGGACGGCCAGTGCGCTCGCGCAGGTCCGCGCGTGCCCGAGGAACCAGTCCAGTCGGTCGTCCGTCAGGTGGGCCGGTGTCGAGCGCACGGCCAGGGCGAACCGGGCCTGCCCGGAGCGGTCCAGGACCGGGACGGCCGCGGTGCGCACCCCGGCGGCCGACTCGCCGTCGTTGAGTGCGAAGCCGGCTATTCGGACCTTCGCCAACTCCTCGGCCAGCCGCTCCGGTTCGGTGATGGTCCGGTCGGTGAACGGGTGCAGCGGGCCGAGCGCCGCCGCGCCCGCGTCCCCCTGGCGCGGCCAGGCGAGCAGCACCTTTCCGAGCGCGGTGGAGTGCAGCGGCCGGCGCAGCCCGAGCCCGGTGTCCGGGCGGACCGAGGCGCCGACCAGGATCACCGCGTGCGACCCGCTGCGGATCGCCAGGTCCGCGGTGGCGCCGGTGCGCTTGGCGAGCAGGTCCAGTTCCGGCGCGGCCAGGTGCAGTCCCCGCTGGTGGAAGCTGAGTTGGCCGAGTTCGGCGACGGCCGGGCCGAGCCGGTACCGGGCGGTCTGCTCGTCCTGTTCCAGGAAGCCGGCGCTGACCAGCGTCCGGGCCAGCCGGTGCGCGGTGGAGACCGACAGGCCCATCCGGCGGGCCAGGTCCGAGGCGCTCAGGTCGGGGCCGTTGTCGTGGAAACAGTGCAGCAGCCCGAGGGCCCGCTGGACGGCCTGCGCACCGGCCGGCGGGCTCTGGACGGCGGTGGCGGCCTCGGCCATGGCACCTCGCGTTCTGTCCGACGCTCCGGCTGGTTCACCGAAGTCACTTCCAGACTATGGCAGCCAGTGCTTCGGGATTGTGTCGGCGGCGTTGCAATGGAATGGCGTTCATGAACAAGTGATCCCACCATGTGGCAAAGGCTTGCTTCGTGCTCCCTTGCCGTGGAACGCTCGGCACATCGCCACCGAGCAGGACCGAGCAAGGCCGAGTGGTGTCGAGCAACACCGAACAGCACCAAGCAGTACCGGGCAGTACCGAACAGCACCAAGCATTACCGAGCAGGACCACAGGAACCACCGAACCCGCAGGAAGGAGCAGCGCCGTGACGACCCACCGGTGCCCCGCCCCCTGCGCCTGTTGTCGCTGACGCCTCCCCGCGCCTCCCGCACTCCCTGAAGCTCCACGCCCTGTGCCGCGCCCAGCCGCGCCCGCGCACTCCCCGTTGCAGAGGAACCCCACCACCGTGCCCAGTCACGCCCCCAGCGCCCAGGCGACCTCCGAAGCCGCCCCGGACACCCTCTGGTTCACTCGCTGCCCCGTCCCCACCGCCACCGGCATCGCCGCCGACCAGGGGTGGCTCGCCAAGGAGTTCGCCGCCGACGGCATCACCGTCCGCTCGCTCCAGGACGCGCCGCCGGAGGTGGCCGCCGACCACCACTACACCCACGCCCTCACCGGCCTGTTCCGCGAGGGCGGCAACGTCCCGGCGCTCTGGGCCCGTTCGCGCGGTGAGCAGACCCGGCTGATCGGCCTCACCTGGATCGAGGAACGCCAGGTCGTCCTGGTCCGGGCCGGCAGCGGCATCACCACCCCCGGGCAGTTGCGCGGTCTGCGTCTGGCCGTCCCACGTCATGGGATCGGTATCGACTTCTGGCGGGCGATGGCCCTGGCCGGGCTGCACGGCGCCCTCTCGCTCGCCGGACTCACCCTGGACGAAGCCGAGTTGGTCGATGTGCCGGCCGCCCCCGGAGGTGGCCAGTGGGCCGCCGAACTCGCCGCGCTGCGTGACGGTGTGGTGGACGCGGTCTACGTCAAGGGTGCGCTCGCCGTCGAGGCCGCCCGCCGGTTCGGCGCCGAGGTCGCCGTCAAGCTGGACACCGCGCCGGACCGCCGCACCCGGGTGAACAACGGCACGCCCCGCCCGGTGACCGTCCACCAGCGTCTGCTGGACGACCACCCCGACCTGGTGGTCCGGTTCCTCGCCGTCCTGCTGGACGCCGCCGACTGGGCCGTCGACAACCCCGCCGAGGTGGTCCGGATCCTCCAGGCCGAGACCGGCGCCGGAGCCGAGGGCGTCACCGGGGCGTACGCGGCGGGCAGCCACCGCGCCCTGCATCTCGACCTCTCCGAGGAGCGCCTCGGTCTGCTGGAGCAGCAGGAGCGCTTCCTGCGCGGCCAGGGCTTCCTCGACGCGGCCGTCGACATCCGTGCCTGGACCGACCCCGAGCCGCTGCGTGCGGCCCGCGAGCTGCTCGACCGTCGTCGCGCGGCTGTGCGCGACTGACGGGCGGCAGGGAACAGAAAACAGAAAACAGGAAACAGATGACGGATAACAGATTTCGTTTTCTGTTACCCGTTGCCCGTTACCTGTCGCCCGCCCGACCGCCCGCCCGCCCGACCGCCCGCCCGCCCGACCGCTCGCCCACCCCTCCGCCACCGCCCGTCATCAGCAGCCCCCGACCAGCTGCCGATCCATCAGGAGTTGACCCGTGAAGACCCCCCGCCTCGCCCTCGCTGCCACCGCGCTGCTCGCCACCACCGCCCTGGCCGCCTGCGGCTCGTCCGCCGACGGGGCCAAGGCCTCCGCCGACGGCGGGGGCAAGGCCGAGGTGGTCCTGCGACTGCCCGACCCGGGCAACAACGGCTTCCTCGCCCTCGGCAAGAAGGACGGCTCGCTGGACCGGGCCCTGGCCGCCGTCCACGCCAAGGTCTCCTGGACCGGCAGCGCCGGCCCGTTCGCCCCCGCCGCCCAGGCGCTCTCCGCCGACCAGCTGGACGTCGCGCTGGGCTCGATCACCTCGGCCGTCGCCGCGCTCGCCCAGAAGCCCGGCTTCAAGCTGTTCGCCCAGACCGCCCCCGACGGCGTCGGCGAGGGGATCCTGGTGAAGAACGACTCGCCCATCAAGTCCGTCCAGGACCTGGTCGGCCGGAAGGTCGCCGTCTCCCAGGGCGGCACCAGCGAGTACCTGCTGCTCAAGGCGCTGGAGAAGAACAGCATCCCGGCCGACAAGGTCGAGCGCGTCTACCTGCGCGCCGACCAGACCTCGGGCGTCTTCAACTCCGGCCAGGTGGACGCCTGGGCCACCTGGAACACCTTCTCCACCCCGTCGATCGCCAACTCCGGCGCGCACTTCCTGGTCAACGGCAAGGAGGTGGGCTCCGACAACTACGCGGTCTGGGCGGTGCGCAACGGCTTCGCCGAGAAGCACCCCGACGTGGTCAAGGCCTTCTACACCTACCTGCACGAGAACGGCCTCAAGGAGAAGGCCGACCCGGCCGCCTACCTCAACGTCTTCACCGACTCCGGACCGACCGCCGTCACCCCGGCAGAGAAGGACATCGCGGTCAACATCGGCAAGCAGGGCGCGACCGCCGACGTGATCGCCGACGCCGACATCGCCCGCTTCGGCACCGTCGCCCAGTTCTTCGCCGACCAGAAGGTCACCAAGCAGCCGGTCGACGTCAAGCCGTACCTGATCGACATCAGCAAGATCGCGGACGGTGCCAAGTGAGCCCTGCCCCCTCGACAGCGGCAACACCAGCGGCAACACCGGCCGCAACGACACCGGCAGAGGCGGCACCGGTGGCCGCCGGTGGCCACACCCCCGCCGACACCGCGGCCGCCCTCGAAGCCGGCCTGGTCGTCCCCCGGACCAGGCTGCCCGCGCCCCGCCCGCGCGCCCTCGCCGTGATCCTGCGTACCATCGGCCCGCTCGCCCTGCTCGGCGGCTGGGCCCTGGCCTCCGCCACCGGCGTGCTCACCCAGGACGTGCTCGCCTCGCCCGCCCAGGTCGCCGAGGCGGTTGGCGAGCTCTGGGGCAACGGCCAGCTCACCGACGCCCTCGCGGTCTCGCTCACCCGGGCCGGCCTGGGCCTGGTCTTCGGAGCCGCCACCGGTCTGGTGCTGGGCGTGGTCACCGGGTTCTTCCGGCTCGGCGACGAACTGCTGGACTCCGCCGTCCAGGTCCTGCGGACCGTGCCCTTCCTCGCCCTGGTGCCGCTCTTCATGGTCTGGTTCGGCATCACCGAGACGGCGAAGATCGCCCTGATCGGTGTCGCCACCAGCTTCCCGATGTACGTCTCCACCTCCGGCGGCGTCCGCAACACCGACCGCAAGCTGATCGAGGCGATGCGCAGCTTCGGCCTCGGCCGCTGGGCGATCGTCCGTACGGTCGTGCTGCCCGGCGCGCTGCCCTCGCTGCTCTCCGGCCTGCGGCTGTCCATGACGCTCAGTGTGATCGCGCTGATCGCCGCCGAGGAGATCAACTCCACCGAGGGCATCGGCTATCTGATGGCCCAGGCGCAGAACTACTCCCGCACCGACATCCTCGCCGTCTGCATCCTGATCTACGGACTCCTCGGCCTCACCGCCGACGGCATCGTCCGTGTGCTGGAACGGTTCCTGATGCCCTGGCGCAAGGCCACCCAAGGAGCAGGCCGATGACCACCGTCGCGTCCCCCGCCGTGCACATCCGCGGTCTGCGCCGGGTGTTCGGTACCCGGGCCGTCCTCGACGGCGTCGATCTGTCCATCGCGCGCGGGGAGTTCGTCGCGCTGCTCGGTGCCAGCGGTACCGGCAAGACCACCCTGCTGCGGATCCTGGGAGCCCTGGACAAGGCCGACGGCGGCACCGTCCTCGTTCCGCCGGTGCGCACCGTGGTCTTCCAGGAGCCCAGGCTCGTGCCCTCCAAGCGGGTGCTCGCCAATGTCACCGTCGGCCTGCCACGTGGCGCGGCCACCCGGGAGACCGGCCTCACCGCGCTGGCCGAGGTCGGCCTGGAGAAGCACGCCGACGCCTGGCCCGCCACCCTCTCCGGTGGCGAGGCGCAGCGGGCGGCGCTGGCCCGGGCGCTCGTCCGCGAGCCCCAACTGCTCTTGCTGGACGAGCCGTTCGCCGCCCTGGACGCGCTCACCCGGCTGCGGATGCAGGACCTCGTCGGCGACCTGGTCCGCCGCCACCGCCCGGCCGTCCTGCTGGTCACCCACGATGTGGAGGAGGCCGTCCGGCTGGCCGACCGGGTCGCCGTCCTGCGCGACGGCAACCTCGTCCGCGATGAGCGGGTCACCGTCGACCGTCCCCGCGACCCGGCCGACCCGGCCTTCGCCGAGCTGCGCCGACAACTGCTCGCGGACCTCGGCGTCCACTGATCCGACCCGCCCCGAACCACCCTGACCCTTCCGGCAATCCCGCCCAGCAACCCCGCTCAGCACCAATGGAGTTGATCCCCATGGCCATCACCCTCGGCGTCCACGCCAGCAACCCCTCGCTCTACTACCTCTCCCGCCTGGACTACCTGAACGAGGAACTGGCCCCGCTCGGCGAGACCGGCGTGTTCCACCGCTACGCGGACGGCACCCGCACCGGCGAACTGCTCGCCGACGGCACCATCGACTTCGGCGGCACCGGCTCCACTCCGCCGGTCACCGCCCAGGCCGCCGGGTACGACCTGGTGTACGCGGCGGTCTCCGCGCCCCGCCCCGACCACGGCGCGCTGCTGGTGCGTGCCGACGGTCCGGTGCGGGCCGTCGCCGACCTCAGGGGCGGCACCGTCGTCCTCGGCATCGGTTCCTGGCAGACCCACCTGCTCGCCAAGGCGCTGCACGCCGAGGGCCTCTCCTACGCCGACGACATCACCCCGGTCCGCCCGGCCGCCGGGGAGGACCCGGCGCAGCGGCTGCGTGACGGCGAGATCGCCGGCTGGATCGCCCAGGGCGCCGAACTGGCCGCCGCCCGCCGGACCGGGGAGTTCCGCGAGCTGATCCGCACCGGGGACTTCATCACCGACCGCTCGGTCTTCTTCACCCGCCGGGACTTCGCCACCGACCGCCCCGAGGTGGTGGCCGCGATCGGCGCCGCGCTGCGCCGGGCCGACGCCTGGGTGGCCGCCAACCTGGCCGAGGCCGCCGCGATCGCCGCCGACGACCTCGGTGGCACCGCCGAGGACTGGCAGAGTGCGCTGGCCGTCCTGCCGTGGCGGCTGGAGCCCGCCACGACCGCCTTCGTGGCCGAGCAGCAGGAGGCCGCGGACATCTTCCACGGGGTCGGCTTCATCGGCCGCGCGCTGACCGTCGCCGACGCCCATCTGCCCGCGCTGGAGGCCCCGGTGGCCGCCGCACTGGCCAAGGCGGTCTGAGTCGTGGCCTCCGAATTCCTCTGGTACATCATCCCGCGCGAGGGCCACTACCCGTGGGAGCCGGCCGGGCGCCGCCCGACGGACCTCCGCTACCTCCAGCAACTCGCGGGCAGTGTGGAGCGGTTGGGCTACACGGGCGCCCTGCTCGCCACCGACCTCTACGACGTGTGGGACCTCGGCAACGCGCTGGCCGCCGCCACCACCCCGGCGTTCAAGCCGTTGCTGGCGATCCACCCCGGGCTGGTCTCGCCCACCCTGCTGGCCAAGATGGCGCTCAGCTTCGACCATCTGCACGGCAGCCGGCTGCGGTTCAACGTGGTCAACGGCTCCACCGCGCAGCTGCGCGAGTACGGCCTGGACGTCGAGCACGACGACCGCTACCGGCTCAGCGCCGAGTACTGGTCGATCGTCAAGCGCCTCACCTCGGGCGAAGTCTTCGACCACAAGGGCGAGTTCTACAACCTGAAGAACGCCGGCGCGAGCCTGCGCGAGCTCACCCCGGTCCAGCCGGGCGGCATCCCGCTCTGGTTCGGCGGCAGTTCGGCGGCCGGCATCGAGATGGCCGCCGAGCACGTGGACGTCTACCTCACCTGGGGCGAGCCGCCGCACCTGCTCAAGGAGAAGCTGGACCTGGTCCGCGAACGCGCCGCCGCGTACGGGCGCACCCTGCGGATCGGGCTGCGGCTGCACCTGATCGTCCGCGACACCGAGGACGAGGCCTGGGCCGCCGCGGACCGGCTGCTCGACGTCACCAGCGAGGCCACCTACGCGCGCCAGCTCGGCGGTGCCAAGGGGGAGGACGGGGTCGGCTGGCAGCGCCAGTTCCGCCAGCACGGCGGCAAGGTCCCGGCCCGCGCCCGGGAGCTGGAGAGCTACCCGAACCTCTGGCCGGGGATGAGCCTGTTCCGCCCCGGTCCCGGTACGGCGGTGGTCGGCTCGACGGCCCAGGTGATCGAACGCCTCCAGGAGTTCGAGTCGCTGGGCGTGGACACCTTCATACTCTCCGGCAACCCGCTGCTCGAAGAGGCCCACCGGGTGGCCGAGACGGTGCTACCGGCGCTGGGCGTCACCCGCCGGTAGCGCACCGGTCAGCAGGGTGAACGGCGCCGGCCAGGTCACGCGGCGCGGCCCGAACGCCCCACCCGGGGGCGCCGGGGCCGCGCCGCGCGCCGTCCTCAGCGGCTCAGCCGGTCGATCTCCGCCAGCTCCTCGGCCGTCAGCGGACCGCCGTTCAGCGCGTCGATGTTCTGGTCCAGCTGGGCGACGGAGCTGGCGCCGATGATCACCGACACCACCCGCTCGTCGCGCAGCACCCAGGAGAGCGCCAGCTGCGCGAGCGTCTGCCCGCGCCGCTCGGCCACCTTGTTCAGCGCCCGCAGCTGCTCCAGCTTCGGGCCGGTCAGCGCCTCCTTGTTCAGGAAGTGCCCGACCGACATCCGCGATCCGGCCGGCACCTCGCCCGCGAGGTAACGGTCTGTCAGCAGCCCCTGGGCGAGCGGGGAGTAGGAGATCAGGCTGGTCCCGGTCTCGCCGACCGCGTCCAGCACGCCCTCCTCCACGGAGCGGTTGAGAATCGAGTACGCCGACTGGTTCATCAGCACCGGCGTGCCCAGCTCCCGCAGGATCTCCACCGCCTTCCGGTGCTGCTCCGCCGGGTAGTTGGAGATGCCCGCGTACAGCGCCTTGCCCGCGCGCACCGCCGAGTCCAGCGCGCCCATCGTCTCCTCCAGCGGAGTGTCCGGGTCGTAGCGGTGCGAGTAGAAGATGTCGACGTAGTCCAGGTCCATCCGGCCCAGCGACTGGTCCAGGCTGGCCAGCAGGTACTTGCGGCTGCCGCCGTCCCCGTACGGGCCGGGCCACATGTCCCAGCCGGCCTTGGTGGCGATGAACAGCTCGTCCCGGTACGGACGGAAGTCCTGCGCGAACAGGTAGCCGAAGTTGCGTTCGGCGCTGCCGTACGGCGGGCCGTAGTTGTTCGCCAGGTCGAAGTGGGTGATGCCGCGGTCGAAGGCGCGGCGCAGCACCGCCCGCTGCACCTCCAGCGGCTGGGCGTCACCGAAGTTGTGCCACAGGCCCAGTGAGACGGCGGGCAGCTGTACGCCGCTGCGGCCGGCCCGGCGGTAGGTCATCGAGGCATAGCGGTCATCCGCCGCGAGGTAGGTCATGCCGGACATCCTGCCAGCCCCGGCCCTCCGATCAAGCTCTTGCCCCGTTCCTGAGCGGTGCATATGCTCGCGGTGGATCGTGTGTGTGCGAGGCGAGGGAGAGTCGGTATGTCCGTGTACGCCGCACCCCTGCGCTGTTGTCGTCCCCGCAGCACCTCGCGCTGACGCCGCCACCGAGCCGATTCCGCGCGATCCCTCCCCGGTGCCGCCCCCGGGTGAGCGCGGCCGTGTCCGGAGTGCTCAGCCCGGGCCGCCGCGCCGTCCTCGCCGAACTCCCACCGAGTGCCCCACAAGGAGACCGCCATGCGGTTCACCGTCTCGTCCCTCGTCGCCAACGGCCCCGACCCCGTCACCGGTGTGCGGCGCACCCCGAACGAGAAGCTGCACAACGTCATCGACCAGGCCGTCACCGCCGAGGAACTCGGCTACGACGGCTACGGGGTGGGGGAGCGGCACGGCGAGCCGTTCCTCTCCCCGGCGCCGCCCGTGCTGCTCAGCGCCATCGCCGCCCGCACCTCGACGATCCGGCTGTTCACCACCGTGACGGTGCTCAGCATCCTGGACCCGGTCCGGGTCGCCGAGGACTACGCCCTGCTCGACCAACTCTCCGGCGGCCGCCTCGAACTGATCATCGGCAAGGGCAACGACCCGCGCCACTTCGACCTGTTCGGCCTGCCCGAGGAACGGCAGTGGGACGCGCTGGCCGAGAACTACGCTCTGCTGCGCCGGCTCTGGCGCGAGGAGAAGGTGACCTGGGAGGGCGGCACCCGGCCGCCGCTCAAGGACGCGACCATCTCGCCGCGCCCGTTCCAGGACCCGATCCCGGTCTGGCACGGCAGTGCCACCAGCACCCAGTCCACCGACCTGGCGGCCCGCTACGGGGACCCGCTGTTCTCCGCCAACTCCTTCCACCCGCTGGCCAAGTACAAGGCCCTGGTGGACCACTACCGCGAGCGCTGGGAGCACTACGGCCGTGACCCGAAGGACGCCCGGGTCGGCACCAGTTTTGGCGGCCTGTTCATCGCCAGGCGCTCGCAGGACGCCGTCGAGGGCTTCCGCCCGTACTGGGACGCGCTGTTCAACTCGGCGGCCGGCAAGCACAACAACTCGCCGTTCGAGTCGCTGGAGGACGCGCTGGAGCGCGGCTCGGCGCTGGTCGGCAGCCCGCAGCAGGTGATCGAGAAGATCCACCGCTACCACGAGGCCTTCGGCAACGAGGTCGTCGGGATCGGAGTGGACTCGCTCACCGAGGACGTCCAGCACGAGCAGCTGGAGCTGTTCGCGAGCGAGGTCGCCCCGGTGATCCGGCGGGAGCTGCCCTGACGGCCCCTCGGGGGTGACGTACACCTCACCCGGACCGCGGGGCCCGGGGGAATGCCGCCCGCCGTTCCGGGGGACGACGATCACAGGGAGGGCCGTGGACCGCCGGGGGGCGGCCCACGGCCCTCGGCAGGCCTGTCGGGATCTGTCGGGGTGTGTCGGGCCGTGCCCGGCCGGGCCGTTCCCGGTGCACCCCTGGCGTTCTGTACCTACTGGTATGTACAGTGATCGGTATGGCAACCCAGGACCGTCTCATCGAGAGCACCCAGGAACTCCTCTGGGAGCGCGGCTACGTCGGCACCAGCCCCAAGGCCATCCAGCAGCGCGCGGGCGTCGGCCAGGGCAGCATGTACCACCACTTCGACGGCAAACCCGATCTGGCCGCCGCCGCCCTGCGCCGCAGCGCCGAGCAGCTGCGCGCCGTCGCCGAGGCCGACCTGGCCGGGCCCGGCACCGCCTACGACCGCATCGCGGCCTATCTGCACCGCGAACGCGACGTGCTGCGCGGCTGCCGGATCGGCCGGATGGCCCAGGACCCGGAGGTGATCGCCGACCCGCGGCTGCGCGCGCCCGTCGAGGAGACCTTCGACTGGCTGCGCGGCCGGCTGGCCGAACTGGTGGCCGAGGGGCAGACCGCCGGCGAGCTGATCCCCGGTGCCGACCCGGCCGACACCGCCGCCGCGGTGGTCGCCGTCGTGCAGGGCGGCTACGTCCTCGCCCGCGCGGCCGGCTCCGCCGAACCGTTCGAGCAGGCCGTCCGGGGCGCCCTCGGCCTGCTCGCCGCCCACCGCTCCCGCTGAGGCCCGGTCCCCGCGTCGCACCGCCCGCCGCCCTGCCCCGCCCCGTCCCGCCCGGCCGTTCCGGAGGTACCGCCCGTGCACGCCATGCAGTACGAGATCACCCTCCCCGCCGACTACGACATGGGGATCATCCGGAAGCGGGTCGCCGACAAGGGCCACCTGCTCGACGACTACCCCGGCCTCGGCCTCAAGGCGTACCTGGTGCGCGAGCGCGGCCGACGCGGGGCCGCCTCCCGGCCGGAGACCGGAGGAGGCTCACCGGTCAACCAGTACGCGCCGTTCTACCTCTGGCGCACCCCCGAGGGGATGAACAGCTTCCTCTGGGGCCCGGGCTTCCGGGGCGTGAGCGCCGACTTCGGCCGCCCGGCCGTCCGGCACTGGCTCGGAGCCGGACTGCGCCGGGGCACCGCGACAGGGAGCCCGGCCGCCGCCACCCGCCGTATCGAACGGCTCCCGGAGGACGCGGACCCGGCCGAGGCGGTCGAGCGGGCCCTTGCCGGGCTGCCCGACCACCCCGGCCTGCACACGGCCGCCGTCGCCGTCGACCCGGCCCGCTGGGAGCTGCTGCGGATCGCGCTCTGGCACGGCGACGCACCCGAGGACGAGCCCGGCGTCCACTACCGCGTACTGCACCTCTGCCGCCCCGAACTCGACCGGCTGCCCGCCGGCCGCCACTGGTGAAAGGACCGCCCGACCCGATGGAACCCGCCGACCTCACCCCCGCCCCGCTCGACCGCGCCGCCGGCTACGCGCTGCTCAACGACCTCGCCGGACCGCAGACCCAGGCCGACACCCTGCGCGGCCTGGACGAGGTGGCACCCGGCTTCCCCGACTGGATCGTCACCAGCCTGTTCGGCGGCACCTACCAGCGGCCCGGCCTCTCCCCGCGCGACCGCCAGGTCGCCAACCTGGCCGCGCTCACCGCCCTCGGTGGCGTCGAGCCGCAGCTCGCCGACCACGTCCGCAACAGCCTGCGGATCGGCCTCACCCGGGAGGAGATCACCGAGGTGCTGGTCCACCTCGCGCCCTACGTCGGCGTCCCCAAGGCGCTCGCGGGCCTGCGGGCCGCGACCGCGGCCTTCGCCGAGTACGCCGCCGCGGCCGAGGACACCACCGACCCGGATGCCGCGTGACCGCCACCGTCCGGACGGTGCTCGGCGACCTCGATCCGGCCGAACTCGGCGTCTGCGACTCCCACGACCACCTCTTCCTCCGCAGCCCCCGGCTGCCCGGCGAGGAACTGGACGACCAGGGGGCCGCCGCCGAGGTGCTGCGCGCCTTCGCGGCGGCCGGCGGCCGGGCGCTCGTCCAGTGGACCCCGCACGGCATGGGCCGGGGCGGCGCCGCGCTCGCCGGGCTGTCGCGCGGCGCCGGCGTCCACCTCGTCGCGGCCACCGGTCTGCACCAGGCCGTCCACTACGACCCGGACGGGCTCGCCGACCTGTACGACGGACTGGCCGGGCTGTTCACCGCCGAGCTGACCACCGGCCTGCGCGGGGCGCCGGCCGGCACCAGGGCCGGACTGATCAAGGTGGCCGGCGACTACCACGGCCTCGGCGAGCACACCCGCCGGGTGATGGCGGCCGCCGCCGAGGCGCACCACGCCACCGGCGCGCCGATCGCGGTCCACCACGAACTCGGCACCGCCGCGCTTGACGTCCTGGACCTGCTCTGCGGTCGGTACGGCGTCCCGCCCCGGCGGATCGTCCTCGGCCACCTCAACCGGCTCCCCGACCTCCGGCTGCACCGGCACCTCGCCGCCTCCGGCGCCTACCTCGCGCTGGACGGCCCCTCCCGCGCCCACCACGCCACCGACCACCACCTGTTCGACACCATCGCCGCCCTCGCCGAGGCCGGCCACGCCGCCCAGCTGCTCCTCGGCGGCGACACCACCACCCGTGGCGCCCGCCACAGCCCCGGCCCGACCCACCTCCTGACCGCGCTCGCACCCCGCCTCGCCCGCGAGTTCGGCCCCGCCCTCCCGCACCAGCTCCTCACCGCCAACCCCGCCCGCGCCTTCGCCGCCGAGTGGGCGGCGCCCTGACGGACCGGCCCGTTCGTTCCTCGTGATCCGGCGGGCCGGGTCCGCGCCCGCGACCACCGGCGCGCCCTCGGCGACCCGCGCCCCCGTCCCGCTCCTGTCGCCTCCGTCACCCCGCATACCCGCTGGTCGGCGGGTCCGCGGCAGCCTCCCGGACCGCTAGGGTGGTTGATCGCGCCTCGGCGGGGGCTTCCGCGACGAGCGGGGGAACCGGGGCGGCCGTCCTGGATGTCCTAGGGGTTGTCCGTCGGACAGGCCCTAGGGGCGGGGACGGGGAGTTCGAGGCGTGGGAGCAAGTAGGACATGGGTCTGACGAGCCACAAGGTGCTGGCGCTGACCGTATTGATCGCCGTCGTGATGATGGCGGGCACCGTCTGGCTGTGGCCGAGACTGGCGAAGCGGAGCTGGCAGGCGGTGCTCGGCCGGATCGGCACGCTGCTCGCCACCCAGCTCACCGTGCTCGCCGCGCTGGGCCTGGTGGCGAACAACTACTTCGCCTTCTACAGCAGCTGGGACGACCTGCTCGGCACCGGCGACAACGGCCCGGTCGTCATCCAGAACAAGGTGGACGCCTCCGGCCGGCTGCGGGTGGAGACCATCGGGCACGCGGAGGTCCAGGGCGGCGGGGCGCTCGGCCGCGACCCCGGAAAGTCCGGGGAGATCCGCGAGGTCCGGATCGACGGGGCCACCACCCGGCTCTCCACCGAGGGGTACGTCTACCTGCCGCCGCAGTACTTCCAGCCGGAGTACGCGCAGAAGCAGTTCCCGGCGGTGATCGTCAGCACCGGCTTCCCCGGCATCGCCAAGAACCTGGTGACCCGCCTCAACTACCCGGGCGCGGCGCTGAAGCTGCTCCAGGAGGGGAAGATGCAGCCGACCGTGATGGTGCTGATGCGCCCCTCGCCCGCGCTGCCGCAGGACACCGAGTGCGAGGACATCCCCGGTGGCGCACAGTCCGAGACGTACTTCACCAAGGACGTCCCGTCCGCGATCCAGGCGTCGTTCCGGGTCTCCGCCGACCCGCAGGCGTGGGGCTTCATGGGCAACTCGACCGGTGGCTACTGCGCGCTCAAGCTGGCCATGCGCCACCCGGAGGTCTTCCCGACCGCCGTCTCGCTCTCCGGTTACTACCAGGCGGCCGACGACCCGACCACCGGTGACCTCTTCAAGGGCAGCGAGCAGCGCCGCAACGAGGCGGACCTGATCTGGCGACTGAAGAACCTGCCCCAGCCCAAGGCGTCCGTGCTGCTGGCCGGCACCAAGGAGGGCGACGGTGAATACCGGCGCGACACCGAGCAGTTCGTGGCCGCCGTGCACAGCCCGATGAAGGTGTCGTACAGCATGCTGCAGACCGGCGGCCACAACTTCGAGACCTGGGGCAAGCTGCTGCCGTCCTCGCTGGAGTGGCTCTCCCAGCACCTCCGGGTGCCCGGCCAGCCGGTCTGAGCCCCCGGCCGCCCTGCCGGCCCCTGACAGCCCGGCCGGTTCCGGCGGGGCGTCGGGGCCGGGGCGGGGGCGGGGGCCGGGGCTTCGGCTCAAGGCCTGCTCAGGCCACCGGCTCCAGCGTCCCGGTGTGCAGCTCGCCGACCCGGCCACCCTCGCCCTCGTACGTCCAGAAGGCGCGCACCGTCAGCCTGGCGAGGTCCATCACATGGCTGACGGTGATGCCGCTCTGCTCGGTCCAGCTGACGAAGTACAGCTCCGGCCCGACCTCGGCGACGTGCAGCGTCACGTCCTCCCACTGGCCCGCCGACTCGCCGAGGCCCTCCCAGCGCAGCCGCTTGCCGTCGGCCGAGTAGGCGTTGCGGAAGGCCGCACCGTTGTCGACCTGGAAGAGATAGGTACGGCCGGCGAAGGCGGGCAGGGGCGCGGTCATGGTTGGGCGTGTCCTCGTCTCTTGTGCGGAGCGGTACGGATGGACCTCCAACTTATCCGACCCGGCGACCTTTCCCGGCGTACTCGGGGACACCCGCCACGGCACCGGTCCCACGGCACCGGTCCCCACGGCGCGGATCACCACGGCACGGGGATCGCCATGGCCCCGGGGCGCCGGAGCCCGGGGACGCCACGGCGCGAAGCGCCACGACGGCCGCCCGCCGGGTGTGCGACCGGCACATGGGCGCTCCGGCGGGCCGACCGTACCGTGCAGGCTCCGGCCCACCGGGACGTGGGCCCGACCAGGGAGCCGCCCATGAACCCCGCCAGAGATCCGCACGCCGCAAGCGGCATGAGCCCCGTCCGCGACGGCAGGGACTCCAGACGCCCGGCCGCCGCCCTCGCCGCCGTCCTGCTCACCCTGGCCGCCCTCCTGCTGGGCGCGCCGCCCCGGGCCTCGGCCGCCGCGCCGCTCACCCTGGAGGCGACCTACCCCTCACCCGGTAACGGCTGGGCCAAGGTCGAGCGCTATCTGGACACCACCGCCGGCTTCCACGCCGAGCAGTACCCGGCCGACGGCCGCGGCGACCAGGACGGCGCCCGTCTCACGTACTTCGGCGGCGTCCGCCAACCGTTCTCCGGCCGCTTCCTGCTCTACTCGGCGGCCGGCTGGGACACCGGCAGCCGCCAGACCCCCGTCCTGCTCGTCCACGGTGCCAACGACAACGCCGACCGCGCCTGGGCCAACCCCGGCGAGAGCGGCAGCTGCGGTGCGTCCGGCTGTCCGTCCACCGGCCTGGCCCAGTACCTCGCCTCGACCGGCCACCGCGTCTTCGCGATCAACTTCGCCCACAAGAACGGCGACAACCTGATGCAGGCGCAGGCCGTCGGCGACGCCGTCGCGCTGATCCGGGCCCGGCTCGGCGTCCCCCAGGTGGACGTGGTCGCGTGGAGCAAGGGCGAGGTCGCGGCCCGCGCGTACGTCTCCTCGGTGCGCCCCTCCTGGGGCCGGGCATACGCGGGGGACGTCCGCCGCCTGGTCACGCTCGGCGGCCCGAACGGCGGCCTCGACTACGTGTACGCCCACGGCTGGGCCTTCTCGCTCGCGACCTGGCCGGCCTGCGGCGGCAGCGCCAACGCGCCGTCCCCGCACCTCTTCATGACCTGCTACGGCACGTACACCTCGCAGCCCTGCCTCGGCGTGCTGCCCAGCGGCGGCCACGACTGCTACCCGGGGCAGCGGCAGCTGCTCGCCCGCTGGGACGGCACCTACGGGGTGGACGGCACCGCCCAGGACTGGTGGACGACGTACTACGGCGGCCAGGGCTTCTACACCTCGGGCCAGGGCATCCAGGCGGCCATCGACGCCGGTTCGCTGATCGGACCGCTCCAGCGGGCCGGGGTCCCGGCCGCCGTCCGCGGCTACCTGCTCGCGGGCGGCTCGGCCGACATCCCGGGAGTCCTCAACGAGAACCGGGGGCCCAGCGACGGCATCGTCTTCACCGCGAGCGCGCTGGACACCACCGGGATCGGTACGGTCGGCGGCACCCGGCTGCTCGCCGGGCTCAACCACCTGGAACTGGCCTGGGCGCCGGAGTCGATGAGCCAGGTGGACGCCTGGCTCGACTGACCGGCCCCGGAGCCCTGTTGACCGGCCGCCTGCGCCGGCGGCCCGGGCGCGACAACGCCCGGGCCGCCGTCACCGGCTCGCCGTCAGCCGGTCCGCGTCAGCGGATCTCCGTCAGCGGATCTCCGTCAGCGGATCTCCGTCTCGACGACGGGGATCGCGAACGGCTGCTTGTCGTTCGACGTGTTCCGGTCGTCGTCGCCGCGCACCGAGACCCAGCCCCCGAGCAGCGTTCCGGGGGCCGGGACGGTGCGCGCCAGCCGGACCGGGATCAGCGCCGTCGCGCTCCGCAGTGCGGGCAGGCCGGCCGGGAAGGTGCAGTGCACCCGGTGGCCGTCCTGGAACGGGGCGCAGTTCTCCGGGAAGTACGGGCCCTCCGGCGTCACGCCCGCCGGCAGGGTGACCACCACCGTGAACGGCGAGGCGGTGCGGTCGGGGCCGCGGTTGCCGACGACGGCGTGCACCGTGGTGGTGCCACCGGGTGCGGCGGGGTCCGGGTCCAGCCCGATGACCTCCAGGTCGGAGTCGGAGGCCGTCGCGGCCGTGGCGCCGGGCCCGGCCGAGGGGGCGGTCGACGGTGCGGCCGTGGCCGGCCATTGCAGACCGGCCCAGGCGGGCCCGGCCGTCAGTGCCGTCAGCGCACAACCCGCCGTCAGCGCGGAACCCACCGCGACAGCGCCGCGCACCGCGGCCCGCCGGCCCGACGATCCCGGGGCCGACGTTCCCGGGGCCGAACCCCCGTCCGATCCCTGAACCGAACCACGAACGGATCCTCTGCGGGACATCGCCGCTCACCCTGCCCTTGCGTTCCCGGTGCCCGCGCCGTCGCGGGCCGCGTCCGCAACAGCCTGGCCGACCGGCTCCCCGCCGCTGCCGCAACCCGCCCCCGGCCGCTCGAACGGGGGAAAACCCGCACCGGAAGTCGGCCGGCCCGACTTCCGGTGTTCACCGGCGGCCGGACCGGCGGATCGTCAGGGCGCGAGGACCTGCCCCAGCCGGGTCGCGATCCGGTGCATCACCGGCACCAGCGACGAGCTGCCGTCCTGCTCCTCCAGCGCCCGGATGCGCGCCTCCGGGCCGGAGACCGAGATCGCCGCAGGGGTCGGCGCGCCCGGCACCGCGAGCGCGATGCAGCGCACCCCGATCTCCTGCTCCTGGTCGTCCACCACATAGCCGCGCTCGCGCGCCTCGGCGAGCTGGGCCATCAGCTCCTGCGGGTCGGTCAGCGTGTACGAGGTGTGCGCGGGCAGCGGGTCGGGGCCGAGGACGGCGCGTGCCTCCTCCTCCGGCAGCTGCGCCAGCAGGGCCTTGCCGACGCCCGTGCAGTGCGGCTGCGCCCGCCGCCCGACCTCGGTGAACATCCGCATCGAGCGCCGCGACTGCACCTGCCCGACGTAGACCACCTCACCGCCCTCCAGCACGGCCAGGTTGGCCGTCTCGCCGGTGGCCTCCATCAGTTCGGCCAGGTACGGGCGGGCCCAGCTGCCGAGCAGCCGGCCGGCCGTCTCGCCGAGCCGGATCAGCCGGGGGCCCAGGGTGTAGCGGCGCGTGGTGTCCTGGCGGACATAGCCCTGCTGGACGAGGGTACGAACCAGGCGGTGGATGGTCGGCATGGGCAGGCCGGAGGAGGTGGAGAGCTCGCTGAGCGTCGCGATGCCCCCGGAGTCGGCCAGCGCCTCCAGCAGCTGGAAGGCGCGCTCGACGGACTGCACGCCGCCGCTCGCGCGGTCCGTGCCCGTCGTCGATGCGGTCTCGGGGGTGGCGACCACCGGCGTTCCCTTCACTGTGGGGGGAGGATCAGAGCCTCCGCGATCGCTTCAACAAACCGTTGAAATTCTGTATCGCGGAAACTAGTCTCCACCTTACAGAATCGGGCCCTCCGGCAGCCGGGTTCGGTTCGAGGCAGTTCCCGCCGGAGCTCCCTTCGTCGGGCTCAACCGCCTTAGGAGTGTCCTGCCCATGGCCACAGATCAGGGACCCTCGCCCAGCCCCGGGCCGGGGGTGCCCCCGGACGCCCTCTCCGCCGCTCCGGCCGTCACCGTCGCCGGTCCGCGCGTCCACCGGGCGGAGGAGGTGCTCACCCCGGAGGCGGTCGCCTTCGTCGCCGGACTCCACCGCGCCTTCGAGGGCCGTCGGCAGGAGCTCCTGGCCCGCCGCAGGGCCCGCCGCGCCGAGATCGCCGAGGCCGGCACCCTGGACTTCCTCCCCGGGACGGCCCACATCCGGGCCGGCGACTGGAGGGTGGCCGAGGCCCCCCGCGCACTCCAGGACCGCCGGGTCGAGATCACCGGCCCGACCGACCGCAAGATGGTCATCAACGCCCTCAACTCCGGCGCCCGGGTCTGGCTCGCCGACTTCGAGGACGCCACCTCCCCGACCTGGGAGAACGTGGTCGGCGGCCAGATCAACCTGATCGACGCCTTCGAGGGCGGGATCGACTTCACCGGGCCGCAGGGCAGGGCGTACGCCCTGCGGCCCGCCGCCGAACTGGCCACCGTGGTGGTCCGCCCACGCGGCTGGCACCTGGACGAGACGCACCTGCTGGTCGACGGTGCCCCGGTGGCCGGCGCCCTTCTCGACTTCGGCCTCTACTTCTTCCACAACGCGGCCCGGCTGATCGCGCGCGGCCCCGAGGACCCGAACTCCGGCCCGTACTTCTACCTGCCGAAGACCGAGAGCCACCTCGAGGCCCGGCTCTGGAACGACGTCTTCACCCACGCCCAGGCCGCGCTCGGCATCCCGTACGGCACCGTCCGCGCCACCGTGCTGATCGAGACCATCACCGCCGCGTTCGAGATGGACGAGATCCTCTACGAGCTGCGCGACCACGCCGCCGGGCTCAACGCGGGCCGCTGGGACTACCTGTTCTCGATCGTCAAGAACTTCCGCGACGCCGGCGAGCACTACATCCTGCCCGACCGCAACACCGTCACCATGGCCTCCCCGTTCATGGCCGCCTACACCCGCCTGCTGGTGCGGACCTGCCACCGGCGCGGCGCCCACGCGATCGGCGGCATGGCCGCGTTCATCCCCAGCCGCCGCGACCCCGAGGTCACCGCCGCCGCGCTGGAGAAGGTCAAGGCCGACAAGGACCGCGAGGCCGGCCACGGTTTCGACGGCTCCTGGGTCGCCCACCCCGACCTCGTCCCGGTCGCCCGCGCCTCCTTCGACGCCGTCCTCGGTGAGCGCCCCCACCAGAAGGACAACCCCGGCCCGGCCGAACCGGTCACCGCCGCCCAGCTGCTGGACATCGCGGGCGCCGGCGGCAGCTGCACCCGCGCCGGGCTGCACAACGCCGTCCAGGTCGGCGTGCGCTACATCGAGGCGTGGCTGCGTGGCCTCGGCGCCGTCGCCATCTTCCACCTGATGGAGGACGCCGCCACCGCCGAGATCTCCCGTTCGCAGGTCTGGCAGTGGATCCACAACGGCGTCGTGCTCGCCGACACCGGCGAGAAGGCCACCGCGGCCCTGGTGCGGCGGCTGGTGGCCGAGGAGCTGGCCGGGCTCCGGGCCGGGCTGGGTGCCGACGCCTACGCCGGCGGGCGCTGGGACGAGGCCGCCGCGCTCTTCGAACAGGTCGCCCTGGCCGAGGAGTTCGTGGACTTCCTGACCCTCCCCGCGCTTCCCCTGCTGGACTGAGCCCCGCTCCGCCCAGTGGCGGCGGCCGGCGCGCCTGCCCCGCCACGCCGCGGCCCCGGACCCCCGCCGTGGGTCCGGGGCCGCGGTCCGCTGTCATGCCGGGGTGGTCGTCCGGAGGCCGACGGCCTCGGCGGCTTCCACCAGGCGCTTGTCGTAGGCGAGGAACCAGGCCACCGACGGCGCCACGCTGAGCGCGGCGGCCACACGGATGGCCGTCCAGCGACCGGAGTGTCCCGCCGGGTGCGAGGCGGCCCGCCTGGTCGAAGAGGGCCGGGGTGAGCCGCAGAACGGCCGCGATGCCCAGCCAGTCCTCGGCGTTCCGGCGGGAGACCGGATCGGTCCGGGCGGCGTGCGTGGCGCGACGCGGCTCCGTGCGGGTCGGATCGCCGGTGACGACGAGCGCTCCGCCCGGTCCGTCCAGCCGCTCCAGCAGGGCGGCGCCGCGGTCGTGAGTCCAAGGGGGAGGGAGGGTCAGCCGGGGCGGGTGGCGAGTTCCCTGGCGGCACGGGCGCAGGCCTGGGCGATCCGGTCCTCGTCGACGGTGGTCAGCCGGCCCCGCTCGACCACGGCGTTGCCGTTGACGAAGAGGGCGGTCAGCGGGGGCAGGGCGCCGAGGGTGAGGGCGGCGACCGGGTCGGCGATCGAGGAGTGCATGATGCCGTCGATCTTCCACAGGGCGAGGTCGGCCAGCTTGCCGGCCTCGATGGAGCCGATCTCGTTCTGCCGGCCGAGCACCCGGGCGCCGCCCATGGTGCCGAGGCGCAGCGCCTGCCGGCCGGTCAGCGCGGTGGGGGAGCCGTGCAGCCGGTTGATCAGCAGGGCGTTGCGCAGCTCGGTGCCCAGCTCGCCGGACTCGTTGGAGGCGGTGCCGTCCACGCCGAGGCCGACCGGGACGCCTGCCGCCAGCATGTCGGGGACGCGGGCGATGCCGGCCGCCAGGCGGGCGTTGGAGGAGGGGCAGTGCGCCACGCCGGTGCCGGTCTCGGCGAACTTGACGAGGTCGGAGTCGTCCATGTGGACGCAGTGCGCCATCCAGACGTCCTCGCCGAGCCAGCCGACCGACTCGAAGTAGTCGGTCGGGCCCATGCCGAACAGCTCCTTGCAGAACTGTTCCTCCTCGGCCGTCTCCGAGCCGTGGGTGTGCAGCCGGACGCCCTTGCGGCGGGCCAGGAGGGCGGTCTCGCGCATCAGCTCGGTGGAGACCGAGAAGGGGGAGCAGGGGGCGATGGCGATCCGCAGCATCGAGTCGAAGGAGGCGTCGTGGTAGCGGTCCACGGCGGCCTCGGAGGCGATCAGGACGGCCTCGGTCGACTCGACCGCGTGGTCCGGCGGCAGCCCGCCGTCCTTCTTCCCGCGGTCCATCGAGCCGCGCAGCGCGGTGAAGCGCAGACCGAGCTCCTGGACGGCCTCGATCTCGGCGCCGAGGATGTCGCCGCCGTCCCGGGGGAAGACGTAGTGGTGGTCGGCGGCCGTCGTGCAGCCGGACTTGAGCAGGGCGGCGGCCGAGCCCTGGGCGGCGGCGTGGACGAGCCGGTCGTCGATCCGGGCCCAGGTCGGGTAGAGCGCCACCAGCCAGTCGAACAGGATGGCGTCCTGGGCCAGGCCGCGGGTGATCCACTGGTAGAAGTGGTGGTGGGTGTTGACCAGGCCGGGGGTGAGGAGGTGGCCCTCGCCGTCGATCCGGCGTACCACGTTGTCCGGCCACTGCGGGGCGGGGCCGTCGCCGACCGACTCGATCCGGTTGCCGAGGACGACCACGTGGCCGCGGGCGTACTCGGTGTCGTCGGCGTCGACCGTCGCGACGGCGACGTTCTCGATCACGATCCGCCGGCCGGCGGGCGGGGGCTGGACTGCCATGGTGGGGCTCCTGGGGGGAGGGCCGACGGGGGAGCACGCTGAGCGGGGGTGCGACGGCCCCCGCGTACCCGGCGGCGGTCACGGGGGCGCTCCGGGTCAGGCGACCGGGATGACCGGGGTGACGCCCTCGCGGTGCACGGTGCCCTCGATCAGGCCGTACATCCGGTCGGCGGCGTAGTAGACCTCGTTCTCGTTCGTCAGGCCGAACGGTTCCAGGTCGACCAGGAAGTGGTGCTTGTTGGGGAGTTCCAGGCGGACCTCGTCCACCTCGGCGCGGTTGTCGAGGACCCGGGTGCCCATCGCGTGCAGGGTCTGCTGCAACGAGTAGGAGTAGGTCCCGGCGAACGCCTCCAGCAGATGGCGGCGGACCTGGGTGTAGCAGCGGTTCCAGTTGGGCCGGGCCTCGTCGCCCCGGCCGGTGAAGCCGTACGCCCAACGGGCCGTCACCTGGGTGGCGAGGATGCGGTCGTAGGCCTCCCGCAGCGTGGTGTACCCGTCCTTGAGGTAGCCCCGGAACTCCGAGTCGGTGGAGTTCAGCACGACGAGGTCCCTGAGGCCCGAGATGACCCGGACGGTCTCGCCGTCGTAGGCGATCTCGGTGGTGCGGGTCTCCTGCCCGTTGCGGACGAAGGAGTGGCCGGTCTCCTCCGGACCGGTGAAGCGGGCCGAGCCGTCGGACGTCCTGATCCGGTCCCAGGCGTACTCCTCGATCCGGATCCGGGCGCGGTGGACGGGGTCGGTGCTGTCGACGAAGTGGCGGGCCAGCGCGATGCCGAAGGCCTCGGCCGACTCGATCCCGTGCTCCTTGGCGAAGGCGTAGACGGTGTTCTTGGTGGTGTCGGTGGGGAGGCAGTTGGCGTTCGACCCGGTGAGGTGGACGTCCTCGAAGTCGCCGGAGAGGGCGACCGAGACGTTCAGGTCCTTGATCTCGTGCCGGGTCGAGTCGCGGCTGATCCGGACGATGCGGTTCTCCGCCTTGCCGTACTGGTTCTGGCCGAGCACATGGGCCATGGCATGGCTCCCAATCAATGAAGTGGCCTAGCTTCCGCGGTAGACCGAGTATCCGAACGGGTTCAGCAGCAGCGGCACGTGGTAGTGGTGCTGCGCGGGCGCGATCGTGAAGACGATCGCGACCTCGGGGAAGAACGGCGTCCCGTCCGACACCGCGGCGAAGTAAGCGGCGGTGCCGAAGCGGAGCCGGACGACCGAGCCCGCCTCCGCGGCCGGCAGGTCCTCGGCCCGGCCGTCGGAGTCCGTGACGGAGGCGCCGAGCACCTGCCAGCCACCCTCGGTCTGCAGTGCGAGCTCGACCGGGACGCCGGCGGCCGGGCGGCCCAGGCTGGTGTCGAGCACATGGGTGGAGATGCCGGTCATGGGCGAAGTGACCTTACTGATGGCAGAGGTGGGACCTGTCGGATCTGACGGTACGTCAGGATCCGTCGAGCAGCCGGTTGATGCGGATGTCGTTGATTCTGCGCAGCTCGCCCCGGGTGATCTCCGTCTCGGTGGCGGCGTCGTTGGGGTGGCGCTCGCGCAGGGCGGCGAGCATGGTGGCCGCGGTGCGGCCGGTCGCGCAGATCAGGAACGCATGGCCGAACTTCGCCTCGTAGGCGGCGTTGGCCTCGTGCAGGGCGTCGAGGAGAGCGCCGTCCGCCCCCCGGATGCCGGCCTGCTCGCGCTCGGCGGTGGCGTCGCCCGCCATGGGTGTGCCGATCCGGGCGTGGCCGGCCATCGCGTCGCGCAGGTCTTCGGTGGTCAGCGTGGCCATGGCCGCCTCGTTGGCGGCGAGCAGGGCCTCGCGGTCGGGCCACGGCCGGGCTGCCGCGACGGTGGTGGCCCAGCGGGGGCTGGAACAGATCTCCAGCAGGAGGGCCGTCAGGTCGGCGGCGTCGGCCGCGGCCAGGGCGTCGAGGACGTGGGGGCGGTTGGTCACGGGTGGACCTCCTGGAGAGTGGCGCCACCCGCACAAGCTAGATCTGCCCACCCGGGCCGTCAACACTTTGTTGAACAGTTGGTGGTTATGGTGTGAATCGGTCCCGGTCGCGGGGGCGTTCCGTTGTGCGATACGCCGAACGCGCCCGCCGGGGGCCGGTCCCGGCCGGTCCGGACCGACTCCCGGCCCCCGGTGCCGCCGCGATCAGCCGGACTTCGAACCGTCCTGGCGGTTGAGGTAGTTGTAGACGGTGAAGCGGCTGACCCCGAGCGCCGAGGCGACCGTCTCCACCCCGTGGCGGACGGTGAAGGCGCCGCGCTCCTCCAGGAGGGCGACCACCCGCTGCTTCTCCCCGCGGTCCAGCTCGGCCAGCGGGCGGCCGTCGAACTGGCGGGTCATCTCCGCCAGCAGCCGGTCCAGCGCGCTGCTCAGGTGCGGCAGCCGGACGGCCAGGGCCGGGGCGCCCTCCCACTCCAGCACCACGTCCTCGCCCTTCGCCTCGGCCGGCGGGACGGGCGTCGCGCCGATCGCGTCCAGCAGCGGCTTCACCGCCGCGGCGAGCGGGTGCTCCGCATGCTCGGTCACGGCCTACCGCCCTCCTCGCCGAGCACGCTGACCTGGACCGAGATCCGGGTCGCGCCGGCGTCCAGGGTCTCCCGCAGCAGCTTGGTCACGGCGGCCAGGACCTGGTCGGCCTCGCCCTCCGCGCCGGTGCCGAACGGGCCGACCGCGACGGTCAGGCCGGCCTCGTCGACCGCCTTCCGGGCCGCCACGGCGTGCTCCGGGAACGTCTCCAGTTCGAACGGTTCTGTCGTGAACTCCACCATCAATCGCACTTGCTCACTTTAGGGCTTGTCTGACCATTCCCGCCGCGCGTTGATGTGACGCGAATGGTCGGACAAGCCCTGACGAGCGCGGGCGCGTCCCGGTCGGGGGCCGGTCTCCGGCAGGCCGTACGCCGATCCCCTGGGCGGGCGCCGCACCCGGTCGCCGGGCGGCGGAGGCGCCGAGCCCCGCCCCCAGGGCACATGCTTGTCGGACCATCGCCAGACCGTCCGGAAGTGAGGCCCGCACCATGCCCGCCACCCCCCGCCAGGGCCATGTGGTCGTAGCTCCCGACAAGTTCAAGGGCACGCTGGAGGCCGCCGAGGCCGCCGCACGGATCGCCGCCGGGATCCGCCGGGCCGCACCCGGTACCGAGGTCCGCGAACTGCCCGTCGCCGACGGCGGCGAGGGCACCCTGGCGGCCGCGCTGGCGGCCGGCTTCACCAGGATCCCGGCCGAGGTGACCGGCCCGACCGGGCTGCCGGTGGCCGCCGCGTTCGCCGTCCGGGGCGACACCGCCGTGGTCGAACTGGCGCAGGCCGCCGGACTGGCCCGCCTCCCCGGCGGCCGGACCGCCCCGCTCGCGGCCGGCTCGTACGGGGTCGGCCAGTTGATCGGCCGGGCGGTGGCCCTGGGCGCCCGGCGGATCGTGCTCGGCCTCGGCGGCAGCGCCTGCACCGACGGCGGCGCGGGCATGGTCCAGGCGCTCGGCGTCCGTCTGCTGGACGCCGACGGCGCCGAACTCCCGGCCGGCGGCGCCGCGCTGCGCCGGCTGGCCCGGATCGACCTCGGCCGGTCGGCCGACGTGCTCGCCGGGGCCGGCGTCGTGGTGGCCTGCGACGTGGACAACCCACTGCTCGGCCCGCGCGGCGCGGCCGCCGTGTACGGCCCGCAGAAGGGTGCCGGCGCCGACGACCTGGTGGTACTGGAGGAGGGGCTGACCCGCTTCGCCGACCTGGTCGGCGCCGCCGTCGGCCGGGACCTGCGCGACGCCCCCGGGGCCGGTGCCGCGGGCGGGGTGGGCTTCGCCGCCCTCGCCCTGCTGGGTGCCACCATGCGGCCCGGCATCGCGTTGATGCTCGAACTGCTGGGCTTCGCCGAGGCGGTGCGGGGCGCACGCCTGGTCGTGACCGGCGAGGGCTGTCTGGACGCGCAGACGCTGCACGGCAAGGCCCCCGCCGGGGTGGCCGCGGCGGCTGCCCGGTCGGAAGTCCCGGTGGTCGCCGTGGCGGGACGGCTGGAGCTGTCGGAGCGGGAGTGGCGGGCGGCCGGGTTCGCCGGGGCGTACGCGCTCACCGAGCTGGCCGAGCGGCCCGGGGACAGCACGACCAGGGCGGCCGAGCTGGCCGAGGTCGCGGGGGAGCGGCTGGCGGTCGCCTTCCTCGGGGGCGGTGCGGCTTGATCTTCCGCGCGCGATCGGCCGTTGACGTTTTGTTGAAGGCGGGCCTAGGCTCCCAGCACGCTGCCGCCGCCGACCCGGTCGGGGTCAGACCCGCGGCCCCAACTGCCGTGCATGCCTTCGCTGTTCCCTCGCCGCTCCCTGCCGCACCTGCTTCGCCGTTCCCTTCGGTGTCTCCACCCGTCCCCAGGTTTCGGAGGTTCAGATGCCCCCCAGCGAGACTCCGCCGCACCCGGCGGTGATCCGCTCCCGCAGGGTGGTCCTGCCGGACGGCGAACGCCCCGCCGATGTGCTGATCCGGGACGGACGGATCGAGCGGGTCGCCGCGCACGGCTCGGCGCCCGTCGACGGCCGGCCGGTGACCGACCTCGGTGACACCGCCCTGCTCCCCGGCCTGGTCGACACCCATGTGCACGTGAACGAGCCGGGCCGGACGGCGTGGGAGGGTTTCGCCACCGCCACCCGGGCCGCCGCGGCCGGCGGCGTCACCACGATCGTCGACATGCCGCTCAACTCCGTTCCGCCCACCACCACCCCCGACGGCCTGGCGGCCAAACGGCGGACCGCGGAGGGCCAGGCCTGGGTCGACCTCGGCTTCTGGGGCGGCGCCGTCCCCGGCAACGTCCCGGACCTCCAACCGCTCCACGACGCCGGGGTGTTCGGCTTCAAGAGCTTCCTCGCACCCTCCGGGGTGGCCGAGTTCCCGCACGTCGAGCAGGCCGCCCTGGAGGCCGCGCTGGCCGAACAGGCCCGGATCGGCGCCCTGGCGATCGTCCACGCCGAGGACCCGGCCGTCCTGGCCGCCGCGCCCCAACGGCCCGGCGCGCACTACCGCGACTTCCTCGCCTCCCGCCCGGCCGCCGCCGAGACCGCCGCCGTCGCCCGGCTGCTCGACACGGCCCGTCGCACCGGCGCCCGGGTCCACATCCTGCACGTCTCCGCCGCCGCCGTGCTGCCGCTGCTGCGCCGGGCCCGCGAGGACGGTGTCCGGGTGACCGCCGAGACCTGTCCGCATTACCTCACCCTCGCGGCCGAGGAGGTGCCGGACGGCGACACCGCCTTCAAGTGCTGCCCGCCGATCCGCGACGAGTCCAACCGCGACCGGCTCTGGGAGGCCCTGGCGAACGGCGAGTTCGCCGCGGTCGTCTCGGACCACTCGCCGTCCACCCCGGACCTCAAGCTGCTGCCCGAACTCGGCGGCAGCGGCGACTTCGCGGCCGCCTGGGGCGGGATCGCCTCCCTCCAGCTGGGCCTGCCCGCCGTCTGGACCGAGGCCCGCCGGCGCGGCCACACCCTCGCCGACGTGGTCCGCTGGATGGCCGCCGGCCCGGCCGCGCTGGCCGGTCTGACCGGCACCAAGGGCGCCATCGCCGCCGGTGGCGACGCCGATCTGGTCGCCTTCGACCCCGACGGCGCGTTCGCGGTGCGCGCCGCCGAACTGCACCACCGCAACCCCGTCACCCCGTACGCGGGCCGGACGCTGACCGGCACCGTCCGCACCACCTGGCTCGGCGGCCGGGTGGTCGACCCCGCCGCCGAGCCCTTCGGCCGCCAGATCACCCGACCCCAGGAGCCGAAGTGAGCACCGTCCACACCCCGAGTGCCCCGTTCACCGAGCTGGTCGACCTGGCGTCCCGGCTGCTCGGCGCCGGCGTCGTCGCCACCAACGAGGACACCTTCGCGGACGCCGAGAACCTGCTGGTCGCCCGGCCCGCCGAGTTCCGCCCGCACACCTTCGGCCACAAGGGCCAGATCATGGACGGCTGGGAGTCCAAGCGCCGCCGCGGCGTCAGCGCCGACCAGCCGCACCCCGCCGACGACGACCACGACTGGACGATCGTGCGGCTCGGCGCCGGCGGCGTGATCCGTGGCGTGATCGTCGACACCGCCCACTTCACCGGCAACCACCCGGAGAGCGCCTCGGTCGAGGCCGCCTCGGTGCCCGGCCACCCCTCGCCCGAGGAACTCCAGGCCGCCGCGTGGGTCGAACTGGTGCCGCGCACCCCGCTCCGGGGTGACACCGCGCACGAGTTCGCCGTCGACAGCCCGGCCCGCTTCACCCACGTCCGCCTCAACATCTTCCCGGACGGCGGCGTCGCCCGGCTGCGGGTGCACGGCGAGGTGCTGCCCGACCCCCGTGAGCTGGACGGTCTCACCTTCGACCTGGCCGCCCAGGAGTACGGCGGCGTGGCCGAGGCGGCGTCCGACCGCTACTTCTCCTCCCCGCACAACCTGAACGCTCCCGGCCGTGCCTCCGTCATGGGCGAGGGCTGGGAGACCAGGCGTCGGCGCGACAAGGCCAACGACTGGGTGCGGATCGCCCTGGCCGCCGGCGGCGAGGTCCTGGCCGTCGAGGTGGACACCACCCACTTCGTCGCCAACGCGCCCGGCTGGGCCGACCTGACCGGCTACGACGCCTCCGCGGGCGGCGACCCGCCCGAGGACGCGGCCGGCTGGTTCGAGCTCCTGCCCCGTACCCGCCTCCAGCCCGACACCCGGCACCGCTTCCGGCTCGACGCCGGCCGCCCGGTGACCCATGTGCGGATCAACGTCCACCCGGACGGCGGCCTGGCCCGGCTCCGGCTGACCGGCCGGCTCACCGAGGCGGGCCGTGCCGCCCTCGCGCTGCGCTGGTTCGACGCCGTCCCGGCCGCCGAGGCCGTCGCCGCCCTGACCGGGGCGGGCCTGGCCGGCGAGGAGGCCGCCGCGCTGACCGCCGCCCGCCCGCTGTCCGGCCGGTCCGCGGCCACCGCCGCCGTCGCCGCGCTTTGGCCGGCGGACCGCGCGGATGACGGCGCGAACGGCGGTCCGGACGACGGGTACTCCGCCCGCCGCCGCGCGGCCGTCCGGAGTCTGCTCGGAATCTGACCGTCCGACACCCCGGGTGGATGCCGCCGGATCCCGGCGCGGACGTAACGGCCGGGCCGGTGCCAGTCAAGTCCTTCGTGCAACCTCCACCAATATTGGCGGAGGACAACTGCCGGAGCCCATGGGTGGCTAGGCTGGAGAAGCTTGCGGGTGGTTTCGCGGGCGGACATCGGAAGGGGACGACATGTCGACACCAGCCCCGGGTCGTCACGCCACGCTGGACCAGGGCGAGCCCGGTCCGTTCACCTCCCTGCAGCACGCCCTCAGACTGCTGGAGGCCGTCGACCGGCACCCCGACGGCGCCACCCTGGTCGCTCTCGCCCGGGAGACGTCCCTGGCGCTGCCGACCGTCCGCCGGCTCGCCGAGATCCTGGAGATCGAGGGCTATCTCCAGTGCCAGGACGGCGGTTGGGTGCTCGGCGGCACCTTCGCGCTGCTCGGCCAGCACAACCGGGAGCAGCTGGTGCGGGCCCGGCTGAACCGCAAACTCGCCGAACTGCGTGACGAGTTGGGCGCGGCGGTGTACTTCAGCCGCTACCACGACGGCGAGCTGTCGGTGGAGGCGGTCGCCGCGGCCGACGACGCCCCGGCGGTGCAGGAGTGGGTGGACTTCCGGGCCACCGCGCACGCCAGCGCGATCGGCAAGTGCCTGCTCAGCCAGCTCGACCACGACGCCCGCCGGGACCACCTGTCCCGGCACCCGGTGGCCCGGCTGACCTCCCGGACGGTCGTCGACGCCGACCAGTTGATGCACCGGCTGGAGCGCCAGCCCGCCACCGTGCCGGTGCTGGACTTCCAGGAGTACGCGCTCGGCACGGTCTGTGCCGCCGTCCCGGTGACGGCGGGCAGCACCGTCGGCTGCCTGGCCACCTCGATGCCGGTCGGCAATGTGCACCGGCTCAAGGCCGCCGCCGAACTGCTCGCGGCCCGTGCCGCGCCGCTGATGCTCGCGATGGCCGTCTGACGGCCCAGCGGTCGCCCGTACCACGAAGCCCCGCCGGCCGAGGCGGGGCTTTGGTGTTTCCCGGGGTTCGTTCCGGCGCACATCACTTATTAGACTTGATGTCGATAAGAGTGTCGAAACCCTTGAAGCGGGGCTCTACCCGCGAGTAGGTTGCCCTGGAACCGAGCGCGAGCCACCCGCCCCCCGGTCAGGAGGCCCCAGCCATGCCCCGTTCCACCGCCCCCGTCCCCGGCGTCCCCGCGGTCCCTACCGCCCCCGCCGTGACCGCCCCCGCCGTGACCGTCCCCGTCCTCGCCGGCCCCGCCGCCCGGGTCCACGAGAGCCTCGTCCTGGAGCCCCGGGACGTGCGCTTCGACTGGTCCGGGCTGCCGCTGCACTGGATCCCCGACGAGCCGGTGGCCACCCACATCATCAACGTCCTGCACCTGCTGCTGCCCGAGGGGGAGCGCTGGTTCGTCAAGGTGTTCAAGGAGGCCCTGCCGCTGATCCGGGACGAGCAGCTGCGCGAGGAGGTGCTCGGCTTCATCGGCCAGGAGGCCATCCACGCCGAGGCCCACCAGGAGGTCCTGGACCACCTGCTCGGCCAGGGCCTCGACCCGCGCCCCTACGTCCGTCAGATCGCCTGGCTGTTCCGGCGCGTCCTCGGCGACCGGCCCGGCCTGACGCCCGCCCAGCAGCGCGAGAACGTCATCGAGCGGGTCGCCTTCGTCGCGGCGATCGAGCACTTCACCGCCTTCCTGGGCAACTGGGCGCTCAACTCCCCGGGCCTGGACCGCGCCAAGGCCGACCCGACCATGCTCGACCTGCTCCGCTGGCACGGCGCCGAGGAGGTCGAACACCGCAGCGTCGCCTACGACCTGATGGTCCACCTGGACCCGGGCTATCTGCGCCGGATCCGCGGCATGGCCGTCTCCGGACCGCTGCTGGTCCACCTCTGGGTGCGCGGCGCCCGCTTCCTGCTGGCCGCCGACCCCACCCTCGACGGGCGGCTGCGGCCCAGCTGGCGCGAGGCGGGACGGATCGCCCGGCGCGGGCTGCTGCCCGACCCGGTCGCGTCGCTCCGCTCCGGCCTGCGGTACCTGCGGCCCGGCTACCACCCCACCCAGGAGGGCTCCTCCAGCCAGGCGCTCGGCTACCTCGCCACCTCCCCGGCCGCCCGCGCCGCCGCCCACTGAGCCCGCCACCGGCCGGGCCGCCTGCCGCCCGTGCCACCAACCGCCCGTGCCACCCGACGCCCGAGCCACCCGACGAGAACGGGGACCGACCGCCCGATGGACCTGCGCACCCCGCCCCCCGACCTCTACGGCCGCCCCCGCGCCGACCGGTTCATGCGGCGCCTCACCGCCTTCGGCGACCGCTACACCCCGGCCCTCGCCGGCCCGCTGCTGCGCCGCAACCCCCGGCGCCCGCCCGGCCGCCCCACCCCGCCGCTGCAACTCGTCGTCACCGGCCGCCGCCAGGTCGCCGCCGACGTCGTCGAGCTGCGGCTCGCCGACCCCTCCGGCACCGCGCTCCCGCCCTGGCAGCCCGGCGCACACCTGCGCCTCGCCCTGCCCTCCGGCCGCGAGCGCCACTACTCGCTCTGCGGCGACCCGGCCGACCGCGCCGCCTACCGGATCGCCGTCCGCCGGCTGCCCGCGGGCGGCGGCGGCTCGGTGGAGATCCACGACGAACTGCACCCCGGCAGCCGCCTGACGGCCCGCCGCCCGCGCAACGGCTTCGCGTTCTGCGCCGAACCGGCCGTGCTGCTGCTGGCCGGCGGCATCGGCATCACCCCGCTGCTGCCGATGGCCCGCGAGGCACGGCGGCACGGCCTGGACTGGCGGCTGCTCCACGTCGGCCGCAGCGCCGACACCCTCCCGTACACGGACGAGCTGCGCGCCCTCGACCCGCACCGCGTCACCCTGCGCACCGACGACGAGCACGGCGTTCCCACCGGCGCCGAACTGCTGGCCCACGCCCCGCGCGGGGCCGCCGTCTACTGCTGCGGACCGGCCCCGATGCTCGCCGCCGTCCAGCGCGCCCTGGACGAATCACCCGCCGCCGCCCTGCACTTCGAGCGGTTCGGTGCCGCCCCGGTCACCGACGGCGAACCGTTCACCGTCCGCCTCGGCGCGACCGGCCCGGCGCTGGACGTCCCCGCCGACCGCTCCGCCCTGGACATCCTCCGCGAGACCCGCCCCGACCTGCCGTACTCCTGCCACCAGGGCTTCTGCGGTACTTGCGAGGTCCGGCTGCTGGCCGGCACCCCCGACCACCGCGACCGCCGCCTCACCCCCGAACAGCGTGCCGCCGGCGCCCTGCTGCCCTGCGTCTCCCGGGCCGCCGAGGGCGAGACCCTGGTCCTCGATCTGTAGCAAGGAGCCCCGTCGTGGCCGAGCCCCCGTCCTTCCCGTTCACCGCGCACGACCTCGCCCGCTTCCGCGAGACCCAGCAACTCGCCTACCACTGCGCCGAACAGGTCGCCGCCTGGATCGAACCGGGCGTCACCGAGCGGCAGGCCACCGCGGAGCTGCGCCGCCGCCTGGTCGCGGCCGGTGTGCGGGACTTCTTCCACATCCCGTTCGCCTGGTTCGGGGACCGGACGGCGTTCCGGCACTTCCACACCCCGCTCCAGTTCTTCGCGGGAGGCCGGCGGCTGGCCGAGGGCATGCCCTATGTGCTGGACTGCGCACCGGTGGTGGACGGCTACACCGCCGACATCGGCTACGGCGGCAAGGTCGGCGAGAACCCGGTCTGGGACCGTCTCGCCGCCGACCTCAAGGTCTACCGCGAGCTGATCCTCGCCGAGGTCCGCGCCCGCAAACCGCTCGACGAGGTGTACGCGGCGGTGGACGCGCAGATCGCCGCGCACGGCTACGACAACCGCCACCAGGTCTACCCCGGCCGGGTGATCGGCCACCAGGTGACCAGGACGACCACCCGCGGCCCGGCCGGGGTGAACGTCCTCGGCTTCGGCGTCCGGACCCTCCAGACGCTCGGCCGCGAGCTGATCGGCGAACGCCTGCACGGCCGTTCACCGCTCTGGGCGGACGGCCGGTCCTCCCGGCACGCGCCGACCCCGGGCCTCTGGGCGGTGGAGCCGCACATCGCCTTCCGCAAGGTGGGCATCAAGTTCGAGGAACTGCTCGTGGTGACGGACGACGACGCGTACTGGCTCGACGACGACCTGCCGCACGTCCGGCGCTGGACCGTGCGGGAGACCCCGCAGCAGACCGCCCAGGAGGCGACCCGATGACGACGACCACCCGCCGCCGGACCGTCCGCTCCGGCGGGCTGCCGCTCGCCGTCTTCGAGGACGGCGACCCGGCCGCCCCCACCGTCCTGCTGGTGCACGGCTACCCGGACACCCATGTGGTCTGGGACGACATCGCCGCCGACCTCGCCCGCGACCACCACGTGGTCCGCTACGACGTGCGCGGCGCCGGCGAGTCGGGCGCGCCGGCCACCCGCGACGGCTACCGGCTGGAGCACCTCGCCGCCGACCTCCTCGCCGTCGCCGACGCCGTCAGCCCGGACCGCCCGGTGCACGTCGTCGCCCACGACTGGGGCTCGCTGCAGTCCTGGGAGGCCGTCACCGCGCCCGGCGCCGGGCAGCGGATCGCCTCCTACACCACCATGTCCGGCCCCTGCCTGGACCACCTGGGGTACTGGCTGCGCGAGCGCTACCGCCGGCCCACCCCGCGCCACCTGCGGCAACTGCTCTCCCAGGGCGTGCACTCCTGGTACATCACCGCCTTCCACCTGCCCTTCCTCGCCCCCGGCGTCTGGCGGCTCGGCCTTGCCCGGGCCTGGCCCCGGGTGCTGCGCGACCTGGAGGGCGTCACCCCGCGCCCCGGCCACCCGCAGCCCACCCTGCGGCGGGACGCCGTGCGCGGCATCGAGCTGTACCGGGCCAATATGCGCCCCGCCCTGGGCCACCCGCGCGAGCGGCCCACCGAGGTGCCCGTCCAGCTGATCACCCTCACCGAGGACCACTACGTCGGAGAGTTCCTCTCCGAGGGGCTGGAGCGCTGGGTGCCGCGGCTGACCCGCCGTTCGCTGCGCGCCTCCCACTGGTCCGCCCTGCTGGAGAAGGGGTCCGCCGTGGCCGCCATGGTCCGCGAGTTCACCGCCCGGGTCGACGCCGGACAGCCCGGCGCGGCCCCGGACCCCGGCCGGCTGGTCGTCGTCACCGGCGGCGGCAGCGGCATCGGACGGGCCACCGCGCTCGCCTTCGCCGAGGACGGCGCCCGGGTGGTGGTCTGCGACCTCGACCTCGCCGCCGCCGAGCGCACCGCCGAACTCGCCGCCCTGATCGGCCCGCCCGCCCACGCCTACCGGGTGGACGTCAGCGACGGCGCTGCCGTGGACGCCTTCGCCCAGCAGGTCGCCGCCGAGCACGGGGTGCCCGACGTGGTCGTCAACAACGCGGGCATCGGCCACTCCGGGACGTTCCTGCAGACCACCGAGAAGGAGTGGCAGCGCGTCCTGGACGTCAACCTCTGGGGCGTGATCCACGGCTGCCGCGCCTTCGGCTCGCTGATGGCCGAGCGCGCCGAGGGCGGCCACATCGTCAACCTCGCCTCGGCGGCGGCCTATCTGCCCGCCAAGGCGCTGACCGCCTACGCCACCAGCAAGGCCGCCGTCTTCATGCTCTCCGACTGCCTGCGCGCCGAACTGGCCGGGCACGGCATCGGCGTCTCCACGATCTGCCCCGGCATCGTCAACACCAACATCACCCGCACCTCCACCTTCTCCGCCACCACCCCCGCCCAGCAGACCGCCAAACAGGCCCGCGCCGCCAAGCTCTACGCCCGCCGCGGCTTCCCGCCCGAGAAGGTCGCCGCCGCCATCCTGCACGCCGTCCGCACCGGCAAACCCGTCGTCCCCGTCACCCCCGAGGCGAAACTCGCCCGCCTCCTCAGCCGCCTCTCCCCGGGCCTGCTCCGCCTCGCCGCCCGCCTCGACGTCACCTGACGGCAGGCCTCGCGGCCTCCCGCGGCGCTTCTTCGCACTACCGCGGGGAATCCCGACAGGAGGTGTCGGGATTCCACGGCAGCATCGGCGGGGTCGGAGCGAGCACGAGGGAAGGAGCAGGGCATGACACAGCCGCTGAAGGGCAGGGTCGCGCTGGTCGCGGGGGCGACGCGGGGGGCGGGGCGGGCGATCGCCGTCCAGCTGGGGGCCGCGGGGGCCACGGTGTACGGGACGGGGCGCAGTGCCGAGGGGCACCGGTCGGAGTACGGGCGGGCGGAGACGCTGGAGGAGACGGCGGAGCTGGTCACGGCGGCCGGCGGGCGGGGGATCGCGGTGCGGGCGGACCACCTGGTGCCGGCCGAGGTGGCGGCGGTGGCCGAGCGGATCGACGCCGAACAGGGCGGGCTGGACATCCTGGTCAACGACATCTGGGGCGGCGAGCAACTGTTCGCCTGGGACCGTCCGGTCTGGGAGCACGACCTCGACAAGGGGCTGCGCCTGCTGCGTCTCGCGGTCGAGACGCACGCCGTCACCAGTCACCACCTGCTGCCGTTGCTGCTGCGCAGGCCCGGCGGGCTGGTGGTGGAGATGACGGACGGCACCGCCGAGTACAACGCGAACCGCTACCGGATGTCGTTCTTCTACGACCTCGCCAAGGCCTCCGTGCTGCGGATGGCGTTCGCACTGGGGCACGAACTCGGCCCGCGCGGGGCGACGGCGGTCGCCCTGACGCCCGGCTGGATGCGCTCGGAGATCATGCTGGAGCACTTCGGCGTCACCGAGGAGACCTGGCGCGAGGCGACCGAGCGGGAGCCGCAGTTCGGCATCTCGGAGTCGCCCGGCTATGTCGGCCGGGCGGTGGTGGCGCTGGCCGCCGACCCGGACGTGGCGCGCTGGAACGGGACGTCCCTCTCCAGCGGCGCCCTGGCCGGGGAATACGGCTTCACCGATCTGGACGGCAGCCGGCCGGACGCCTGGCGCTACCTGGTGGACGCGGAGACGGCGGAAGGGCCGCTGGACCCGGCCGGCTACCGCTGAGCGGAAACGCCGTACAGGGCGGCGGTGCGGGCCGCCGCCTGGGCCAACCGCCTTCGCAGCGGCGGCGGTTCGAGCACCTCGGCCTCCGGTCCGAGCCGCAGCAGCTCGTCGTAGGCGACCTCCAGTGATTCGACGGGGAGCCGGACGGTCACCCAGCCGTGGCCGTCCGGCTCCCCGGCGGTGGCGAGGGCCTGCCGGGCGGGGACGGGCTCCAGCAGCCGGGGGAGCAGCTCGGTGCCCAGCGGGCTCAGCCGTACCGTGACACTCTCCCGCAGCAGGGACCGGGCGAACGCGGCCGCGCTGGCCTCCCAGAACGCCCCGAGGTCGAACTCCTCGTCCCGCTCGAAGCGTTCGGGCAGCGGCTCGGCGCTCTCCAGCCGGTCCACCCGGTACACCCGCGGCTCGGTGGCACCCTCCGGGCGGGCCACCAGGTACCAGGTGCCCGCCTTCAGCACCAGCCCGTACGGCCGCAGCGTCCGCGCCACGGTCTCCGTCCGCTCGGGGGTTTCCGTCCGCTCGGCGGCCCGCCGCCGGTAGCGGGCCCGCAGCAGCCGCTCGCCCCAGACGGCCCGGGAGACCTCGGTGAGCAGCGGGGGAGCCGGCGCGGTGCGGAACCAGCCGGGCGCGTCCAGGTGGAACCGCCGCACCCCGGCGGCCGGCGCCTCGCCGAGTTCGTTCAGCACCTTCAGCCGGGCGGTCAGTGCCGGGTCGGCGAGCCCCATGTCGCCCAGCGGGCCGGGCAGTCCGGCGAGCAGCAGCACCTCGGCCTCGGCCCGGTCCAGCCCGGTCAGCCGGGTGCGGTAGCCGTCCAGCAGCCGGTAGCCGCCGGCCCGCCCGCGCTCCGCGTACACCGGCACCCCGGCCTCGGCGAGCGCCAGCACGTCCCGCTGGACGGTGCGCTCGGACACCTCCAGTTCGGCCGCCAGCTCGGCCCCGGTCATGGTCCGCCGCGCCTGCAGCAGCAACAGCAGCGAGATCGCCCGCGCCGCCCGCATCCGCTCCGCCTTTCCCTCCCGGTCGTCCCGCTGATGCCCGATCCTAGGACGCGCGCCCCACCCCCACTGCACCGATCATGGGTGCCACAGGGCCATCACCCGGCGCGAGCGAAGGAGCACCCATGGCCACCGGCACCGTGAAGTCCTACAACGCCGACCACGGCTACGGCACGATCACCCCCGACGACGAGGGACCCGCGCTGTACGTCTACTTCGACTCGATCCTGGGCGCGCGCGAGGACGGGGGCGCGCGCGGCCTCGCCGTGGGCCAGAAGGTGGAGTACGACCCGACCGAACAGGAGGGCCGGCCGGTCGCGGAGCGCGTCCGGCCGCGGTGAGCCGGCGCCGGGACCGCGTGCCGGGACCGCGTGCCGGGACCGTGTGCCGGGGCCGGGAGTCGGGAGCCTAGGATCGAGGCCCATGGAGATCTCGACCGCCCTCTGGTCCTTCGCCCTCGTCGTGGGGCTGCTCACCCTCACCCCCGGTCTCGACACCGCGCTGATCCTGCGCACCTCCGCGCTCGGCCACCGCCGGCAGGCGTGGGGCGTGGTGCTCGGCATCCAGACCGGCACGCTGATCTGGGGCACCCTCACCTCGGCCGGGGTGACGGCGCTGCTGACCGCCTCCCATCTGGCGTACGAGATCGTCCGCTGGGCCGGGGCCGCGTACCTGGTCTGGATGGGCGTGGGGATGCTGCGCAGCCGGGGCGCCGAGCCGGCGGCGGACGCGGTGGGGCCCGCGGACGGCGGTTTCGGGTACGGCTGGCGGCGCGGCACGCTGACCAATCTGCTGAACCCCAAGGTCGGCGTCTTCTATGTGGCGATGCTGCCGCAGTTCATCCCGGCGGGCGCGCCGCACTTCGCCACCGGTGTGGCGCTGACCTGCGTGCACGTCGTGGAGGGGGTGCTCTGGTCGACGGTCCTGGTGGGCTTCGCCCAGGTGGTGCGCGGCTGGCTGCGCAGGCCCGCCGCGCGCCGGGTGCTGGACCGGGTGACCGGTGCGGTGGTGGTCGGCTTCGGGCTGAAGCTGGCGGTCTCCGAGTAAGGCCGTGTGGCGGGCCGCAGAGCGGGGCAGGGGCGGCGACTGGGCAGCGTCACCCGGGTGGTGGCCAGCGATGGCCGCCCCGGGCCGGTCCGGGCTGCACTGGAGGCGACACGGCCCCGGCCCGGCGGGCCGGAGACAGGAGCGGCCCCATGGCCATCATCGCGACGTTCGAGTTCCCCGGGGTCGGTCTGGCCCAGTACGAGGAGGCCGTGGACCGGCTGACCGGCGGTGCGGGCCTCAACGCGCCGTCCGACTGGCCGGTGCGCGGGCTGGTGCTGCACACGGCGGGCCCGACGCCGGACGGCGGCTGGCTGGTCACCGACGTGTGGGAGTCCCGGGAGGCGTTCGAACACTATGCGGCGGTGCTGATGCCGATCCTCCAGGAGGTCGGCATCCCGGCCGTGCCGCCGCTGCTCTGCCAGGCCTACAACGTGGTGACCTGAGCGCGTTCAGGCCGCGTGCGACCGCGGCTTCCCGGCCTCGGCCCGTCCGTTCGCGCCAGGTCGTGGTGGATCGGCCCGCTGCCGGAGCTCAGCGGCCGGCAGCCGCCGCCGCGGCGGTGGGCGATGATCTCGGCGGCCACCGAGACGGCCGTCTCCTCGGGGGTGCGGGCGCCGAGGTCGAGGCCGATCGGGGAGCGCAGCCGGGCGATCTCGGCGTCGGTGAGGCCGGCCTCGCGCAGCCGGGCCAGCCGGTCGTGGTGGGTGCGGCGCGAGCCCATCGCGCCGACGTAGCCGACCGGCAGCCGCAGGGCGCGTTCCAGCAGCGGGATGTCGAACTTGGCGTCGTGGGTGAGGACGCAGAGCACCGTCCGCCCGTCGATCGCCGCCGCGCCGTCCGGGAGGGCCAGCTGGGAGTCGAGGTAGCGGTGCGGCCAGTCCACGACGACCTGGTCGGCCTCGGGGAAGCGGCGTTCGGTGGCGAAGACCGGGCGGGCGTCGCAGACGGTGACGTGGTAGCCGAGGAACTTGCCGATCCGCACCACGGCGGCGGCGAAGTCGATGGCGCCGAAGACCAGCATGCGGGGCGGGGGAACGCAGGACTCGACGAAGACGGTGACGCTGCCTTGCTCACGGACGGTGGCCGGTTCACGTTCGCCGCAGGGGCGCCCGTCCAGGCCGAGGACGACCCGGCCGGTGCGTCCGGCGTCCAGCATGGCCCGCGCCTCGGCGGTGATCGCGCGCTCCAGCGCGGTGAGGCGGTGCGCGGCGGGGCGCGCGGGGGAGAGGGAGCCGTGGCGGGTGTCGGCGGTGACGGCGAGGGCGGCGCCGACCAGCCCGCCGGGGCCGGCGATCACCCGGGCGAGGGCCACCGGGGTGCCGGCGGCGATGGCCGCGATGCCGGTGTCCAGGGCGGGGTCGGTGCCGGGGGTGACCGGCTGGACGAAGACGTCCAGGACGCCGCCGCAGGTCAGGCCGACCGCGAAGGCGTCCTCGTCGTTGTAGCCGAACCGCTTCAGCACCGGTTCGCCGGAGGCGAGGGCGGCCCGGCACAGCTCGTACACGGCGCCCTCGACGCAGCCGCCGGAGACACTGCCGACCGCTTCGCCGGCCGCGTCCACGGCGAGGGCCGCCCCCGGGTCGCGCGGCGCGCTGCCGGCGACCCCGACGACGGTGGCCACGGCGAAGGAGCGCCCGGACGCGTGCCAGGCCCGCAGCTGCTCGGCGATGTCCTGCATGTCGGGGAACTCCTCGCGCGACGAAGTCGGGGCGGGCCGGAAGGGCCGCCGTACGGGAAACGATTCCGGCCCGGCGACGGTGCGGCCGGCGCGCGGTTCGTCGGCGACGGCCGAGCCCCCAGGACGGCCGCGGCCCCGGGGACGTTCGGACCGGCCCGCCGGGCTACCGCGCCCCGGGGGCCTCGGTGGTCAGGTGCTCGGGCCGGACCGGGATCCGGTGCAGCGCCAGCCCGGTGGCGTCGCGGATGGCGGCCACGATGGACGGCGTCGCGGAGACGGTCGGGGCCTCGCCCACCCCGCGCAGCCCGTACGGGGCGTGCGGGTCGGGCAGTTCGAGGAGCTCCACCGGCATCGGCGGGGTGTCCAGGATGGTGGGGATCAGGTAGTCGGTGAAGGAGGCGTTGCGCACCTTCCCGTCCTTGACGACGATCTCCTCCATCACGGCCAGGCCGAGCGCCTGGGCGCAGCCGCCCTGGATCTGGCCGACCACCGAGAGCGGGTTGAGCGCCTTGCCGACGTCCTGGACGGCGGTCAGCTCGACCACCTTGACCAGGCCGAGTTCGACGTCCACGTCGACGACCGCGCGGTTGGCGCAGAAGGAGTACTGGAGGTGGCCGGAGCCCTGCCCGGTCTCCTTGTCGAACGGGACGGTCGGGCGGTGGTGGTGCTCGCGGGTGAGGTCGATCGCGTCGTCGCCGAGCAGGTCGACCATGGCCACCAGCGGGCCGGCCGACGCCGAGACCACCGTTCCGGCGCTCAGCGTGAGATCGTGGTGGGTCCAGCCGTAACGCCGGCGGCCCTTCTCGATCAGCGCCTGCCGGACGGCCTCGGCGGCGAGCTTGACCGCGCCGCCGGTCATGTAGGTCTGCCGGGAGGCGGAGGTCGAACCGGCCGAGCCGACCTCGGTGTTGGCCGGCTGGATGGTCACCTGCTCGACGCCCAGCTCGGTGCGGGCGATCTGGGCGTGCACGGTGACCCCGCCCTGGCCGACCTCCGCCATCGCGGTGTGCACCATGGCGACCGGCTCGCCGCCGATCACCTCCAGCCGCACCCGGGCGGTGGAGTAGTCGTCGAAGCCCTCGGAGAAGCCGACGTTCTTGATGCCGACCGAGTAGCCGACACCGCGCACGATGCCCTCGCCGTGCGAGGTGTTGGACAGCGCGCCCGGGAGCCGCCGGATGTCCGGGCGGTCGGGGTCCAGCGGTGGCGGGAGCGGCATGTCCTTGACGCGGCGCAGGAGTTCGGCGACCGGGGCGGGTGAGTCGATCCGCTGGCCGGTGGGCAGCCGGTCGCCCTCGGCCATCGCGTTCAGCCGCCGCAGCTCGACCGGGTCCATGCCCAGGGCGGCGGCCAGCTTGTCCATCTGCGTCTCGTAGCCGAACGCGGCCTGGACGGCGCCGAATCCGCGCATCGCCCCGCAGGGCGGGTTGTTGCTGTAGAGCGCGATGGCGTGCATCCGCACGTTCGGGATCACGTACGGGCCGTGGCCGAGCGAGGCCGCGTTGCCGACCACGGCGGGTGAGGAGGAGGCGTACGCACCGCCGTCCAGCACGATCCGGCAGTCGGCGAAGACCAGCCTGCCGTCCCGGGTGGCGCCGTGCTCGTACGTCATCCGGGCCGGGTGGCGGTGGACATGGCCGAAGAAGGACTCGTCGCGGGAGTAGACGATCTTGACCGGCCTGCCGGTGCGCAGCGCCAGCAGACCGGCGTGGATCTGCATCGAGAGGTCCTCGCGACCGCCGAAGGCGCCGCCGACGCCGGCCAGGGTGAGCCGGATCCTCTCCTCCGGCAGGGCCAGCACGGGGGCCATCTGCCGGCGGTCCACGTGCAGCCACTGGGTGGCGATGTAGAGGTCGATGCCGCCGTCCTCGGCGGGCACCGCCAGGCCGGACTCGGGGCCGAGGAAGGCCTGGTCCTGCATGCCGACCTCGTAGCTGCCGCTGACGGTGACGTCCGCCATCGCCCGCACCTCGTCGGTCACCCCGAGGCCGGAGACCAGCCGCTGCTCGTGGCAGATGTTGCCGTGCCCGTGCGACCTGTACTCGTGCGGCTCGTGCACATGGCCGTGGGTCTCCGGGTCGAGGCACTGCTCCTCGGTGGTGATCGGGGTGAGCACCTCGTACTCGACCCTGATCCGCTCCACCGCGCGGCGGGCCGTCTCCGGGTGGTCGGCCGCGACCAGCGCGATCGCCTCGCCGTGGTGGCGGACCTTGTCGATCGCCAGGACCGGCTGGTCCTGGATCTCCAGGCCGTAGTACTTGGAGCCCGGGATGTCCTCGTGGGTGAGCACGGCGTACACCCCGGGCAGCCGCAGCGCCTCGGAGACGTCCACCGAGCGGATGGTGGCGCGGGGGTGCGGCGAGCGCAGGGCCGTACCCCAGAGCATGTCCTCGTGCCACAGGTCGGACGAGTAGGCGAACTCGCCCCTGACCTTCAGCGCGCCGTCCGGGCGCAGCGGCGAGCCGCCGACGCCGTCCCCGCCGGTCTGCCGGATGTCCTGGAGGTTCTTCTGGCCCCGGAGGGTGCGCATGCTCATTCCGCGACCGCCTTGCCGCCCATGCGGGCGGAGGCCAGCCGCACCGCGTCCATGATCTTCCCGTAGCCGGTGCAGCGGCAGAGGTTGCCGGAGAGCGCCTCGCGGATGTCGTCGTCGCCCGGCCGGGCGTCCCTGGCGAGCAGCGCGTCGGTCTGCACCAGCAGGCCGGGGGTGCAGAAGCCGCACTGGACGGCCCCGGCGTCGACGAACGCCTGCTGGACGAGGCCCAGTTCACCGTTCTCGCCGGTCAGGCCCTCGACCGTGCGGACGTCCCGGTCCTGGACCTGGCCGGCCGCGACCAGGCAGGAACAGACCGGCACGCCGTCCAGGTAGACCGTGCAGGAGCCGCACTCGCCCTGCTCGCAGGCGTTCTTCGAGCCCGGCAGGCCCACGCGCTCGCGCAGCACGTACAGCAGGCTCTCGCCCTCCCACACGTCGTCGGCCTCGACCGGCCTGCCGTTGGCGGTGAATGTGACCCTCATGCCGCGCTCCCGATCTGCTTGCCGTAGTCGTTCCACGTCCAGGTGAGGGTGCGCCGGGCCAGCACGGCCAGCGCGTGCCGCCGGTAGTCGGCGGTGCCGCGGACGTCGTCGATCGGTGCGGCGGCGGCCTTCACCAGCTCGCCGAACCGCTGAACCACCCCGGCGCCCAGCGGGCCGCCGGACTCCCAGAGGCCGCGCCCGGCGAGCACGCCCTGGAGGTACTCCTCGGCCTCGACGGCGCGGCGCGGCGTGGGGGCGGCCGAGCCGATCCCGGTGCCGACGGTGCCGCTCCCCGGGTGGAGGGCGAAGCCGAACGCGCAGACCGCGATCACCATGGCGTTGCGGGTGCCGACCTTGGAGAACTGCTGGGGGCCGTCCGCGACCGGGATCCGCACGGCGCGGATCAGCTCGTCCGGCTCCAGCGAGTTGCGCTTCACCCCGACGTAGAACTCGTCGATGGGGATCAACCGGGTGCCGCGCACCGAGGCGGCCTCCACGAGGACGTCCCGGCCGGCCGCCAGCAGCGCGGGGTGCGCGTCACCGGCGGGCGAGGCACCGCCGAGGTTGCCGCCCACGCTGCCGCGGTTGCGGATCTGCGGCGAGCCGACGGTGCGGGCCGCCAGCGCCAGGCCGGGCAGCGGGCCGGACAGCTCGTCGATGATCCGGCGGTAGGGGACGGCGGCGCCGAGCCGCACGACATCGCCGTCGTTCGACCAGGTGGTGAGCTCGTTGACGCGGTTGAGGTCGAGGAGCGCGGATGGCCGGCGCACGTCGAAGTTCAGCTCGACCATGACGTCCGTACCGCCCGAGAGGGGCAGCGCGGTCGGGTGCCCGGCCTTCGCCGCGAGCGCCTCGTCCCAGGTGGCGGGCCGAAGGAACTCCATACGGGGGTCTCCTCACGTCGTCGGCGCCAGGACGGGTGGGCCCGGTGCCCGCCGCCCGGTGCCCGGATCGCGTGGACCGCCTCGTCGCCTCGGCGCCGGATGCCGGTCACCGGCGTCGTTCCGGCGGCGTGTGGACAGTGAACCGCCGGGACGGGCCCGTCGGCAGTCACCGATGGCATGAAGCCCCGGCTCTGGTGCCGCCCGGCATCCTGTACGTTCCTCTAAGGAGGGGAATCGCGCATCCCAGCCGTGGAGCGGACACCACCGACGACCGTGACCCGGCCGCGGTTCCCGAGCCGCGGGCCCGTGATCCGGGCACCGGCCGGTCCGTCCCCCCGAGCCCGGCCGGTCGGGCAGACTGTGAGCCCGGCCGAGCGCCCGGGCCGCCCTCACCCCCAGCCCGTTAGGAGTCCGCGGATGCGTGTCCGTGACCTGCTCGCCCCCGGTGCCCCGCGTCTGCGCCTGCTCGCGGCCGAGGAGGAGCTGGACCGGCAGGTCGGCGGTGTGATGACCACGGACCTGCACGACCCGGGCCGCTATCTGCACGGCGGCGAGCTGGTGCTCACCGGCATGCTCTGGCGCACCGGCCCGGCGGACTCCGAGCGCTTCGTGCGGACCATCGCGGCCGGCGGCGCGGTCGCCCTGGCGGCCGGCGAGGCCGAGGTCGGGCCCGTCCCCGAGGACCTGATCGAGGCCTGTCGCCGGCACCGGATGCCGCTGCTGGCGGTCCCCGACGACATCGCGTTCGGCACCGTCGCCGAGTTCATCGGCCGCCAGGTCTCCGCCGACCGCGCCGCCGACCTCGCCGCCCTGGTGGACCGTCACCGTCTGCTGGTCTCCGCGGCCGGCGGCGGTGGCCTGGACGCCGTCCTCGACCTGCTCGGCGGCGACCTCGACCTGGACTGCTGGGTGCTCACCCCCACCGGATCGGTGATCGCCGGTCCGGCCGAACGGCTCTCCGCCGACGACCGGGACCAGCTGGTCCGCGCCCACCTCGGCGCCCAGCGCGGGCGCCGTCGCCCCCCGCACCTGGCCCGGCTGCGCACCGGCGCCTACTCGCTGCTGCCCGCGCCCGCCGTTCCCGACACCGGGACGCCGCTCGCCGACTGGCTGCTGGCGGTCGCCGGTGACATCACCGAGTGGACCACCAAGCGCCAGCAGCTCGCCGAGAACCTGGCCGGGCTGGTCGCCGCCGAGCGCCACCGCCGGGACGAGGGCCGCCGGCTGCGCCGCCGCCTCGCCGACGAGGCGCTGACGCTGCTCCAGCGCGACGCCGACCCGGCCGAGATCAGCCGCGCCCTCTACGCCTCCTCGGCGATGGCCGCCCGCTACGAGAGCACCGAGCCCGGGCGCCGGACGGCGCAGGGTTCCTGGCTGGTGCTCAGCGCCGAGGGGACGGGTCTGCCGGAGGGGGCGGTGCGGCCGATCCTGGAGGAAGCCCTCAACGGGACCACCGACCGCGCCCTGGTCGCCGGGGCCGGCGACGACGCGGTGGTGGTGCTGCCGGTCCTCGACAGCCCGGTGCCCGCCGACGCCCTGCGCGAGCTGCTCGCCCCGCTGGAGGCCGGCCTCGGTCCGGAGGGCCGGATCACCCTCGGCGTCTCCGCCCCCGCCTCCGAGGCGGGCGGCCTGCGCGGCGCCCTGGAGGAGGCCCGGCACGCCCGCCGGATCGCCGCCGCCCGGGTGGGCCGGGTCTGCGTCGCCGGTCCGGAGGAGCTGGCCTCGCACGTGCTGCTGCTGGCCGCCGTCCCGGACGAGGTCCGCCGGGCGTTCCGCGGCCGGCTGCTGGACAAGGTGATCGGGTACGACCTCGAGCACCAGGCGGACCTGGTCCGCACCCTGGAGGCGTTCCTGCGCTCGGACGGCTCCTGGACGCGCTGCGCCGCCCAGCTGCACGTCCACGTCAACACCCTGCGCTACCGGATCGGCCGGATCGAGGAGCTGACCGGGCGGGACCTCTCCCGCCTGGAGGACCGGGTGGACTTCTACCTGGCCCTGGAACTGGCCTGAGCCGGTAGGTACCGGCCGGACGGACCGAGGGCCCGCCACGACGCCGGTTTCCGGCGGTCGTGGCGGGCCCTTCGGCGCGGTGCTACGGCTGGACCGGGATCACCCCGGTGAGCCACTCGAAGACCCCGGGCACCATGTTCTTCCAGACGTCACTGGAGTGCGGGCCGGTGGTCTCCACCGGCTGGACGGTGGTGGGCGCCTTGGCGACGTCCTTCATCGCGACCGCGCCCTCGTAGCCGTCGCCCTTGTTGCCGCTCATGTAGAGGGCGACCTTCGGCGGCTGGCCGGCGCTCTTGAGGATGTTGACCGGGTTGTTGGCCTCGCGCAGCTTGGCGTCCTTGCCGACCAGGGAGTCCGGCTCGGTGGCCGGGTCGTTGTAGCCGGAGAGGCTGACGCCGGCCCGGTAGCGGTCGGGGTGGGCGACCGCCAGCTTGGTGGCGCAGTGCGCGCCGGCCGAGTACCCGGCGACGGCCCAGCGGTCCGGGGCGGGGTCGGCCCGGAAGTTGTCCAGCACCATCTGCGGTACGTCGCGGGTCAGCCAGGCCTCGGCGTTGACCTTGCCCGGTACGTCGGCGCAGCCGGTGTCGGTGTGGTTGCCGAGCAGCAGGGTGCGCGGCGAGACCAGGATGAACGGCGCCACCTTGCCCTGCTGCATCAGCGGCTTCAGCTGGTCGGAGACCTTCAGCGTGCCGTACCAGGTGGAGGAGGAGCCCGGGTAGCCCGGGATCAGCTCGACGACCGGGAACTTCTTGTCCTTGAAGGCCGGGTCGTTGTACTGCGGCGGCAGCCAGACCAGCACCTCGCCGTCGACCCCGGAGACCTGGCCCTTGAGGTCGGTCTTCTGGACGTCGCCCGGCACCTTCGGGTCGTCCACGCCGTGGAACTGCTGCAGCACCTTGGTCGGTTTGGCGTCGCCCCCGCCCTCCTGGCCGTGGCCGGCGCCCGTGCCGTGCTCGGCCGGCGGGACGGGGGGCACGGCCCGGACGTGGTTGCCGGTGCCGAGCAGGTCGTCCCAGGTGCCGTAGATCAGGTTGGCGTTGTTGACCATGACGAAGACCATCGTCACGGCGGTGATCTGGCAGAAGACGATCATGGCAAGTCTGGACAGGATCCGCACCGGTCGAGGTCCGCGGACCTTGCCCCAGAGCAGCATCGCCACCGCGATGGAGATCGGCACGAGGATCACCGTGCAGACGAAGAATGGCGTACCTGTCAGTTGCATCAAGTTCTCGTATCCGGGTTTCAAGCCGCTCCGGGCCCCACTCGCCCGGAACGCGCTCCAATGGCATCAGACGGTGGGGAACGGGAGATCGGTTGCCGTTCAAATCTGTGCGGAACCTGAGAGGAACATCACGTTTCCGGGATGTTCCGTTTTCGGGCCGGACCTAGTCTGCCACCCAATCGGCCCTGTCCTGGACGGCGTTGCCAGCCAACTCCCAGGATCGCCACTCAGCAGGGCACGATACCGCGCGTACGGACCCGGCCGGCGGGCGAGGCGGTGCAATACCGCGCGCGCCGGGAAGCGAGACTATGGGGATGAGCAATACCCGCTTTCGTCCTTACCGCCGGTTCTGGCCCGCCTGCGCCGCCCTGGCACTGGTGGTCGCCGTGGCCGGTTGCAGCAGTACCGGGGGCAGACGCGCCGAGCAGGCCCGCGCCAAGGCCGCGGCCGGCGCCGGCAGCGCTGTCACCACCCCGCGCTGGAAGGTCGCCATGGTGACCCACGCGGGCGCCGGCGACGCGTTCTGGGACACCGTGCGCAAGGGTGCCGAGCAGGCCGCGGCCAAGGACAACATCACCTTCCTGTACTCCAACGACGCGCAGACCCAGAACCAGGTCCAGCTCGTCCAGGCCGCCATCGACCAGAAGGTCGACGGCCTGCTGGTCACCCTCGCCAAGGGCGACGCGCTCGGCGACGTCCTCGGCAAGGCCAAGGCGGCCGGCATCCCGGTGATCACCATCAACTCCGGCCAGGAGTACTCGGCCAGGTTCGGCGCGCTCACCCACATCGGCCAGGACGAGTCCACCGCCGGCCAGGCCGCCGGCACCGAGCTGGCCGCGCGCGGCCGCAGGAACGTCCTCTGCGTCATCCACGAGCAGGGCAACGTGGGCCAGGAGCAGCGCTGCGCCGGTGCCCGGAGCACGGCCGGCGGCCCCTTCCAGGTGCTCTACGTGGACGGCGTCAACATGCCCGACGCCCGCGCCGCCGTCTCCGCCCGGCTCCAGGCCGACCCGGCCATCGACACCGTGCTCACCCTCTCCGCGCCGATGGCCGCCACCGGCCTCCAGGCCATCCAGGACGCCCGCCGCGACGTCGAACTCGACACCTTCGACCTGGGCGCCCAGGTGGTGGCCGGCCTCAAGTCCGGCAGCGTCGGCTTCGCCGTCGACCAGCAGCCCTACCTCCAGGGCTACGAGGGCGTCGACCTGCTCTGGCTGTACCGCTCCAACCTGGACGCGCTCGGCGGCGGCAAGCCCGTCCTGACCGGCCCGCAGATCCTCACCCGGGACGACGCCGACGCGCTCGCCGAGTACGTCGCGAGGGGGACCAGGTGAGCACCGACCTCCTCGCCCAGGACCGCCCGGCGGCACTGCGCCGGCTCTTCGCCCGGCCCGAGTTCGGCTCGCTGATCGCCGCCGCCGCGGTGTTCCTGGTCTTCGCCGCCGTCGCCGAGCCGTTCCTGCGGGTCTCCTCGCTGGGCACGGTGCTGTACGCGGCCTCCACCATCGGGATCATGGCGGTGCCGGTCTCGCTGCTGATGATCGGCGGCGAGTTCGACCTCTCGGCCGGGGTGCTGGTCACCACCGCGGCCCTGACCTCGTCGATGGTCTCCTACCAGCTCACCGCCGTGACCTGGGTCGGTGTGCTGGTCTCGCTGCTGGTCGCGCTGGCCGTCGGCGGCTTCAACGGCTGGATGCTCAGCCGGACGAAGCTGCCCAGCTTCATCGTCACCCTCGGCACGTTCCTGATGCTGACCGGTGCCAACCTCGGCGTCACCAAGCTGGTCTCCGGCACCGTCTCCACCAAGCCGATCTCCGACATGCGGGGCTTCGCCTCCTGCCGCTGGCTGTTCGCCTCCGAGGTCACCGTCGGCGGGCTGACGATCAAGGCCACCGTCTGGTGGTGGCTCGGCCTGCTGCTGGTCGGCAGCTGGGTGCTGCTGCGGACCCGCTTCGGCAACTGGATCTTCGCGGTCGGCGGCGACGCGGACGCGGCCCGCGCGGTCGGCGTGCCCGTCGCCCGGACCAAGACCCTGCTCTACCTCGGCGTCGGCTTCGGCGCCTGGGTGCTCGGCCAGCACCTGCTGTTCTCCTTCGACACCGTGCAGTCCGGCGAGGGCGTCGGCAACGAGCTGATCTACATCGTCGCGGCGGTCATCGGCGGCTGCCTGATCACCGGCGGCTACGGCTCGGTGGCCGGCTCCGCGCTCGGCGCGCTGATCTTCGGCATGGCCAGCAAGGGGATCATCTACGCCCAGTGGAACCCGGACTGGTTCAAGTTCTTCCTGGGCGCGATGCTGCTGCTCGCCGCCCTGCTGAACTCCTGGGTCAAGCGCCGGGCCGAACGGGGGCCGCGATGAGCGACAGCACGAACCACGGGACGAACGAACTGCTCGCCCTGGACGGCGTCGGCAAGACGTACGGCACGGTCCGGGCGCTCCAGGACGTCTCGCTCACCCTGCGGGCCGGCGAGATCAGCTGCGTGCTCGGCGACAACGGCGCCGGGAAGTCCACCCTGATCAAGATCATCGCCGGGCTGCACCAGCACGACGAGGGCGTCTACACCGTCGGCGGCGAGGAGGTCCGCCTGGCCTCCCCGCGCCAGGCCCTGGACCGCGGCATCGCCACCGTCTACCAGGACCTCGCGGTGGTGCCGCTGATGCCGGTCTGGCGCAACTTCTTCCTCGGCTCCGAACAGGGCACCAAGCGCTGGGGCTGGTTCGGCCCGCTGCGCCTGGACGCCGACGGGATGCGCGCCACCACCCGCGAGGCGCTCGCCCGGATGGGCATCGACCTGTACGACGTGGACCGCCCGATCGGCACCCTCTCCGGCGGTCAGCGGCAGTGCGTGGCGATCGCCCGGGCCGTCCACTTCGGCGCCAGGGTGCTGATCCTGGACGAGCCGACGGCCGCGCTCGGCGTCAAGCAGTCCGGGGTGGTGCTCAAGTACGTCGACGCCGCCCGCGACGCCGGGCTCGGAGTCGTCCTGATCACCCACAACCCGCACCACGCCTACCTGGTCGGCGACCACTTCACCCTGCTCAAGCGGGGGCGGATGGCCGGCAGCCACCCCCGGGCGGAGATCAGCCTCGAACAGCTCACCACCGAGATGGCGGGCGGCTCCGACCTCGCCGAGCTCTCGCACGAGCTCGGCCGCAGTGAGCCCCGCCCGGACTCCCGCCCCGGTTCCCCTTCCAGCTCCCCGTCCGACCCCGGCCCCGATTCCCGTGAGGAGCGTCCGCAGCCGTGACCAGCCCCAACGGCCCCACCCGGCCGGCCGTCCTGCCCACCCTGCTCGGCCTCGGACCGCGCGCCGAGCGCCGCCGCCGGGCCCTGCCCGCCAGCATCCTGCGGCTGCCCACCATCGGCGTCGACATCGGCGGCACCAAGGTGGTCGCGGGCGTGGTGGACGGCGAGGGCACGATCCTGGAGAAGCTGCGCACCGACACCCCGCACCGGAGCAAGAGCCCCAGGGTGGTCGAGGACGTCATCGTCGAGCTGGTGCTCCAGCTCGCCGACCGGCACGACGTCCACGCGGTCGGGATCGGCGCGGCCGGCTGGGTGGACGCCGACCGCTCCAAGGTGCTCTTCGCCCCGCACCTGAACTGGCGCAACGAGCCGCTCCAGCAGGCGCTCAGCGAGCGGCTGCGGTTCCCGGTGATCGTCGAGAACGACGCCAACGCCGCCGCCTGGGCCGAGTGGCGGTTCGGCGCCGGGCGCGGCGAGGACCACATGGTGATGCTCACCCTCGGCACCGGCATCGGCGGCGCGGTCGTCCGCGACGGCTACGTGGACCGGGGCAAGTACGGGCTGGCGGGGGAGTTCGGGCACATGCAGGTGGTGCCCGGCGGCCACCGCTGCCCGTGCGGCAACCGGGGCTGCTGGGAGCAGTACTCCTCCGGCAACGCGCTGGTGCGCGACGCGCGCGAGCTGGTCGCCGAGGAGTCGCCGGTGGTGCAGCCGCTGCTGGCCAGGGCCGGCGGCACCGTCGAGGGCATCACCGGCCCGCTGGTCACCGAGGCGGCCCGGGCCGGCGACCCGACCGCCACCGAACTGCTGTACGAGGTCGGCACCTGGCTCGGCATCGGCATCGCCAACCTGGCCGCCGCCCTCGACCCGGGCCGCTTCGTGATCGGCGGCGGTGTCTCCGAGGCCGGCGACCTGCTGATCGGCCCGGCCCGGGACACCTTCCGCCGCACCCTCACCGGCCGCGGCTTCCGCCCCGAGGCCACCATCGTGCACGCCGCCCTCGGCAACGAGGCCGGTCTGGTCGGCGCCGCCGACCTGGCCCGCCAGGTGGCCCGCCGTTTCCGCACCATCAAGCGCCGCCGGGTGGAGCGCAGCGTGCTGTAGCTCCCGCCACGGGCGCCGCGGGCCACGGGCCGTGCGGAACGTCAACTACCCGTTGGTAGTCACGAGGCCCTGTTGTCCGGGCCATGCCTCCTGTGAAACAACGGAGTTGACGCCCACTCAGGAGGCCCCGGATGAGAGCTCTGGCCCGTATCGCCCCGCCGCTCCTGCTCGCCACCGCCCTGGTCTGGTCCACCGTCGGACCGGCCGGGGCGGCGGCGCCACCGCCCAAGGTGCCCGAGGCGGTGGGCTGGGGCGGGGCGGTGGCCAGCGTGGACGCCGACGCCACGGCGGCCGGCATCGAGGTGCTGCGCAAGGGCGGCAACGCGGTGGACGCCGCCGTCGCCGTCGCGGCCGCGCTCGGGGTCACCGAGCCCTACTCGGCCGGCATCGGCGGGGGCGGCTACTTCGTCTACTACGACCACGACAGCGGCCGGGTCTCCACCATCGACGGCCGCGAGGTCGCCTCCCGGACCGCCGACGAGTCGCTCTTCCTGGAGGACGGCCGGCCGCTGGCCTTCGCCGACGCCGTCACCAGTGGCCTCTCGGTCGGCGTGCCCGGCACCCCCGCGACCTGGGAGACGGCCGTCCGGGAGTGGGGCCGGCACTCGCTGGGCGACGCGCTGGCGCCCGCCCGGCGGATCGCCGAGCAGGGCTTCACCGTCGACCAGACCTTCCAGGACCAGACCGCGCTCAACCAGGACCGGTTCAAGGACTTCCCCGCCACCGCGAAGCTCTTCCTGCCCGGCGGCAGACTCCCCGCCGTCGGCTCCACCCTGCGCAACCCCGATCTCGCCGCCACCTACGGCCAGTTGGCCAAGGAGGGCGCCAAGGCGCTCTACCAGGGCGACCTCGGCGCCGACATCGTCCGGGCCGTCCAGCACCCCCCGGTGGACCCGGCCTCCGGGCGCGACGCCCGCCCCGGCAAGGTGGACGCCACCGACCTGGCCGACTACCAGGTCCGCCGCCAGCAGCCCACCCACGTCGCCTACCGCGACTACGACGTCTACTCCATCGCCCCGTCCAGCTCCGGCGGCACCACCGTCGGCGAGGCACTGGGCATCCTGGAGGACGGCGAGCTGTCCCGGCTGAGCGCCACGCAGTACTACCACCACTTCCTGGACGCCTCCCGGATCGCCTTCGCCGACCGCAACCGCTGGGTCGGCGACCCGCGCTTCTCGTCCGTGCCCACCAGGGAACTGCTCTCCGAGCGGTACGCCGCCTCCCGGGCCTGCCTGATCAGCCCCGACCGGGCGCTCACCAGCCCGCTCGCCCCCGGCGACCCGCGCCACCCGGCCGACTGCGCCTCGTACGGCCCGGCGGTGGCCGAGCCGTACGAGGGGCTGAGCACCACCCACCTGAGCGTCGCCGACCGCTGGGGCAACGTCGTCTCGTACACCCTCACCCTGGAGCAGACCGGCGGCAGCGGCATCACCGTCCCCGGCCGCGGCTTCCTGCTCAACAACGAACTGACCGACTTCGACTTCACCCCGCTCACCCCCGGGGTGCCCGACCCCAACCTGCCCGGGCCCGGCAAGCGGCCGCGCTCCTCGATCTCGCCGACCATCGTGCTGCGCGACGGCGAGCCCCTCCTCGCGGCCGGCTCGCCCGGCGGCGCGACCATCGTCACCACCACGCTCCAGGTGCTGCTCGGCCGGCTCGACCGCGGCCTGAGCCTGGAGCAGGCGATCGCCGCGCCGCGCGCCAGCCAGCGCAACACGGCCGCCACCCAGGCCGAACCGGCCTTCCTCGCGCTGCCCGAGCGGGCCCGGCTGGAGGCGCTCGGGCACGTGTTCAGCGGCACCCCGGAGATCGGCGCCGCGACCGGCGTCGAGCGCCTGCCGGACGGCCGCTGGGTGGCGGCCGCCGAACCGGTGCGCCGGGGCGGCGGCGCGGCGGCGGTGGTCCGGCCCGCGCCCTGAGCCCGGCCGCCGGATCCCTTGGGCAGGCCCGGCCTGTCAGTGGGCGGCGGTAGATTCGGGGTGGGCGTCCGGCTGGGCGCCCACCCCTCGTCCGTACCACCGGGAAGGCCGCCCGCCGTGACCGTCCGCATCGCCACCTGGAACATCAACTCCGTGACCGCGCGGCTGCCCAAGCTCCTGGAGTGGCTGGAGAGCGCCAAGCCGGACGTGCTCTGTCTCCAGGAGCTCAAGTGCGCCGCCGACGCCTTCCCGTACGAGGCGGTGCGCGAGCTCGGCTACGAGACGGCCGCCCACGGCAACGGCCGGTGGAACGGCGTCGCCATCGTCTCCCGGCTCGGCCTGGACGACGTGGTGCGGGACCTCCCCGGCCAGCCCGGCTACCTCGCCGACGACGCCCTGCTGCCCGACGTCGAGCCGCGGGCCGTCGCCGCCACCTGCGGGCCGGTCCGGGTCTGGTCCGTCTACGTGCCCAACGGCCGCGAGGTCGGCCACGCCCACTACCGCTACAAGCTGGAGTGGCTGGAGGCCCTGCGCAAGGCCTCGGTCGAGGACGCCGCCGGCCCGCGCCCCTTCGCCGTCCTCGGCGACTTCAACATCGCCCCCACCGACGAGGACGTCTTCGACGTCGCCGCCTTCGAAGGCCTGACCCACATCACCCCCGCCGAGCGCGCCGCGCTCGCCGCCCTCGGCGAGGCCGGCCTCCAGGACGTCGTGCCCCGCCCGCTCAAGTACGACCGGCCCTACACCTACTGGGACTACCGCCAGCTGGCCTTCCCGAAGAACCGGGGCATGCGGATCGACCTCACCTACGCCAACAAGGCCTTCGCCGACGCCGTCACCGACAGTTATGTGGACCGCGAGGCCCGCAAGGGCAAGGGCACCTCGGACCACGCGCCGGTCGTGGTGGACCTCGACCTGTGAGTCACGCGCGGTGAGTCACGCTGTGTGAGTGGCCGTCGCCCGAACGGTCCAGAGCGGTGGCCGAGCGGGTGAGGCCTGCATACCGTCGGTGAATGACTGGGTGTAGTTGTTCGATCACGGGGACTTCGGAGTCCCCGGCTGCGCCCGAGAATTCCGGAGGTTCCGGTATGCGCCCCACGCGTACGGCCGCCGCCGCCCTGATCGGCGCGACGGTGCTGACCGGTCTTACGGCCCCCCTCGCGCTGGCCAAGGACGGCGCGGCCACCGTCAGCCCGTCCCAGGCCGCACCGGGCCAGACCGTGAAGGTCACGGTCTCCTGCGAGAAGTCCGACAAGCCCAACGCCAAGACCATCACCGCCAACTCCCCGGCCTTCGAGGGCGGCCCGGCCACCCTCACGCTGGGGTCGGACGGCAAGCACACCGGCTCCGTCCGGCTGGCGGGCAAGTACGGCGGTGACAGCAAGGTGGACGGCAACTGCCCCGACGGCGGTGCCTTCGCCACCAATGTCAACGTGAAGGACGCCGGCGGCTCCGTACCCAGCCAGGGCCTCGGCGAATTCGGAAAGGCCGCGGGGGAGTGGGCCGGCTCGCTCGGCCAGTCCGGCGTGGGCGGCCAGCAGGTCGCCCCGCACGGCGCCGTGCAGACCGGCCTCGGCGGCTCGGTCGCGGCCGATCCGATCGAGCTGGCCGGCGGCGCGGCGCTGGTCGCCGGGGGGGTCGGCGGCTTCTGGCTGCTGCGGCGGCGCGGCGGCGCCGGATCCCTCTGAGCGGCCCCCGGCCGTGCTCCGTCCGGGTCTGTTCCGCTGACGTCTGTTCCGTTCGCGAGCGTGCCGTTCGCGAGTGTTCCGTTCGAGAGTGCTCCGTGAGCGCCGCCGGGCCCGGGGGTCCGGCGGCGCTCAGGTGCGCGGGCCCCGCTCAGGCGGGCGCGGGACCGGCCGGGGCGGTCTTCGCGTTCTCCTGGTCCTCCTCGGGGAGGGCCCGAAGGGTGCCGCTGGCCAGCAGGTACTGGGCCAGGATGTATGTCGCCATGATCCAGAACTGGTGTCCCGGCAGCTCCCGCCACTTCGCCAGCTGGGTCGCGATCAGCGTGTCGGAGAGCAGGAACAGCCCCCCGCCCAGTCCGGTCCGCCAGCCGAGCCCGGCCGAGGTGACGGCGGTGGAGGCCAGCAGCAGGCTGTAGCCGGCCACCGGCACCCGCAGCTCGCCGAGGTCCGGCCAGAGCCGGCCGACCAGGGTCACCCAGGCCGTCGCGTACGCGGCGGCGACCACCAGCGCCCGCCGCCGGTCGCTGAGCGCCCCGCGCCGGACGAACATCGTCACGTAGCAGACGTGCGCCGCCGCGAAGGAGCCCATACCGGCCAGGAAGGCGGTGTCGTTGCCGAGCTGGAGCAGGACGTCCCCGCCCGCGCTCAGCAGCAGCGCGGGCACCAGCAGCTTCGGCGCCCCGGCGCCCCGGTCCCCGGCGGCGGTCAGGCTGTGTGCGGCCAGCAGCGGCATCAGGGCCGGTTTGGTGGCGTGCTGCAGGACGGACGTGCCGGTGAGGATCGCGCCCAGATGGGCCGCCGAGGTGGCGGCGAAGCCGCTGAGCAGCCCGGTGGCGGAGCGCAGGCGTCCGCCGAGCACGGCGCGGGTGGTCGTACGGATGCTCATGCGGCGGTGACCTCCGGAAGGGGCGGCGGGGGGTGGGCTGGTCCGTCGTGGCACGATAGGCGACCGGCGGCGTCCGGGGGAAGAGCCTTGTTACCGGCGCGTAGCGGCCGGCCGCCCTGCCAGGGCGCGGCGGTGGATCCCGGCCGCGTCCCGGCGGCGGTCCGCCAATTCGCCGGCTGGTCCGGTTGCTGCCACCGGGGGCGGCGCCCACCGTCTACTCTGGTCCACGACATGGAGCAGCAGGAGTACGCGACCGGCACCACACAGGTGGCCGGTGGCACGGCGGACGGGCACACGGGCGAGGCGGGGCGCAACAGCACCGACGCCGCCGTCGCCGTACGCGAAGCCCGCCCTGACGGTCCGCAGGGGGGCCGGTCGGCCGGGAGTGCCGCCGCACCGTCGCCCGATCCCGGACTGCTCCGGCTCGCCCACTGGTTCGCCGCGGCCGATCCGGGCACCGCCGACGACCTCTGCACCGCCTCCTTCGGCCTCTACCCGGCCCGCCACTTCGGCGTCTGTGCCGAGCCGGCGGCCGGTGCCGGAGCGGATGCCGACGTCAGCTGGTGGCACGGCCCCACCGCGCACGCCCCGGCCGTGCTCCGCTCCCGCGAGGCCCGCCCGTCGCGCGGGCCGCGGCGGGCCCGGCGGGACGCGGCCGCGCTGCCCGTCGTCCTCTCAGGGGCCAAGCCGGGCAGGCCCGGCAAGCACCGCAAGCCCGAGCGGTCCCGGGCGGTGGCCGCACCGCAGGATCGTTCCGCCGCCGCCGAGCGCCGGATCGCCGCCCGCCTGCTGCTCGCCCACCCGCTGGTCACGGCCTCCGGGCCGCACGCCGACGGCTTCCCGCTGATCCGCCGTCACCGTGACTGGCTGACCGAACGCTTCGCCACCCTGCTCGGCTACCGGCTGGTCGTCGGCCCCTGGCATGCCCGCCTCTGCAAGGCCGGGCTTGGCCCCGGCGCCGCCCGCCGCCTCGAACACCCCGTCACCGGTGCCCCGTTCACCCCCGCCGGGTACGCCCAACTCGCCCTCGCCCTGGCCCTGTTGGTGGACGCTCCGGAGCGGCTGCCGCTCGACCGGCTGCTGGCCGCGATGCACGAGGCCGCGCCCGCGCTGGCCGCAGCCCCCGCCGACCGGGCCATGGCCCTCGCCGCGCTGGCGGACTGGCAGGTGCTCACCGACCTGCCGGCCGACCCGGCCGACCCGGCCGACCCGCGCGCGCGGACCGCCGTCCTGACGGTGGACCGGGAGCTCGCCCGGGCCGTCCCGGCCGGCCCGCCCGCCCTCGCCGACGACGCCGCCGACCTGATCCGCCGCGCCGCCGAGGCCGAGCCCGCGACGGCCGTCCGCCGCCTCCTCGCCGAGACCCCGGCCGTGCTCGCCGCCGACCTGTCCGAGAAGCAGCGCGCCTGGCTGCACCGCCACCGCCACACCGGCCCGGCCGCCCTCGCCGACTTCCTCGGCCTGGAGGCCGAGCTGCGTGCCGAGGGCGTCGCCCTGCTCGACCCCGCCGACGAGCTGACCGACCTCGCCCTCCCCGGCGCGGGCACCCTCGCCCAGGCCACCCTGCTGCTGGTCGAGCGCCTGGTCGAGGAGGTCCGCCCGCTCCCCGGCGAGCCGGCCGCAGGCCTCGATCTGCCGATCCCCGAGGTGCCGATCCCCGACGCGCTGATAGACGGTGTCCTGGGCGACCTCGCCGACGAGTACGGCCTCCCGGCCGGCTGGCGCCGCGACTACCTCGCCGACCGCACCGCCCTGCGCCGCGACGCGCTGGACCTGCTCCACCGGATGGGCCTGATCACCCCCGCCCCGCGCGGCACCCGGCCCCCGGGCTGGCTCCTCCGCGCCCCCGCCGCCCGCTACGCCCCGGCGGCCGACCTGCTCCCCGCGCCCGGCAGCGGCCGCCACTCCCGACCGGACGCACCGGACGCACCGGACGCACCGGCGATCCCGGCGCCCACGGCCCCACGGGCGGAGCAGCGGGCGTAGCGCCCGGCCGAGGCTGAGGCCGAGGCCGAGGTACCCCCTGCCGGTGCGCCGCCCGGTTGCCGCGTGCTCACCCGTGCCTTCTCACCCGAGCCGCCGCAGCCGGCCTGGGGTGGTCCCCAGCCGCTCGCGCAGGAGGGTGGTGAGGGTCGTGGCGTTCTCGTAGCCCACCCGCCGGGCCACCGCCTCGGTCGGCAGGGTGGTGGTGCGCAGGAGGTGCACCGCGTGGTCGAGGCGGATCCGCTGGGCGAAGCGAAGCGGGGAGACGCCCACCACCCGGGCGAGGGCGCGCTGCAGCGTGCGCTCGCTCGTGCCGATGGCCCGGGCGGCGTCCGCGATGCGCAGCGGCCGGTCGAGGTGCTCGCGGACCCAGCGCTCGAAGGCGCCGACCGTCGGGTCGGCGCGGGCGAGGTGGCCGGGGACGGCGTAACCGGCCTGGGTGGGGCGGGAGTCGGCGACGAGGTAGCGCGCGGCGAGGTCGGCCAGCGCCGGACTGCCGTCCCGTACCAGGCAGAGCGCCAGGTCGAGGTGGGCCATGGCGGCCCCGGCCGTGGTGACACCGGGCGCCCGGGCGACCATCAGGCTCTCGTCCAGAGCCACCCGCGGGTAGCGGCGGCGGAACTCGGGCGCGAGCCACCAGCTGGTGGTGGCGGGCAGCCCGTCGAGCACGCCGCTCTCGGCGAGCACGAAGGTGCCGGTGCAGGCCGCCGCCAGGGCGATCCCGTCCGCGCGGGCCTGCCGGACCGTTTCGAGGACGGGCCGCTGCCCGGGGGCGGTGACCCACGCGGTGAGCGGTTCCGGCTGCTTCCGCCAGGCCCCGGGCACCACCAGGACGTCCGGGGCTCCGGCGGCCTCCGGCGTGGCGGTGTCCACCAGGTGCCCGGCGGCCGTCCGCACCGGGCCGTACGGGCTGACACACCGCACCTGCCAGGCGGGCGGGGGCTGCGGGAGCTCCCGGCGCAGTTCGTTGGCGGTCCGCAGCACGTCGAGCACCGCGGCGAGGCCGGAATCGAAGACCCCGTCGGCGACCAGGACCGAGACTCTCATGTCGGAAACGGTAAGGGATGTGTCGGATCCGCCACTGGAGGGGCCGGTGGCCCCGCCCCTACGGTGGGCAGCCAGCGGCCCCGACAGCCACTCAGGAAGGAATGCCGATGACCGATCCCGCCGTCTCCGCGACCACCCGCGTCGGACTGATCGTCCGCCTGGAGGCCAGACCGGAACACGCCCAGGAGCTCCAGGAACTCCTCACCGGCGCCCTCGACCTCGCCCGGGAGGAGACCGGCACCACGGTCTGGTTCGTGCTGCGCCTCGGTCCGGCCTCCTTCGCCATCGTCGACGCCTTCCCGGACGACGGGGCCCGCCAGGCCCACATCGACGGCCGGATCGCCGACCTCCTCCGCACCGAGGGCCCGCGCCTGCTGGCCGCCCGGGTGGAGGTCAGCCCGGTCGACGTGCTGGCCGCGAAGCTCCCCGCGGCCTGAACCCCCGGCCGTACCGGCGGGCCCGGGGCGGCGGGGCTCACGGTCTGGCGGTGGCGGTGGCCACGGTGCCGTGCTGGACGGTCTCGACGGTGACGGCCACGCCGCAGGCGCCGAGGATGACGGAGGCGAGAACGGCGGTGCACGCGAGGAAGCGGCGGTGCCGCTGGGGGAGCGGGAAGCGCGGTTCCTGGAGGGCTGCCGGAGGGTTGGCGTTCATGGCACGGAGGTTTCCAGGGCGGTGTGAACGGTCGCTACGCACGGGTGAAGTCCGGATGGGGGGCGGGCGTCGGATTGGGCCCGATATGCCCCACCCCGCACCGCCCCACCCCGAGCGGGGGCGGGGCGGTGCGAATTCACCTGAACGGGGGACGGTCGCGCCGGCGGGCGTCGGCCATCGCCTCGCCCACGGCGACCCGGACGGCATCCCGTAGGCCGTGGGCCGGGTGGAACCGGGACGGGCCGGCCGCCGGGTCCTCCCGCAGCTCCTTCACGAGGGAGACGCAGAGCAGCAGCATCACCACGACGAACGGCAGCGCGACCAGGATGGTGGCGTTCTGCAGCGCGGTGAGCCCGCCCGCCAGCAGCAGCGCGGCGGCCACCCCGCCCATCAGGACGCCCCAGACCACCACCAGCCAGGTGCGGGGGTGCAGGGAGCCCCGGCTGGAGAGCGAGCCGAGGACCAGCGAGGCGGAGTCGGCGCTGGTGACGAAGAAGGTCATCACCAGCAGCACCGCGACCACGCTGGTCACCGAGCCGAGCGGGAGCGAGCGCAGCATCTCGAACAGCGACGCCTCGGCGCCCTGCGGGATGGTGGCGACCAGGTCGGCCGCGCCGGTGGAGTCCAGCCGGATCGCCGTCCCGCCCATCACGCAGAACCAGATCACCGTCGCCCCGCTGGGCACCAGCAGTACGCCGAGCAGGAACTGCCGGACGGTGCGGCCGCGCGAGATCCGGGCGATGAAGGTGCCGACGAACGGCGCCCAGGAGAGCCACCAGGCCCAGTAGAAGATCGTCCAGGTGCCGAGCCAGCTCTCGTCGGTGAAGGCCCCGGTCTGGGTGGACATGGTGAGCAGGTCGGAGAGGTAGCCGCCGACGCTGGAGGGGATCGAGTCCAGGACGAACACCGAGGGGCCGAACACGAAGACGAAGACCATGATCAGCGAGGCCAGTACGACGTTCGCGGTGGAGAGCCACTTGACGCCCTTGTGGACGCCGGAGAAGGCGGAGAGGACGAAGGCCGCGGTCAGCGAGCCGATGATGATCAGCTGGGCGTGCTGGGTGTTGCGCACCGAGGAGATGTAGCCGAGGCCGTCCGCGACCTGGAGGGCGCCGAGGCCGAGGCTGGTGGCGGAGCCGAAGACGGTGGCGAAGACGGCGAGCATGTCGATTCCCCGGCCGGCCCAGCCGTCCGCGCCGCGCTGTCCGATCAGCGGGACGAAGGCGGCGGAGATCCGGTTGCCCCGGCCCTTGCGGAAGGTGGTGTAGGCGAGCGCGAGGCCGCCGACCGCGTAGATCGCCCACGGGTGCAGGGTCCAGTGGAACAGCGAGAACTCCAGCGCCTGCTGGGCGGCGGCGGCGCTCCGCGGTTCCAGGCCGGAGCCCGGCTGCGGGGCGGCGAAGAGCTGGAGCGGCTCGCCGACGCCGTAGAACATCAGGCCGATGCCCATGCCGGCGCTGAACATCATGGCGATCCAGGCGATGGTGCTGAACTCCGGTTCGTCGTCGTCGCGCCCGAGCCGGATCCGGCCGAAGCGGCTGAACGCGAGCAGGACGGCGAGCACCAGGAAGACATCGGCGGCGACCACGAACAGCCAGCCGAAGTTGTGCAGGACCCAGCCCAGCGCGGTGCTGGAGGTCCGGCCGAGGGAGTCCTCGGCGAAGACGCCCCAGGCGACCACCCCGAGCACCAGGACGGCGCTGATCCCGAACACCGCCCGGTCGGTGGGGAGGGTCGAGGCCGGTTGGTCCGGTTCCGTCGGATCGGGCTCGGGGGTCGGCGGATGACTGCTCATCGGGGTGCCTCTCGTGGCGTACTGGGGCTCGGCGACATGATCAGAAATTGGCTACATGTCGTACTATGTCCAGTTCGTGCCGGGAGGGCGGGGAGGGCACGCCGGGGAAGGGGCCGTCGGGCGGGGTGCGCGGGCCCCGGCCCCGGGCCGTGCGAACGGGCCCTCGGGCCGCCTGGCCGGTCGCGAAGTCCAGCAGCAGTCGGCGCAGTTCGGGCAGCCGCTCGGTCACCGCCAGCTGGCCGCAGGCGAGTTCGGCCGCAGGCCGGTCCGCCGGCGACCGGTCCGGCCGGGCCCGGTCAGACGGTCGGCTGGACCTCGTACGGGGCGGGGTACGGCGTCTCGTACGGGGTCAGCACCAGCCGCACCACGTCCTCCAGCCGCCGCCGGGCGTCCCCGAGCGTGGTGCGGCCGGTCACCCAGGCGGTCAGCTCGCCCTGCCAGGCGTGCCCGACGATGTGCCGCACCAGATCGCTCGCGGCGGCCGGGACCTCGGCCATCACCGCCTGGAGCGCGGCACTGTCGGCCCGGGCCATGCCCTGCAGGGCCTCGCTGGCGAAGGGATCCGTGGAGGCGGCGACGGCCACCCGGAGCCGGGCCAGCTCGGGCTGGCGCTGGTAGGCCCGCATGCCGCCGCGGACGAAGCGCACCACCCGGTCGGTGGCCCCCAGCCCGGCGCGCGGCCCGCGCAGCTCCGCCACCAGGTCGGCCAGCAGCAGCCGATGCCACTCGGCGATCGCCGCCGCCAGCAGATGGTCCTTGGAGGAGAAGTAGCGGTACGCCGTCCCCAGGGCGACTCCGGACCGCTCGCAGACCTGTTTCATCTGCAGCCGCTCGACGCCGATCTCGTTCACCAGGGCAAGCGCGGCCGCGATCAGGCTTTCGCGGCGTTCGAGCTGACGCGGAGACATCGCCTCCACCGGTCGTGGTGACAGGTCAACCTTGGTCACCCGCACCATGATACGGCTCAGGACCGCTCAGGAGTATGACGCCGACCGGCCGCCCGGAGTTCGCCCCCCGGACACCGGCCCGGGTGAGGGCGTGAGGGGCGGCCGGCCGGTGGTCAGCGGAGCCGGGCCGACCTCTCCCGGACCAGGGCCTCCTGGGTGGCGGAGGCCACCAGCCGCCCGCTCCGGTCGTAGAAATCGCCGTGCGACAGGCCCCGGCCGTCCGAGGCGGACGGGCTGCGCTGGTCGAACAGCAGCCACTCGTCGGCCCGGAACGGCCGGTGGAACCACATCGAGTGGTCCAGCGAGGCGAGGATCAGCCGGGGCGGCTCGGTCAGCTGGAAATAGCTCGGCTGCACGTGCAGTCCGGCCGTGGACCCCAGCGTGAGGTCCGAGAGGTAGGTGAGCGCGCCGACGTGCAGCAGCGGGTCGTCGGCGGGCAGCGGGGAGCCGGTGCGCAGCCAGACGAACTGCTGCTGCATGCCCGGGGCGGCCGGCGGCACCCCGGGCGCGTCCGGCGGGACGAACCGCAGTTCCATGGTGCGGAAGCCGGCCGTGCGGTCGAAGTCCCGGCGGGCGGCCTCGTCCCAGAGCGAGAACGCGTCCGGCACCTCCTCGGGGCCGGGCAGCGGGGGCATCGCGCGGCGGCGGTCGTCCGCCGGCTCGGGCCGCTTGAAGGAGGCGGAGAGGGTGAAGACCGCGTCCCCGTTCTGGACCGCCGTCACCTGGCGGGTGGCGTACGACAGGCCCTCGCGGACCCGGTCGACCTCGTAGTGGATCGGGCGGGTCGGGTCGCCGGGGAGCAGGAAGTAGCCGTGCAGCGAGTGCGCCACGCGGCCGGCCTCGACGGTGTGCCCGGCGGCGGTCAGTGCCTGTGCGGCGACCTGGCCGCCGAAGGCCCGCATCGGGGCTCCGGCGTGGCAGCGGCCCCGGAACGTGTTCTCGTCCAGCCGTTCGATCCGTAGCAGCTCGGCGAACGATCCGGCGCTGTCGGTGGCCCGTCTCTCCTGTTCGGTCACTTCAGTCACAGGCCCATAGTGACAGAAGCCCGCACTATGGGGGACGTGAGCCGATCGGCCAGTTCGAAAGGGCGGTAGGTATAGAACCTGTTTCAGTATTGGCCGGGCCCGACGGGCTGTCAGTGCCGCCGCCTAACGTGCTCGCCATGTCGCAAGCCGCACACGCGTACGCCTATCTGCGCCCGTCCGCCGTCCTCGACGGAGCCGACGGCCCGCGCCTCGCCCTGGAGACCTCCGGCGGCGCCACCCCGCTCGGGGCGGTCGCCAACCCGCGCTTCTTCGCGGGCTTCCTCGCCGATCCGGCACCGGCCGCCGCCGCGCTGCTCGCCGTCGCCGATGTCGCCGCCGCCCGCTACTACCAGCCGCAGCTGCGCGCCTCGCTGGACCCGGTGGTCACCGCCAACGGGGACCGGCTGCGCTTCGAGTCCTTCTCGGGCTGCTGCGGCGTCTACGCCCGTCTCGACGTGCTGGAGGCCGGCCTCGACGGGGACGACATCGGCCACGGCACCACCAACGTGGACGTCAACAACCCGCTGCGGGAGGCGCTCACCCGGATCGGCCCGGCCGACCCGCTGCACCTCGCCGTCGGACCGGACGCGCTGGAGGTGACCACCTTCGACGGGCCGGTCGTGGAGAAGAAGGTCCCGCTGCCCGAGCGCTGGCTGCGCGGCTTCGCCGAGACCCAGGTGACCGCCGCCGGCTTCGACCTGCGGGCCGAGCTGCCCGCCGCCGAGGCGGTCCGCTTCCTGCGCTCGCTGCCGCGCGCCGGCAGTGGCGGCCGGGCCGCGGCCCGCACCGCCCAGTGGGTGGTCCCGGCCGGCCGGACGCTGCGGCCGACCACCCGCCCGGTGCCCGGCGCGGTCTGCCTGCCCGGCCCGGAGCGGCTGGTGGCCCTGCAGCGCGTACTCCGGCACGCGCTGGCGCTGCGGGTGTACGGGCCGGTGGCGGCCGACGGACCGGTGGCCTCGGCCTGGGAGGCGGTGCTGCCGGGGATGCGCCTCACGCTCACCCTCTCGCCCGACGCCTCCCGGGGCTTCTCCGGCGAGGGCGGGGTGCTGGGCGCGCTGGCCACCGGCACCGCCGAGCAGGACGCCGAGCTGGTCGCGGTGCTGCTCGCCTGGGAGCCGCGGATCGAGGTGGCCGAGCTGGCCGAGCAGTCCGGGCTCACCCCCGCCCGGGTGCGGGCCGCCCTCACCCGGCTGGGCACCGCCGGGCAGATCGGCTACGACACGGCGGAGGCCGCGTACTTCCACCGGCAGCTGCCGTACGACGCCGGCCGGGCGGAGGCGCGCAACCCGCGGCTGCGGGCCGCGCAGGCCCTGGTCGCGGCGGGCGCGGTGCGGCTGGAGGCGGGCGGTGCGCTCGCCACGGTGACGGTGGACGACCACCTCCAGCGGGTACGGACGGACGAGGCGGGCCGGGCGAGCTGCACCTGCCTCTGGTGGGCCAAGTACCGGGGCGGGCGCGGGCCGTGCAAGCACGCGCTGGCGGTCGGGATGGTCCGCGAGGCGGCCGCGGCCGGCGCGGTTCCGGCGACGGGCGCGGAGGTGGCCCGATGAGCGGGGTCACGGAGCCGGGGAGCCGGGTCGAGGAGCTGCTGCGGGCGGTGCGGGAGGGGCGGGGACCGCAGATCCCGGCCCTGGTGGCCGCACTGGACCCGGCCGAACGGCGGGCCTGCCTGCCGGAGCTGAAGGCGCTGCGCAAGCAGGTCCGGGGCGAGTGGTCCAAGGAGGCGAGCGCGCGGTCCGGGGCGCTGCTGTTCGCGGGCGCCGGCTGCCACGCGGGGCCGGCCGCCGCCGCCACCTGGATCGGCGGGCGGGACTTCGCCGGCCGGTCCTGGGCCCGCCACCCCGCGCTCGCCGACGTGGTCGAGGCGCAGCCGGTGGAGTGGCAGATCGAGGTGGTCACCCGGCTCTCGGCGCGGCCCGTCCAGCAGTGGGGCTGGGACCTCTACCCGCTGATCGAGCGGGTGGTGCGGCGCACCGGCTGCCCGGTGCCCGACTCCGAGGCCTTCACCACCGAGTGGCTGCGCCAGGTCTCCTCCGGCGGAGGCGGCCGCCGCGGCGAGTCCACCACGCTGCTGGAACGGCTGCGCCGCGACCCGTACCTGCCGGTGCTGCTGCCCAAGGTGTTCGAACTCGCCGACATCGGCTCGATGCTGGACCACCGGCGCAGCGACCGGCCGGGGGACTTCTGGCCGGAGGCGGTCGCCGGGCTGGCGGCCGAGGGCGTGCTGGACCGCGCCGGGCTGATCGACCGCTGCCTGGCCCGGCTGGTGCGCGGTGGCAGGCCGGGCGACCAGCGGCTCTTCCTGGTGACCTTGCAGGCCCTCGCGCCCACCCCCGGGGAGTACGCGGGGCAGGTGCGCAGCCTGGTGGCGCTGCTGGACGGCCTCTCGGCGGTGGCCGGCCACGCCCAGCAGGTGCTGACCGAGCTCGACGAGGCGGGCCTGGTCGAGGCGGAGGTGCTGACCGAGGCCTCGGCGGTGGTGCTGTTCCGGACCGAGAAGAAGCTCGTCCGGGCCCAGCTGGGCTGGCTGGAGAAGGCGGCCCGGCGTTCGCCGGAGCGGGCCGGCCCGGTGGTGCTGGCGGCGGCCGAGGCCTTCGGCCACCCCGACACGGCCCTCCAGGAGCGGGCGCTCAACGTGGTGGCCCGCCACCTCAAGGCGGCCGGCGAGGCCGTTCTGCCCGAGCTGCGGTTCGCCGCCGAGGGGCTCAGCCCGGCCCACCACGCCCGGGCCGGCGTGCTGCTCGGCGCGCCGGTGGGCGGCGACGACCCGGACACCGGGTGGACCGAGCTGCTGCCCCCCGTCCCGGTGCCGCGTCCGCTGGGGGAGCCGATCGCCACCCCGGCCGAGGTGGCCGAGGAACTGTCGGCCCTGCTGGCGGCGGAGCAGCCGGAGGTCGCCGTCTTCGAACGGACCCTGGACGGCCTGGTCCGGCACGCCCACCGGGACCGGGCGGCGCTGGCCGAGGCGCTCGGGCCGGTGCTGCGGGTGCACCCGTGGAACGGCCCCGGACGGTGGGCCGACTGCTCGCCGCAGGACGTCCTGTACGTCGCGCTCGCGATCACCGGGGAGGTCGATCCGCACCGCCGGGACTCGTTCTGGCGCCGGCAGACGCGGTCCCCGCTGCGCGGTGAGCACAACACCGTCCACGGGAACGTCCTCGCCGCCCGGCTGACGGAGGCGGCCCAGCGGGTGACGGCGGACCGGCCGCCGCTGCTGCTGGCCACGCCCACCGACGCGACCGGTGCGCTGGCGGCGGCGGTGCTGGTCGAGCGGGTGGCCGGGTACGAGGCGGCGGGCGTCGAACCGGGGCCGGCGGACCTGCACACCGCGCTGCTGCGGCTGACCCCGGCCCCGGACGGCGAGGTGCCGGCCGCCGCCGGGCGGCTGGCCTCACCGGCCGGGCGCTGGGTGGCCCGGTGGCTGCGCGAGGGCGGGCTGCCCCGCCGGCGCTCCGAGCGGGTGGTCTTCGCGCCCATGGCGGGGGCCAAGCCGGTCCACCGCTACTGGGAGCGCTGGTGGGAGGAGCTGAAGCGGGTCGTCGTGGCCCAGCCCGGCATCGGTGCCGGCCCCGAGGGCCCGGCGGGCGAGCGGCTGGGCGCCGACTTCCGGGCGCTGCTGGAGGGCACCGAGCCGAGCGTGGCGCGGGTCAGGAAGCAGGCCGAGTGGCAGTGGCAGCCGACCGCGCACTGGGCCGCGCTCCTCCCGCACCACCGCGAGGAGCTGGCCGCCCGCTGGCTGGACTGGTTCGCCGGGGTCGCGGACCGTGAGATCCGCGGCCCGGCCCGGATGCTGCCCCCGCTCGCCGAGGCCGGCGGCCCGGCCGGGCTCGCGGTGCACCTCGCGGTGGCGTACGGCCTGGGCGCGCGGTTCCCCGAGGACCGGACGGCGGCGGTGGACGCGCTGCTGGTGCTCGCCGCGCGCGGGGACCTGGACGCCGGGCTGCTCGGCCGGGAGCTGGCCGAACTGGTCGCCATCGGCGCGGTCAAGCCGGTCCGGCTGGGCCAGGCGGTGGCGGCGGCCGCCGAGACCGGCGCGTACGCCACGGTCTGGTCGGTCCTGGCGGCCGCCCTGCCGGGCCTGCTGGCCGGCGAGCCTACGCGGGGCGCGGGGGACGTGGTCGCGGTGGCGGCGGACTGTGCGCGCCGGTGTTCGGCGCGCGGGCCGATCGAGCAGGTGAGCGCGGTGGCGCAGCGCTCAGGGTCGAGCCGGCTGGTCAAGGAGGCGCGGGCGCTGCGGGAGGTGCTGGCGGGCTGATCCCGGGCGGCGGTGGGGGCGGCCGGGAGTTTGAGAACACTCGTTCTTGACTGAGTGTTCTTAAACTCGTAGGGTCCTGGGCATGGGAAGACCACGCGCCTTCGACGAGGACGAGGCCGTTCAGGCGGCAGCCGAGCTGTTCGCCACCCGGGGCTACGAAGGCACCTCGGTGGACGATCTGGTCACCGGCCTCGGCGTGCACCGGGGCAGCCTTTACAAGGTGTTCGGCAGTAAACGCGGCCTCTATCTGACCGCGCTGCGCCGCCACCTGGACCAGGAGGTGCTGCCGCTCGCGGCGGCCCTCGGCGAGGCCCGCGACCTGCCCGCCGTACTGGCCCAGGCCGCCGCCGGGTACGACGGCGGCCGGGCCGCCGGGCTGCTGCTGTTCGCGGCGGCCGAGCGGGCGCCGTCCGACCCGGACGTCGCCGCGCTCGTCGAGGAGGGGTTCGCCGCGCTCGACCGGGCGATCGGACGGGTCCTGTCCGCCTCCGGCGATCCCGCGGGCGGTTCGCCCGACGGGCCGGCCGGGGTGCTGGCCGCCACCGTGCTCGGTCTGCGCCTGCGGGCCCGCGCCGGGGTCGGCGGGCCGTCGCCCGTCGCCGTGGCGGCGCTCGCCGGCCGCCTCACGGGCTGACCCGCCGGGCGCCGTCACACCACCACTGCACCGTCACCACCGCACCGTCACCACCGCACCGTCACCACCGCACCGTCACCGGCAACAGAACTGGGGAACGCTCCATGGCTCACGTGAGTGTCAGCAACGGCCTGCTCGTCGTCGAGATCGAAGGGCTCGACCGGCTCTGGGCGGTCAAGAGCAGGATCGAGATCCCGCTCGGCAACGTCCGGGGCGCCACGCTCGACCCGGGGATCCTCCGTGAGCCCAAGGGCGTCAAGGCCGGCGGCACGTACTTCCCCGGGCTGATCACGGCCGGGACGTTCCGGTCGGGCGGCGAATGGGTCTTCTGGGACGTCAAGAACCCGGCCAGGGCCGTGGTGATCGAACTCGCCGACGAGCGGTACAGCCGGCTGATCGTCGAGGTCGACGACCCGCACGCCACCGTGGACCTGGTCGAGCGGCGGAAGGGCGCGCCGCCGGCCGGGCCGGTGGCGGCGGAGCGGTAGGAGGGCGGGAGAACGGCAGGGGACCGGCCCCGCGTTCGGGCGGCGGCCCGAGTGCCGCCGCCCCGGCGGGCCCGGTCAGACGGGGACGCCGTCGTCCTCGGCCGAGGCCTTCGACCGCGCCGACCCGTTCGCGCCGGCCGGGTCCGCGCCGTCCGGGACCGGTGGCCGTGGGCCCGTCGGCTGCGGTTCGGACGGCTGTTCCTCCGCCGGCCGCGTCGTGACCGCCCGCCACCAGAGACGCAGGGCCGGGGCCTCCACCGGCTCGAAGGGCTTGCCCGGCCGGGGCACCGCCAGCCGGGCGCCGAGCGACTGGGCCGCCGCGACCACCCGCTCGGCGGGTTCGTCCCAGGGGTGCAGCGCCAGGTTGAAGGTGCACCAGTGGATCGGCAGCAGCAGCTCGCCGCCGAGGTCCAGGTGCGCCCGGACGCCCTCCTCGGGCGTCATGTGCACCTCGGGCCAGAAGTCGCTGTACGCGCCGACCTGCATCATCGTCGCGTCGAACGGGCCGAGCCGGCGGCCGACCTCGGCGAAGCCCGGGAAGTAGCCGGTGTCCCCGCTGTGGAACAGCCGGTGCCCGCCGCCGGCCACCACCCAGGACGCCCAGAGGAACAGCGCGCTGGTGCGCGGGCCGCGGCTGCAGTAGTGCCGGGCCGGGGTGGCGGTCAGGGTCAGCCCGGCGACCTCGGCCGACTCCCACCAGTCCAGCTCGACCAGCCGGTCGGCCGGCACCCCCCAGTGCTCCAGGTGCGCGCCGACCCCGAGCGGCACGGCGAACACCGCGCCGGTGCCGGTCAGCTCGCGGATGGTGGCCATGTCCAGGTGGTCGTAGTGGTCGTGCGAGACCACCACCACGTCCACCGGGCCGAGTTCGGTGAGCGGCAGCGGCACCGGGTGCAGCCGCTTGGGGCCGGTCCAGCCGAACGGGGAGCAGCGGTCGCCCCAGACCGGGTCGAACAGCACCCGGCGGCCGCCGATCTCGGCCAGCACGGTGGCGTGGCCGAGCCAGGTGAGCCGCAGGCCCGAGGCGGGCGGCCGGGCCAGGTCGGCGGGGAGCAGCCGGTGCACCGGCACGGCGGCGCCGGGCGCCCGGCGGGTCCTGTCGCCGGTGAGCTGGGCCCGGGTGATCTCCAGCGGGGTGCGCTCGTACACCAGCCGGCGGGTGGGCAGCGGGTTGCGGAAGGCGCCGTCGGCGAACTGCGGTGAGCGGTGGATCCTGGACAGCCGCTCGCCCCGCGGCTCGGCCCCGAAGGCGTCCGTCCGGACCCGGTGCCAGGCCGCGCGGGACAGTCCGGCCAGACCCGGGGGAGTGGCGAGCTGTGGGGTGAGACCGGCGACGCGGGTGAACCACGGGACGGGGCGGGGCACGGCACCTCCAAGGACGGTTACGGCTACCGGGCATGCCGGGGCGCGTACCGAGGGCGGTGGGGCCTCTGCGATACGACAACCATCTCGTCGGAGGTTACTCGCCGTGGGCCGTCCGGACCTGGTGAGCGGCCCCGCGCACGCCGTTCGGCGTAGCGGGGGCCGGGGCGGGACCTACGCCGGGACCTACGCGTAGAAGAGGGTGATCGCCTCCGCGACGCAGTGCGGCTTGGCGCTCTCCGCGCTGCTGATGGTGAACCGGACCACCGTCCGGACGCCGCCGGGCACCTCGGTGGCGGAGACCAGCTCGGCCGTCGCCCGGACCGCCGTGCCGACCGGCAGCGGCGCCGGGAAACGGACCTTCTCCGAGCCGTAGTTCAGCGCCATCCGGACGCCCCCGACGCTGTAGCACTCCTTGGCCAGCATCGGGACGAGCGACAGCGTGAGGTAACCGTGCGCGATCGTCGAGCCGAACCGGCTCTCCTTCGCCCGCTCCGGATCCACGTGGATCCACTGGTGGTCACCGGTGGCCTCGGCGAACAGGTCGATCCGCTCCTGCTCGACGGTGTGCCACTGGCTGGTGCCCAGCTCGGTGCCGACGGCGGCGGTCAGCTCGGCGAGGGAGGCGAAGGACGTCACGGGTGCTCCTGGGTGAGGGTGAGGACTCCGGCAGAGTATGCCCAGTCGCCGGTCACCTGTCAGGAGCCGGTCCCGATCGGGGTCGCACCGCCGGACGGCCGCCGAACGCCTGTCGGAGGGCGGGGGGTTCGGGAAGGCGCGGGCCCGGGAGCGCGGCGCCGGGAGCAGGAGCGCGGGAGTTCAGGACCGCTGGACGCTGCGGCCGACCGGCAGCAGCCGCCGGCCGCTGACCAGCTCCGGTACCAGCGAGACGAACATCGGGTCCGGGTCGCCGACCCAGGGCCGCAGACCGGAGCGCAGCGCACGCCGGTACTGCTCCGGATCGCGCACCACGTCCGCCCGGCCGTGCACCAGCACGCTCCAGCCGGTCCGGGTGACCGGGTCCAGCTGGTCCGCCTGGAAGGCCACGACCGTGCCGTCCAGCCCCCGCGCGGTCGTACTGCCCCGGCGCACCGCCAGCAGTAGCCGTCCGTCCGGCGCGACCTCGAAGGAGACCGGCAGGACCGCCGGCAGCGCGTGCTCGGTGTACACCACGCGCCCGACGGGCACGGTGCTGAGCAGCCGCAGGCACTCGGCCTCGCTCAGGGACTCCACACGGTCGTCACGGTCCATGTGTCCGATCGTCCTCCTGTCGGTGCGGTGGCCGATAGGGCCCATGGTCCCTGAGCGGGCAGGACGGGAGCCCCGTTCGCGGGCGCCCGGGCGGTAGCTTGTCCGGCGGCGGTACGGGAGAGCGCGGTCGTACGGGAGTGCGGGCGCGACAGGCGGTTCCGGGTGTCCCGGGGCCGGCGAGGAGGGGGCGTGCGGATGGTCGGCGGAGTCGATCTGGTGGTGATCGGGGCGGACGGCGGGCCCGACCGCGGCTTCGGGGGCTCGGCGCGCGCGGCGGACGGCGCCCGGCTGCTCGCCGAGGTCCTGCCCGGGATGTGCTTCGACGCCGGCTCGGCCGGCTGCCGGGTCGCCGTGGTGGACCCGGGCGCGGACGCCAACACCATGCTCACCGCCGTCCGGGAGGCGGCCCAGCGCCCCGGCCGGTGGCTGGTGGTCTGTCTGGTCGGCCAGTTGGCCGCCGATCCGCGCGGGCGGCGGCTCGCCCTGGTCACCGGTGGCAGCACCGCCGACAACGCCTACCGGCGCGGGCTGGCCTGGGACTGGGTGGTGAGCGCGATGGTCCACGGCGACCAGGAGGAGGCGCTGCTGCTGGTGGACGCCGTCGCGGACCGGGACACCTGGGCGGCACTCGAACGCGGGGGCGGCGAGGACGGGGCCGGTGAACTGCTCAGCTATCCGCGCGTCCCGCTCTGGGGCCGGGTCGGCCGCTTCACCCCCGGCCGGCGTGGCCGGGACGCCGTCCTGCCCGGCGGTGAAGGATCGTTCAGCCAGGTGCTCACCGACGTCCTCCGGCAAGGGGTCCCGGGCGCGCCGGCCGCCGTCGCCCCGCTGGACCTCCAGCCGGCCGTCGCCGCGCTGCTCGACGGGGGCGGGCCCGCCGCCGGAAGCGGCGCGCCGGGCGCACGCCTGCTCGTACCGCCGCAGGGCGGGCGCCTGTTGATGCGCAATCGGGCCGCGGTTCGGGGCGCATTGGCCGGATTGTCGCTTTCCGAGGAACTGTTGGCCGTTCTGTGGCGAGAAAGTGCTCCGACGGATCCGCCTTCCGCGTAAGGTCAGGGGGCCCGAGGTGTTGCCGTGAAGGGCCGGGTTGGCGAAGAATCGACGCACTCGCAGCAACACCGGCGGGACGGCGGAATTCTTCTGGCGGCCACGGAGCACGAACGGGGTCGGTCGCGATGAGGTGGGGCGATGCGGCAGCGCGGAATTGTGGTGCGCCCTGGGGTTGTTGGGGCCAGTGGGGTGGTTTTGGCGATGCTGCTGAGTGCGTGTGCGGCCAGCGGTGACGCCGGTTCCGTCGACCGCCTGGGGACGACTGCGCCCAGTGTCGCGGCGGTGACCCCGGTAGCTCCTTCGGGTGGTCCCGCAAACGACCGGATCGCGCCGACCGAAGGCCCCGAAGGGGCGGCGGGCCGTGCGGTGCTGAGGACCTATCAGGACTGGTGGACGGCGCAGACGGAGGCTTTCGGCCGTTCCGATTCGGACGGTTCCACGCTGGAGGCCTACTCCTCGGGGAGCGCGCTGGGCGGAGCCCTCGTCAATCTCCGTCAGCTCCACGACGCCAAAATGGTGATGATCGGCAGCCCGCGGAATTCCCCCGTGGTGAAGACCCTTGATCTGACGGCCGCTCCACAGACCGCCGTGATCGAGGACTGCCTCGATGTGACGGGCTGGCATCAGGCCGATGCCACCACCCGTGCGACAAAGGATCCGCGGGAACGGCTGACGCGGTACATCGCGACGGTTTCCCTACGGAAGTTCGATGCCCGGTGGCTGATCTACGAGTTCAAGCGGGAGGTGGACCGAACATGCTGAAACCCGTACGGCGATTCGCGATCCGCGCGATGGTGTTCGCCGCTTTGCTGTTATCCCCCGTGGTCCCCGCGGCGGCGGACCCGACGCCCGGTGGGGAGGTCAACCACTGCACGGTGAACGTGATCTGTGCGGGCACCAACGAACCGGGCACCAAGCCCACCCCCGGTACCGGCGGCGGGGGCGGCGGGGGCGGCGGCGGTCCCGAGCTCTGCAGCTACCACGACGTGGAGTGGCCCTGCCACGACCCGGAGCTGGGCTGGTTCAGCAACTCGACCGGCTGCTACTACCAGCTCACCAACCCGCAGCCCCCGGCGGACTCGCCCGACTGGGAGGGCCACAAGCCCTCGGACGGGGCGGTCTACGACAAGACCTGCCGCTCGTCCGACGGCGGGCAGAGCGCGCCCCAACCCACGTTCTTCGCCCAGGCGCCGGCCGGCCCGCCGCCGGACAACCCGGCCGCGCTCGCCAGGCAGGCGGCCGACCGCATCACCTTCCCCGCCCCGGTGCCGGGCATCGCGCCCCAGGGCACGGCGGTCGTGGGCGTGCCGGTCTGGCTCTGGCTGGACCAGTCGAAGGGTTCCGCGGTGCCGGCCCCGGTGACGGTGCACGGCAACACCCTCTCGGTGACGGTCACCCCCAAGCTGGACCGGGTGGTCTGGGACCTCGGTGACGGCAGGGTCGAGACGTGCGAGGGACAGGCCGCCCCCGGGACGCCGTACGACCCCGCGTACGGTGCCGCCGCGTCGCCCACCTGCGGGCACGTGTTCGCCAAGGGCTCGGCCACCTTGCCGACCGGCACGTTCTTCGGGAGCGTCACGGCGCACTGGACGGCCTATGTCACCGTCACCGGCAGCAACCAGAAGATCGACCCGCTCCAGATGACCCGGATGACCGACCTCGAACTGCGGGTGGCCGAGGTGCAGGTCCTCAACTGACCGCCGGGCGAAGGGAGTAGCCGTCCGGTGCGGGGCGGGCGCGGCGCCTCCCGAGCGTGGCACTGTCCGAACACAGCACTGTCCTCAACACTGCACAGTCCTCAACGCAGCGCTGTCCTCAACGATGTGGGAAAGGCCGGAACCCGGTGGAGAACCGTACATTTGCGACGCCGGGATCCGGCGCGTCCGGGGCGGCGGGGGTGTCCGTGGTGGAGCCGGAGCAGGGGCGCGCCACACCGCACTCACCGGGGCGGACGCTGCGGGCGAGGCGGCGGCGGCCGGCCGTGCTGGCGATGGCGGTGGCGCTGATAGCCGCCGGTGGGCTGGGCGGCGCGGTGCTCTACAACAGCACCGGGCAGCGGGTCGCCGTGCTGGCGCTCGCCCGGGACGTGCCGTACGGGCAGGTGGTGACCGACGCCGACCTGGTGGTGGCGCGGATCGCGAGCGATCCGGCGCTCAAGCCGCTGGGGGCCGTCGACCGGAAGGACGCGGTCGGGATGCGGGCCGCCACGGACCTGAGGCGCGGCGCGCTGCTGCTGAAGGCGGACCTCGCACAGGCGCTGACGGTGCAGCCGGGGCAGCTGGTGGTCGGGGTCTCGGCCAAGCGCACCCAGCTGCCGGCCACCAGGCTCCAGCCGGGCGCGCAGATCGTCGTGGTCTTCACCCCGGACACCGGCCGTCCGGACTCGCTGGCCGCGGTGGTCACCACGATCGGGCGGGTGGACACCGACGGCAGCCAGGTGGTGGACGTGGCGGTGCCGGCGGCCGACGCCGCCCGGCTGGCCGCCTGGGTGGCGAGCGGGCGGATCCAGGTGGTGCTGGCGCCGCGCGGCGCGGCGGCGGGCGGCGCGCCGTCGGGCGGCGCTCCCGGCACCCCCACGCCGTCGGGCACGGCCCCGTCGGGCACCGCCCCGGGGACGGCCGCCCCGTCCGCGTCGCAGTCCGGGGCGGGTGGGGCCTGAGATGGCCGTGATCGCGGTGGTCGGCGGCCCGGGGGCCCCGGGCGCGACCACGACGGCACTGGCGCTGCTGCTGGCCTGGCCGCTGCAGCCGGGGCGCCGGGTCCTGCTGGTGGAGTGCGACCCGGACGGCGGCGCGGTGCTCGCCGGCGCGCTGGAGGGCCGGGTCGAGGCCGTGTACGGGCTGCGCAACCTCGCCGTCGCGGACCGGCGCGGGCTGCTCGCCCAGGCGCTCTGGGAACAGCTGATCGACCTCTCGCCCGAGGGCGGCGCCGACCGGCTGCTGCTGCCCGGGCTGACCGACCCCACCCAGGCGCCCGGGCTCGCCTACACCTGGGAGCCGCTGATGGAGGTGCTGCACGGCCTCGAACAGCAGGGCTACGACGTGATCCTGGACCTCGGGCGCTCCGGCGCCACCGGGACCAGCGCCGTGCTGGCCCGGCGGGCCGACGTGGTGGCGGCCACCGTACGGACCACGCTGCGCGGGCTGAGCGCGGTCCGGCCCCGGCTGGCCGCGCTGGCCGAGGACCTGGCGACGGCCGGCACCGGGGCGGACGCCCTGGGGCTGCTGCTGGTCACCGAGGGGCCGTACTCGGGGGCGGAGGTGGCGCGCGAGTTCGGGCTGCCGGTGCTCGGGCAGCTGCCGCACGCGGTGCGCACCGCGCGGGTGCTGTCGGACGGCGGGGACATCACCGACCGGCGGTTCATCCGCTCGGAGCTGATGCGCACCGCCCGGTCGGCGGCCGACGAGGTGCAGCTGCTGGTGCGCCGCCGCCGGCAGCGGCTGGCGCCCTCGGCCGCGCCCGCGCAGGTCGCGGCGGTGCCGACGGCCGAGGGGGAGCCGTCCGGGTACCCGCCGCAGGCGGCCCAGCCACCGCAGCAGCCGTCCCCGTCGTCCCCGTCGTTCGGCCAGCCGCCGCAGCACGGCGCGCCGCCGGTGATCACCACCGGGCCGGTGGCGCCGCTCGCGGGGCTGGCGCCCCAGCCGGCCGCGCCGGCGCCGTTCCCGGCACACGTCCAGCCGCAACATGTCCAGCCACCGCAGCACGTCCAGCCACCGCAGCAGGCCCGGCCGCCGAAGCATGCCGCGCCCTCGCCGCACGTCCGACCGGAGCAGCACGTCCAGCCACAGCAGTACGTCCAGCCGCAGCAGTCGCCGGGCGCACCGCAGCAGTACGGGCAGCCGCAGTCCGTCCAGCCACAGCCGTACGCGCAGCCCGCCCACCCCCAGCCCGCCCACCCGCAGCCGTACGCGCAGCCGCCCCAGCCCCACGGCCAGGCGCCGCAGCAGCAGCCGCACGTCACCTACGGGGAGGTGCTCCGTGCGCGGTAGCCCCCTGCATCAGCACCCGGCGGCCGACCCGGCCGCGCTGCCCTGGGCGGCGCCCCAGCCGGTGCCCCAGGCCGGTCCGGTCGCCCCCGGCCCGGTGGCACCCGGTCCGGTCCGGCCCGGGCCGATCGCGCCCGGAGCGCCCCAGCCGCCGCACGGGGGCGGGTACCCGGGCGCCCACCAGGGCGGCGCCGCGACGCCCACCGCCGTCCCCTCCCAGCTGCCCGCGCTCGACCGGCGCGGCGCCGGCACCCGGCCGGCCGTCGACCCGCAGGTGGCGCGCGAGCTCAAGCGCCAGGTGGCGGCCGAACTGCACCAGCAGATCACCCGGTTGACCACCACCTCCGGTGCCGAGCCGGACCGCGCCACCCGCCGCCAGCGCGGCCGGGCGCTGATCGAGGAGGCCGTCGCCCGCTGGTCCGACGCCTACGCGCAGACCCACGGCATCCCGCCGACCCGGGAGCAGGACCGCGCCCTCGCCGAGGCCGTCTTCGACCTGCTCTTCCGGGCCGGCCGGCTCCAGCCCTACCTGGACGACCCGGACATCGAGAACATCCTGATCAACGGCTGCGACGACGTCTGGGTCTCCCGGGTGCACCAACCCCTGCGCCAGGTACCGCCGGTGGCCGACAGCGACGCCGAACTCGTCGAACTGCTCCAGGACCTCGCCCGGCAGCACGGCGGCGGCGAGCGCAGCCTCTCGACCGCCAGCCCGACGCTCGCGCTGCGGCTGGAGGGCGGCATGCGCCTCCAGGCGCTCACCGAGGTGACGCCGCGCCCGTACGTGGCGATCCGCCGTCACCGGGTGGCCTCGGCGACGCTCACCGAGATGGTCCAGCTCGGCACCCTGGACTCCACCCTGGCCGCCTTCCTGGGCTCGGCGATCCGGGCCAGGAAGAACGTGATGATCACCGGCACCCAGGGCGTCGGCAAGACCAGCCTGCTGCGCGCGATGGCCGCCGAGATCCCGCCGGACGAACGGATCGGCACCCTGGAGTCGGAGTTCGAGCTCTGGCTGCACACCCTCGGCCATCTGCGCCAGGTCGTCCCGATGGAGGCCCGCGAGGGCAACGGCGAGCGCGTCGAGGGCCGGATGGCGGGCGAGCTGACGATCGGCGACCTCATCCCGGCCGCGCTGCGGATGACCCTCTCCCGGATCATCGTCGGCGAGGTCCGCTCCGGCGAGGTCGTCCCGATGCTGCGCGTGATGACCAACGGCGAGGGCGGCTCGATGTGCACCCTGCACGCGCGCGGCCCGCACATGGTGGTCGACCGGATCGCCGAACTCTGCCTGGAGTACGGCTCGCACATGACCGACATGCTCGCCTACCGCCTCACCGCCAACGCCGTGGACCTCATCGTGCACGTCGCGATGGTCGACGAGACGGCCGTCGGCGGCCGCCGCCACCGCTTCGTCTCGCACGTCATGGAGGTCACCGGCCTCGGCGAGAGCGGCCGGCCCGCGCTGAACACGGTGTTCGGCCCGCGCCCCGACCTGGGCGAGCCGCGCGCCGTCCCGCACACCCCGCCGAACTGCCTGGACGACCTGCGCCGGGCCGGCTTCGACGCCTCGCTGCTCGGCTCCCGGTACGGGAGCTGGACCGCGCCGCTCCAGCTGCGGATCGGCGGTGGCGCGCGATGATGCTGCTCTTCGCCCTGTGCGGACTGCTGGTCGCCACCGGCCTGGTCGCCCTGGTGGCCTGGGCCCGCGGCAGCGCGGGGACCGGCGAGGAGGGGGACGGCGACCGCACGCCGGCCAACCCGCTGGCCGGCCGCGCCCACGTCTTCTGGTACGGCGCCCCCGGCACCGCCCCCGCCCGGGTGGCGCGGCTGCGCCGGGTCCAGCTGCCGCTGGCACTGATCGGCGCGGCCCTGGCCTGGCTGTTCACCGGCATCCCGCTGACCGCGCTGCTGGTGCCGCTGGCCGTCTTCGGGCTGCCCTGGCTGTTCGACACCACCCGACCCGACACCCACCGGATCGAACGGCTGGAGGCGCTCTCCGAGTGGACCCAGCGCATCGCGGACGTGCTGCTGCTCGGCGTCGGCCTCAACCAGGCCATCGTCACCAGCCGCCGGACCGCCCCGGCCGCGCTGGAGGAGGAGGTGGGTGAGCTGGCCGCCCGGCTGCAGGCCCGCTGGCGGCCCGAGGAGGCGCTGCGCGCCTTCGCCGACAGCATCGCCGACGCCACCGCGGACAAGGTGCTAGCCGCCCTGCTGCTGCGGGCCGGGGACAGCGGTCCCGGCCTCGCCCGGGCCCTCTCCGACATGGCCGACTCGGTCCGCGAGGAGGTCCGCCAGCGCCGCGTCATCGAGGCCGACCGGGCCAAGCACCGCACCACCATCCGCTGGCTGGTCGGCATCATCGTGCTGGTCGTCACCCTCGGCTCGTTCAACACCGACTACACCAGGCCGTACAGCTCCCTGCTGGGGCAGGTGGTGCTCGGCGTGGTGGCCGCGCTGTTCGTGGCGGTGATCGCCTGGATGCGCGCGCTCGCCTCGCACCCGCCGGTGCCCCGGCTGCTGGAGGCCGACCGGCGCAGCCGGGCCGGCCGGCGGTCCGGACCGGGCGCGGAACAGACCGACGCCACCGACGGCGAACGACACCTCGGGGAGGTGCGGTGATCTCCCCCTGGTCCGTGCTGGCCGGCGCGATCGCGGCCGGCGGCGTCGCCCTGCTGGTGTCCGAACTCCGCCCCGCCCCGCCCGACCTGGGCCAGGCGCTGGACCGGCTGCACCGCACCCCCGCCGACCGGGTGCCCGACCCGGACGAGCGGCCTCGCTGGTTCGACCGGATCGGCGAGCGCTCGATCGGCCTGCGCGGCGTGCGGATCCCGCAGCGCGAGCTGTCGCTGATCGGCCGCGCCCCCGCCCGGTTCATGGCGCACAAGCTGCTCTTCGCCCTGATCGGCCTGGTCCTCCCGGCCTATCTGGCGGCGATGGCGGTGCTGCTGGACATGGGCCTGCCGTTCGCCCTGCCGCTGCTGCTCGGGCCGCTGCTGGCCGGGCTGCTCTGGTTCGTCCCGGACGCCATCGTGCGCGGCGAGGCCAAGGAGGCGCGGACCGAGTACCTGCACGGCATCGCCGCCTACCTGGAGCTCGTCGCGCTCGAACGGGCCGCCGACTGCGGGCCCGCCGAGGCGCTGCGCCGGGCCGCCTCGGTCGGGCGCGGCCCGGTCTTCCGCCGGATCCGGGAGGCCCTGGACCGGGCCGCCACCGACCGGCTGCCGCCCTGGGCCGGCCTGGACGCGCTCGCCGTCGAGCTCGGGCTGACCCCGCTGCAGGACGTCGCGGACATCATGCGGATCTCCGGCACCGACGGCGCCGCCGTCTACGACACGCTGCGGGCCCGGGCCAAGGGCCTGCGCGGCGAACTGCTCGCCGAGGACCTGGCCCGCGCCAACGCCGACAGTGAGCGGATGGTCGCTCCCGGGGCCGCGCTGACCCTGCTGATGACCGTCCTGATCGTCTTCCCCGCGCTGCACCAGATGCTCAACTGAGATCAGTACACAGGCAGTTGTGATCAGCAGTCACCACACCACACCCCGGGAGTCCCGATGAACGTCCAACTGAAGAACCTGGCAGGCCGGTTGATCCGGCCGGCCCTGCTACCCGTCCAGTTCGCCCTGCTGCTCTTCCACTTCCGGGTGGGCCGGCTGCGCGCCGCCCGGGCCCGTGGCGACCGCGGTGCCATCAGCATCGAACTCGCCCTGGCGATCATCGCGTTGGTCTTCGTCGCCGGGGCCGTCGCGGTGGCCCTGTACGCGCTGAAGGACAAGGTCGTGAACAAGGTCAAGGAGGACCCGAACCTGCCGGGCGCGGGCGGGGGAGGTGCGACCGGGTGATTCGCCGACCCCGTCGCCGCACCGACCGCGGGGCGATGAGCCTGAGCCTGGCCATCGTCTTCCCCGTGGTGCTCCTGCTCGTCCTGATCGTCGTCCAGGGCTCGATGTGGTGGTACAACCGCCAACTCGCGCTCACCGCCGCCCGCGAGGGTGTGGACGCCGGCCGGGTGCAGGGGAACGCGAGCGACGCGGTGAAGGACGCCGCGGCGAGGCGGCAGGCCGAGGACTTCCTCGGCCGGCAGGGCGAACGCGACTACCGCGTGAGCACGGACGGGAGTACGCCGGTGCTGATCAGGGTCACCGTCGAAGTGACGCCGCCGATCCTGATACCCGGCGTCACTCCGCCGACCATCACCCAGCACGCCGAGGCGCCGCGCGAGCGGTTCGTCCCCCCGAAGGCGGTGCCGTGAGGCGCTCGGCCCGGTGGTGGCGGACCACCCGCGCGCGGCGGTCGGCCCGCGGGCGGGACGGCGGCGGGGTGGCGATCGAGGCGGCGATCGTCGCCCCGGGCGTCGTCGGCCTGATCCTGGTGGCCATCGCCGCCGGCCGGGTGCAGACCACGGCCGGCACGGTGGAGGCGGCGGCCCGCTCGGCGGCCCGGACGGTCTCGATGGCGCGCGGCGTGGAGAGCACGAGGGACCTGGCCCGGACGACGGCCGTGGACACCCTGCGCCAGCAGGGCGTCGACTGCCGCGGCCTGGACGTCCAGGCCACGGACGGCCAGATCGAGGTCCGGGGCAGGGCGATCAGGACCGTCAAGGTGACGGTGCGCTGCGACGTCGGCCTGGACGACCTGCTGTTCGGGCCGAGGATGCCGCTGACGAAGCACCTCGTCGGGGAGTTCACCTCCGTCCTCGACCGGTACCGCGGCGAGTGACCGGGAGTGGGCCCGGGCGGGGCCCGACGGGATACCCCCGCCGGGGATTGGTGACAGCCCGGGGATTGGGAACGGCCCGCGCGGGGGAGACGCAAGCGGAGAGCGCCCGGGGGATGACGGTACGAAGCGGAACGGTTCCCGAGGGAGCCGGTGGGGAGACGAACGTGCGGGAGGGGGCGTGATGGTGCGCACACCCGTGGGAGACGGCCCGGCTGGCCGGGGTGCCCCGGGCGGGCGGGACGGCCTGCGTGGCCCGGGTGACTCGGGCGTCCCGCGTGGCCGGGGCTTCCTGCGTGCCCTGGGTGCCCGGCGCGGCCGGTCGGACCAGGGTGCGATCGCGATCTTCGTGGCGATCTGCGCCGCGTTCCTGGTCCTGGTGATCGCCCTGGTCATCGACGCAGGCGGCCGGCTGCGGGTCGCCGAACGGACCGACGGCTACGCCCAGGAGGCCGCCCGGGTGGGCGGCCAGCAGCTCGACGAGGCCGCCGTGCTCCAGGGCGAGGGGTACCGGGTCAAGCAGGAGTACGTCAAAGAGGCCGCCAACAGCTACCTCGGCCTGTACGGCCTCGCCGTCCACAACGTCGAGTTCTCCGGCGACGGTTCGGTCGTCACCATCACGGTGCAGGCGGACTACCGGCCGGCCCTGCTGGGCGAACTCGGCAAACAGAAGGTGACGGGCAAGGGCAGTGCGACCCTCGTCCACGGAGTCGAGAAAGCGGAGACCGACTGATGGCCGCGCCACGTGCCAAGGACCAAGCCCGAGCCGGACGTTCGGCCCGTGGCGGGCCAGCCTCCCCGGCGCCCGGCCGCCGGCCGGCGCCGCTGCCGCCCCGCCGCGGCCGCGGTGGATCCGTACTCACCGCGCTCGCCGCGCTGGTCGCCCTGCTCGGCCTGCTGGTCGGCGTCCCCGCCCTGCTGCTCTACGGCACCCAGGCGGTGGCCGCGATGGGCGAGGTCGCGCCGGACGGCCTCGGCCAGGCGCTGACCAGCCCGGACGACGGGCGGCTCTTCCTCTGGCTGCTGGTCGCGATCGGCTGGCTGGGGTGGCTCTGCTTCGCGCTCTCCGTCCTGCTGGAGATCCCGGCCCAGCTGCGCGGCCGGATCGCCCGGCGGATCCCGGCGTTCGGCTGGAGCCAGCGGGTCGCGGCCGGGCTGGTCGGTTCGGTGATCGCCCTGCTGCCGGTCGCCGGTTCGGCCTTCGCCGCCGCCCCCGACCGGGCCCCGGCCGCCTCGGCCCCGGCCCAGTTGACCGCCGGCGTGCAGCGGGCCGCGCTGACCGCCGCGCAGGCGGCGCCCGCGCTGACGCCCGCCGCCGAGCAGAACCCCACCTACACCGTGCGCGACAGCCGCCCGGCCGACAGCCTCTGGTCCATCGCCGAGCGTCAACTCGGCTCGGGGGAGCGCTGGGTGGAGATCGCCAAGCTCAACGACGGCCGGGTGATGGACGGTTCGGGAATCCGCTTCGACGCGGACCGGCCGATCCAGCCCGGCTGGGAGCTGCTGATGCCGGGCGACGCCAAGGCCCCGGCACCGGCGCCCGCCCCGGCCCCCGCGCCGCCGGCTCCGACCGCACCGCAGTCCGGGACCACCGGCACCGGGCACGCCACGGTGACGGTCGCCGCCGGGGACAGTCTGTCGGGCATCGCGCAGCGGGAGCTGGGCGACGCCGAGGCCTGGCCGCAGCTGTTCGAGGCGAACAAGGGCGCCCAGGCGCCGGACGGCGAGCGGCTGACGGACCCGGACGTGGTGGTGCCGGGGATGGTGCTGACCGTCCCGGGGGCGGCCACGCCTGCTCCCGCGCCCGCACCCGCTCCGGCCCCGGCTCCCGCCGGCCAGGCTCCGGCCCCCGCGCCGTCCGCCCCCGCCACCCAGGCGCCCGCCCCGGCCCCCGCGCCCGCGACGCAGGCCCCCGGCCAGGCACCGGGCCAGGCCCCCGCCGCCCACGCCGAGGACGCCACGAGCGACGACTACACCGTCGCCCTCGCCGCCTCCACCGTCGGCGTCCTGCTCGCCGCCGTCATGGTCGGTGCCGTCGCCCGCAAGCGCGGCGCCCAGCTGCGCGCCCGCCGTCCCCGGCACCGCATCGCCATGCCCGCCGCCCCGGCCGCCGCCTTCGAGGCCGAGCTCAAGGCCCGCCAGGACGACAGCGGCCTCGACCTGCTCGACCGCGCCCTGCGCACCATGGCCCGCAACACCGTGCGCGGCGGCAAGCGGCTGCCCGCCATCGTCGCCGCCCGGATCACCGCGGGCCGCACGGTCGAGCTGCACCTCGCCGGCCCGGCCGCCCCGATCGCCCCGTTCCGCGCCGCCCACACGCCCAACATCTGGTGGTGCGCCGCCGACTCCGGCGAACTGCTCTCGCCCGCCCAGGCCCGCAAGACCGCCGCGCCCTACCCGGCCCTGGTCACCCTCGGCTCCTCGCCGGACGGTTCGGTAGTCCTCGCCGACCTGGAGACCGTCCGGCTGCTCCACCTGTCCGGCCACCCGGACGACGCCCGGGACGTGCTGCGCACCCTCGCCATCGAGCTGGCCCACAGCCCGCTCGCGGACCGCCTCCACCTGCACCTGGTGGACCTCGTCGAGGAACTGCCGATCAGCGGCCCGGCCGCCGAGCGCGTCCACCGCCACCCCACCCTGGAGGCCGCCCTCACCGCGCTCGGCCCGCGCACCGCCAAGGCCCGCGCCACGCTGGTCGCCGCCGAGGCCGCCAGCCCCCGGGACGCGCGCAGCCGCGGCCAGGCCGACGAGTCCTGGGTCCCGGAGATCGTGCTCTGCGCCCAGCAGCCCGGTGGCGAGATCCCGGCCGAACTCGGCCGCCTGCTCGACGCCCGCCCCCGGACGTGCGTCGCCGTGGTCACCCGCGCGCCCGAGCGCGGCACCGGCCCGGTCGCCCGCTGGACCCTGCCCTCCACCGGCCAGGCCACCATCCCCGGGCTGCACCTCACCCTGGAGCTCCAGCGCCTGACCACCCGGCAGTACGAGCAGGTCTCCGAACTGCTCAGGGCCGCCGACGACACCACCCAGCACCCCGCCCCCGCCTGGACCCTGGACGGCCCCGGCACCGACCTCGAACCGGCCGAACTCCCCTCCGGGGTACCGGTGCTGGCCGCCGTCGGCGCGCGCACGGAGACCTCCGGCGAGGTGGACGGCGGCACCGAGGCGGCCGGTCCGCGGCTGATCGCCCGGGTCATCGGCACCGGCGCCAGCCCCTTCGCGGGCACCGACCCGGCCGCGCCCGCCGCGCCGGGGCCCCGCTACATCGTCAACGGCCTCGGCCGGCGGGCCGGCACCCCCGCCGTGCCGCCCGCCCGGACGGGCGACGCCGGGCCGGACGCGGGACCGGCCGCCGGGTTCGACGTCGCGCCGGATGCCGAGCCGGACATCGACGAGACCACGCAGAACCTCCGACTGCCCGCCGCCGTCGAGGCGGTCGTCCCGGTGGCCCCGGTGTCGCCGGTCGAGCCCGTGGACCCCGCCCGGCCGGTGCCGCCGCAGCCGCCCGCCGAACCCCTGCCGACCCACGATCCCGCGCCCGCGCCCACCGGCACCGACCCGCGCGTCCCGGCCCGCCCGGAACCGTCCCCCGAACCGTCCCCCGCAGCCGCAGCCGCAGCCGCCGCCGCAGCCGCCGCCGAGCCCGAGCCTGCCACCGAGTCGGCTGCCGGTCCGGCCGCCGAGCCCGGTCCGGCCGCCGTCGCCCCGGTGGCCCGCACCTCCTCCGGCCGCTCCGACAGCGACGACCTGCTCGCCATCCTCCGCTCCCCGGAGGCGCACGCCGTCCGCACCGCCCCCCGGATCCGCCTCCTCGGCCCCGTCGACGTGGCGTGCACGAGCGGCACGGCCGACCCGACCGCCCTGCTGCGGCTCACCGAGCTCGCCGCCTACCTGGCGCTGCGCCCCGGCGCCGACCACGCCGCGCTCGACCACGACCTGCACCCCGGCGCGGCCCACCTCGACCCGCACCCCACCGTCGCCGACGCCAAGAGCCCGCTGCCCGGCAAACTCGCCGACCTGGCCGCCTGGTTCGGCAACTCGACCGAGGGGCGCGCCTTCCTGCCCATCGACACCACCGAGGGCTACGCCTTCGCCCCGACCGTCACCTGCGACTGGGACGAGTTCCGCAGCCTCTACCGCCGGGGCATGCGCAGCACCAGCGCCACGGCGGACGCGGCCCTCGCCCACGCCCTCGCCCTGGTCCGGGGAGCCCCGTTCGCCGAGGCCCCGCCCGCCGCGTACGGCTGGGCCGAGGCCGAGCGGCAGGACATGATCGCCGCGATCGTCGACACCGCCCACGAACTCGCCGCCCGCCGCCTCCAGTACGGCGACCACCGCAGCGCCGAGGCCGCCGTCTTCCGCGGCCTCGCCGTCGCCCCGGACGTCGAACTCCTGCACCGCGACCTGTTCTACGCCTACGCCTCCGCCGGCGCCCGCGACCAGCTCGTCCGCGCGGTCAACCGGCTCGACGCCCTCAGCCGCCGCACCGGCCGCGACCTCGACGCCGACACCGTCGCCCTCCTGCGCGACCTCCTCTCGGGCTCGTGACCACCGCCGTGCTCACGGAATCCACGATTCCGTGAGCACGGCGGGCGGGCCGAGCCCGGCGCCCGGTGCGTACGGCCCCGGATCTCCCGGGCCGATGGACAAGGCCCGGGTGCTCGGTCGGTTTCAGGGGCCGACGTACTCGTACACACCGCCGTCGGGGTGGCGCAGGACCGCGCGGTGGCCGTTGGGCGTGGGCTGGGCGGGCATCACCACGACGGCACCGGCCGCCACCCCCCGCTCGACCGCGGCCGCCAGGTCGGAGACCGCCAGGGTGGCCGCCACGGCGGCGACCCGCTGGACCGCCTCCTCCGGTCCGCTGAACAGCAGGCTGATGTTCGCCGACGAGGGGGTGCTGGTCTCCCTGGAGCGGATCGCCCGGCACGCCGGGGTCGGCTCGGCGACGCTGCACCGCCACTTCCGGGGGCGCCGGGCACTGGCCGCGGCCGTCCTGGACGAGCAGGTCCGCGGCCTGTGTGCCCGGGCGGACCGGCTGTCGGCCGAACTCCCGCCGGGCCCGGCCCTGGAAGCCTGGCTGCTGGCCGTCGTCCGGCACAGCGGCACCTTCCGCGGGCTGGCCGTGCTCCTGTCGGAGGAGCTCGCCGAGCCCGGCGACCGGGTCGAAGCACGACACGACCGGGTGCGCGCGACCGGTGCCGAACTCCTGCGCCGGGCCCAGCGGGCGGGTGCGGCAAGGACGGACGTCACGGTCTCCGAACTGCTCGGCCTGGCCAACGCGATCGCGATCGCCACCGCCCACGGTCAGGACCGGGAGCGACAGGCCCGGCACCTGCTCGACCTCGTGGTCACCGGAGTACGCCCCCGCGCGGCGACGCCTCCGCGCGCCTCCGACGGACGGACAGTCGGACCGGGTGTACCCGAAGGACCCTGACGGTCCGCCGACCGCCCACCCGGCCTGGCTCGGGTGAGCCGGGATCTCGTAGGGTGGCGGAAAACGGCGTGGTGGCAGGCACCACGGGGCAAGGGCATCAGACGCCGCTGAGCGGCGGGGTGGGCGGTGACCAGAGATGGCGGAAACGACAGCTGTCCCGGGAGGTCCCGATCCGCTGGCGGACGCGGGGCCCTGGGACGCCGTACCGCCCGGTGCGCCGCGCAACCCGTACGAGGAGCATCCACCCGGCCCCGCCGCCCTCTACGAACCCCCGGCGCCGGTCCCCGCCCCGCCGCCCGCGCCGCCCACCGGATGGACCGTCACCGGGATGCCCGCCGTGGTCCCACCGCCCTCGGCGACGCCGCCGCCGGTCGGCCTGCCCGGCGCCACCCCCGCCCACGGCGTGGTCGGCCTGGCCGGCGCCAACGGCTTCGGCACCGCGCCGCGCGGGCGGATCCTGGTGGTCGAAGGCGGCTACGGCACCTCCGGCCGCCGCACCTGGGGCCGCGGCGGGCCCGCGCAGGCGCCCGTGCTGTCCGCGATGCTCGCCGCCGTGCAACCGCAGGTGCTGCTCGCGGCGGACGCCGTGGACGCCGTCCACCTCCCCGGCGCCAGCGACCCGCACACCGTGCTGGCCCACCTGCGCGCCGCCGCCCGCCACCCCGGACCGCTGCTCGTCCATCTCGGCGGCCACCTGCTCGCCGACAAGCGCGGCGGTCAGCTCCACCTCACCCTGCGCGACTCCAAGCCCGGCAGCGTCCGGCAGGACGGCCTCGCCTGGCAGTCCATCGCCGCCGAGCTGCGCCATCGCCCGGCGGAGTGGCAGACCCTCGTCATCGCCGACCTGAGCGCGGACCAGCAGGCCTGGCCGTTCCTCCAGGGCACCGTCTCGCCGCTCGCCGACGGCCTCCCGCTCTGGGCGGTGGTCAGCCCGGACCCGGAGCAGATCGGCACCTTCACCCGCGCCCTGATCGAGGCGCTGCACGGCGGCCGCCCCGGCGCCGATGCCGTCCTGGCGCCCGAACAGCTGCGCCAGCAGGTGTACTCGGTGCTCCGCCCGGACGTCGTCATCCTGGCCACCCACGCGCCCGACCGCCCGATCTTCCGCAACACCGCCCGCCGCGCCGACGGCCCCCTGCCGGACGCCGTCCCGTACGACGGCCCGGGCCCGGCCGCCGTCCTGCCCCGCCCGGCCGCCCCGCACGACACCCCCGCGCCGCGGCCGCCCGTCACCCTGGACAAGCCCGCCGCGGCCGCGTTCGCGCCGGGCGCCGCCGCGGGTACCCCGGTGGCCGTGTCCGTGGCGGCCCCGGTGGCCCCGGTGGCTGTCGTGACGGCCGCAGCCGGGGCCGGGACGCCGCCCGAGGGGCCGGTGAACCTGCTGAAGGCCCACATCGCCCCCACCCCTCCGCGGCCGGCCCGGCCCGTCAGCCTGCTGAAGCCGTACGCCTGGCAGCCGCCGGCCCCGGTCGGGGTGACGCTGGACAAGGCGCTCCCGGCGGATGCGGTGCCTCCGGACGACGTGCCTTCGGACCCGCTGCCGTCGGCGGCCGAACCGTCGGACGCCGTGCCCGCCGACGCCGTGCCCGCCGACGCCGCGCCGCCGACCGCCCCGGAACCGGCCGGCGCCGTGCCGGCCATCGAGCCCGCTGCCGAGGTGTCGGCCGACGGCCGGCCCGGTGACGCCGAACCGGCCGGGGTCGCGCCGGTGGACGCCGAGCCCGGGGACGCCACACCCGCGCCCGCGCCCGATCACGAGCCTCAGCCCGAGCCCCGGCTCGCCCCCGCACCCCGCGCCGACTACCGCGAGGTGATCGGCCGGATCGTCCGCAGCGCCGACGCGGGGGAGCACGCCGCCGCCGCCGATCTCGCCCTCGCCCTCGAACTGGAGGCGACCGCCGAGCACGGCGCCGTCTCCGCGCCCGTGCTCCAGGTGCGGCAGGTCCGGGCGCATGTGTGCCGGCTCGCCGGGAAGACGGCCGAGGCGGCGGACATCTACCGCGAGGTGGCCCTGACGCTGCTCCGCTCCCAGGGCCCGGACCACCCGGAGACCCAGCAGGCGGCCACCAACGCCGAGGCCTGCTGGCGGGCGATCCAGGACCGGGCGGAGGCCATCCGGATCGCCCCCGGGATCATCGAGCTCCGCGCCTGCCTGCCGGGCCCGGACGGCCGCAAGCTCCGCGCGGCCGAACGCCACCTGGCCCAGCTCGCCGCGGCCGACCGCGTCTGAGGGGCCGGCGCCCCCGAACCGGCCCGCCCCGGACATGACGACGGAGTGGGAAGTCGGCCGGCCGACTTCCCACTCCGTCCTGTCAAGAGCCGGTCGAGCGGTTACCGCCCGGCGATCGCGTGGACGAACTTCGCCCCGTCGATGGTGCCGAGGCCGCTGGCGAGGTCGTAGCCCTTCGCGGCCTGGTAGCCCGTCACGGTGTCCCAGGAGTTGTCGCCCGTGGTCACGTCGACCAGGCCGCTCCACTGCTGCGGGAGCAGGTTGAGGCCGTAGAGGCGCCAGTTGAGCTGGCCGAGGCGGTGCCCGGCGAGCTGGTCGGCGAGGGCGACGACGCCGGAGAAGATCGGGGTCGCCTCGCTGGTGCCGCCGGTGAGGTGCCAGCCGACCGAGGTCGGGTCGTACGACTCGTACGTCCAGGCGCCGCCGTCCACGGCCGCGCTCATGCTGATGTCGGGGGTGCCGCGGTGGTTGCCGGTGACGTTGGCGACGCCGGCCTGGTACAAGGGGCGCTCGAAGATGCCGGAGACCCCGCCACCGCCCGCGCCGTACTTGTCGTGCCAGACCTTGTCGGGCGCGGTCCGCTTGCCGGCGTCGTCCAGGCTGAGCTGGGTGCCGCCGATCGAGGTGACCAGCGGGTCGGAGGACGGCCAGGAGTTGACCCGGTACGGGTAGAGGTCGGTGCCGTTCTCCTGGGCGTCGGTCGCGCCGTTGTCGCCGGAGGCGGCGAGCACGGTGACGTCGCGGGCGGCGGCCTCCTTGAAGGCGTAGCGCAGGTCGGTCAGGGACTTGAAGTCGCCCTTGTCGTAGCCGGGGAAGGTGTTCTCGGTGGCGCCGAAGCTCTGCGAGATCACGTCGGCCCGGCCGGACTTGATGAGGGCCCGCTCGGCGTCCATCATCTCGGGCAGACCGGTCGTTCCCTCGGTCTCGGCGACGCCGGTCTCCACCAGGACGATGTGCGCGTCGGGGGCGATGGCGTGGGCGTACTCGACGTCCAGGGTGGTCTCGCCGGCCCAGCCGGTGTGGTCGGGGTTGGTGGGGTCGAAGACCGGGACGTTGCCCCACTTGACCACCTCGACCTGGGTGTCCGGGATGCCCCACTGCTTGTCGAAGACCTCCAGGTCGTGCTGGATGGTCGGCGAGCCGAAGGAGTCGACGATGACGATGGTGCGGCCCTTGCCGGTGACACCCTCCTGGTACAGCGGGTCCAGGTTGTAGGCGGTCCGGTACTGGAGCGGGGAGTAGCAGTGGATGCCGATCTGGCTGACGCACTGCGAGGTGGAGAGCGGGGCCGGCCGCCCGACGGCGCTGGTGTGGCCGCTGGAGGCGGGGCGGACGTGGACGCCGGACGCCGGGTGCGCGGAGGCGGGGGACGCGGCGGAGGCGGCGCCGAGCGCCGGCACGGAGACACTGGCGGCCGTGAGGGCGGTGGCCCCGGCGGCGAACAGGGCCAGGGCGCGGCGGAGGGTGGCGGGGCTGCCCATGGGACTCCTTGGGACGCAGGGCCCGACCTGGTCCGGTCGGGTCGGTCCGGCCATCCCATCGAGAGCCGCATGATCATGCCATAGTCATTTGGAACCGTCGGCATGGTCATGCCTGACCACGAGAAAAGGTAAAGGCCGTCCCAGGTGAAGGTAACCCGGCACCGGGGACGGCATGCTGATGAAACGTCAGATCATCTCACCGGGCTCCACCATTGACGTACAGCGTCTGCCCGCTGACGTACGAGGCGTCCTCGCTCGCCAGGAAGGCCACCACCGAGGCGACCTCCTCGGGGCGCCCGACCCGCCGCAGCGGCGTCCGGGCGGAGGCGTCCGCCTGGTGCTCCTCCGCGGTGGCGCCGACCCGTTCGGCCGTGGCGGCCGTCATGGGGGTGGCGATGTAGCCGGGGGCGACGGCGTTGACGTTGATGTTGAACGGGCCCAGCTCGATCGCCAGGGTGGCGGTCAGCCCCTGGATCCCGGCCTTGGCGGCGGCGTAGTTGGCCTGGCCCCGGTTGCCGAGGGCCGAGCGCGAGCTGAGCGAGACGATCTTGCCGTACTTCTGCGCCACCATGTAGGTCTGGGCGACGTGGCAGCAGTTGTAGGCGCTGGTCAGGTTGACCGTCAGCACCGCGTCCCAGTCGGCCTTCGGCATCCTGAAGAACAGGTTGTCCCGGGTGATCCCGGCGTTGTTCACCAGGATGTGCACCCCGCCGAGGTCCCGGGCGATCTCGGCGAAGACGGCCTCCACCGCCTCGTAGTCGGCCACGTCGCAGCCGTACGCCCGCGCGGTGCCGCCCTTGGCGGTGATCTCCCCGGCCGTCCCGGCGGCCCGCTCGGCGCTCAGGTCGACCACGGCCACGGCCGCGCCCTCCTCCGCCAGCAGCCGCGCGGTGGCCGCGCCGATGCCCTGCGCCGCACCGGTGACGACGGCGACCCTGCCTGCGAAACGAGTCACAGCAACTCCCTCAAGAGACGTTCTCGACGAGGACGGCGGTGCCCTGACCGACGCCCACACACATGGTGGCCAGCCCGCGCCCGGCGCCGGTGCGGCGCATCCGGTGCAGCAGGGTGGTGAGGATGCGGGCGCCGGAGCCGCCCAGCGGGTGGCCGAGCGCGATCGCCCCACCGGTCGGGTTGACCAGCTCCGGGTCGAGGCCCAGCTGGTCGGTGCCGGCCAGCACCTGGGCGGCGAACGCCTCGTTGAGCTCGGCCTCCTCCAGCGAGTCGATCGACCAGCCGGCCCGCCCGAGCGCCTTCCGGGTGGCCGGCACCGGGCCGATGCCCATCACGTCCGGGTGCACCCCGGCCGAGGCGCCCGCGACGTACCGGCCGAGCGGCCGGAGGCCCAGCCCGGCCAGGGCCTCCTCGCTGACCAGCACCAGCCCGGCCGCGCCGTCGTTCATCGGCGAGGCGTTGCCCGCCGTCACCGTGCCGCCCGGGCGGAAGGCCGGCTTCAGCCGGGCCAGCTTCTCCAGACTGGTGTCCTCGCGGATGCCCTCGTCCTGGTGGACCGTCACCCCGTCCGGGCGTTCGACAGGGATCAGCTCGGCGTCGAAGTGTCCGTCCTTGCGGGCGGCGGCGGCCCGCTGGTGGCTGCGCAGCGCGAAGGCGTCCTGGCGCTCCCGGCCGATGCCGTGGCGGACGGCGACCTCCTCGGCCGTCTCGCCCATGCTGAGCACGCCGTGCAGGTCGGCCATCCGGGGGTTGGTGAGCCGCCAGCCGAGCCGGGTGTCGTAGGTCTCGATCCGGTGCGGCAGCGCCTCGTCGGGGCGGGGGAGGACGAAGGGCGCTCGGGTCATCGACTCGCAGCCGCCGGCCAGCACCACGTCGGCCTCGCCGGAGCCGATCGCCCGGGCGGCCATGGTGACGGCCTCCAGGCCGGAGGCGCAGAGCCGGTTGACGGTGGCGCCGGGCACGGTGTCGGGGAGGCCGGCCAGCAGGACGGCCATCCGCGCGGCGTTGCGGTTGTCCTCGCCGGCCTGGTTGGCGGCGCCCCAGTAGACGTCGTCGATCCGGGCCGGGTCGAGGGCGGGTACGTCGGCGAGCAGGGCGCGCAGCACGGTGGCCGAGAGGTCGTCGGGGCGGACCGTGGCGAGCGCTCCGCGCAGCCGGCCGATGGGTGTGCGGCGGGCTGCGGCGAAGTAGACAGGACGCACGTCGTCGGGCTCCTTATCGTTTTGTCGATATCGCTTTGTCGATCATGGTGTCGATCTCGATCTCGATCGCGGTGTCGGTCGCGGTGTCGGTGCGGCGGGGGTTCTCCCCGGGCGGGGGGTTCTCCCCGGCTCAGAAGGCGTTGACGCCGGTGAGCGCCCGCCCGATGAGCAGCTTGTGGATCTGGCTGGTGCCCTCGTAGAGGGTCATCACCCGCGCGTCGCGCAGGTACCGGCCGACGGGGTACTCGTCGGTGAAGCCGTAGCCACCGAACACCTGGAGCGCGTTGTTGGCGGCCCGGACGGCGGCCTCGCTCGCGTAGAGCTTGGCGACGGAGGACTCGGTGGCGAACGGCAGGCCGCGGTCGATGTGGTCGGCGGCCTTCCAGGTGAGCAGCCGGGCGGCCTCGACGTCCACCGCGATGTCGGAGAGCAGCTCCTGCACCAGCTGGTGCGCGGCGATCGGCCGGCCGAACTGCTCGCGCTCGCCCGCGTACCGGACGGCGGCCTCCAGGCAGGCCCGGGCGATGCCGACGCAGCCGGCCGCGACGGACATCCGGCCCTTGGCGAGGGCGGCCATCGCCACGGTGAAGCCCTTGCCCTCGGGGCCGAGCCGGGCGCTGTCGGGCACGCGGACGGCATCGAGGGCGAGTTCCGCGGTGGCCTGGCCGCGCAGGCCGAGCTTGCCGTGGATCTCGGTGCGGGCGAAGCCGGGCAGGCCGGTCGGGACGAGGAAGGCGGTGATGCCGCGGTGGCCGGCCTCCCCGGTGCGGGCGAAGAGCAGGGCGACGTCCGCCCACGTCCCGTTGGTGATGAACGTCTTGGCGCCGGTGATCAGCCAGTCCCCGCCGTCCCGGACGGCCCGGGTGGTGAGGGCGGCGGCGTCGGAGCCGGTGCCGGGCTCGGTGAGCGCGAAGCAGCCGAGCGCCTCGCCGGAGGTGAGCCGGGGCAGCCAGTGCCGTTTCTGCTCCGTGCTGCCGTAGGCCTCGACCGACTTGGCGACCAGGCCGAGCGAGACCGAGACGATTCCGCGCACGGCGGAGTCGCCCCGGCCCAGCTCCTCCAGGACCAGGCAGTAGGCGAGGTGGTCGCCGCCGCTGCCGCCGTGCTCCTCGGGGAGGGTGAGGCCGAGGAAGCCGAGCCTCCCCAGCTTGCCGACGATCGCGCGGTCCACGGACTCGGCGCGGTCCCACGCGGCGGCGTACGGCGCGATCTCGCGGTCGGTGAAGGCCGCCGCCAGGTCGCGGACGGCGGCCTGCTCCTCGGACAGCTCCAGATTCATCGCGGCCTCGTTAAACTAGCGCTGCAAGTTTTACCGGGACTGTAACGCCGACCGGGCCGCGCTGGGAAGAGGCGCCTGCCAGAATCGGTCCCCACCCCACTCGACCGGAGGAACCGCGACGATGGCCCGCCCGCGCACCCCCCTGCTCAGCCGCGAGCGCATCGTCACCGCCGCTCTGCTGCTCATCGACACCGAGGGCCTGGACGCGCTCTCCACCCGCCGCCTCGCCACCGAGCTGTCGGTCAGCGGGCCGTCCCTCTACAACCACGTCGCCACCAAGGACGACCTGCTGGACGCGGTGGTGGACAGCGTGATGGGCGAGGTCGACCTGTCGATGTTCACCGCCGGGGTGCCCTGGCCCGCCGCCCTGCGCGACTGGGCCCGCTCCTACCGGGCCGCCCTCGCCGCGCACCCCAACATCGTCCCGGTGCTCGCCCAGGGCCCCGGGCGCCGGCCGAACGCGCTGCGGCTGGCCGACGCCGTCTTCGGCTGCCTGGTCGAGGCGGGCTGGCCGCGTGGGCAGGCCACCCGGATCGGCGCGCTGATGCGGTACTTCGTCACCGGCTCGGCGCTGGCCTCCTTCGCGGCCGGTTTTCCCGAGGACGCCGGGCTGTACGACGCGGCCGACTACCCGCACCTGGGCGAGGCCCACCGGCTCGCGGAGCACCGGGGGGCGGTCGACGAGGGCGCCTTCGAGACCGGGCTGGAGGCGCTCCTCGACGGCCTCGCCCTACGCTACGAACGGACCGTCCGGCAGGGGCGCCCGGGCTACCCGGACCAGCCGGAGCACCCGGATCACCAGGGCTCGCGGGCCACGAAGGCCGGCCGCAGCGAGGGGTCCACCGGGTCGTAGTACCGGTGGTAGACGGGGGTGAGCCCACCGGAGACCGGGGGCACGATCCAGCTCCAGTCGGCGGGGGTGGGCCGCCCCAGCCGCTGCTCCTGGGCGATGTGCCGCAGGAACCGCTCCGACTCGGTGTGGTGGTCGGCGATGGTCACCCCGGCCTCCTGGAACGAGTGCAGCACCGCGATGTTGAGCTCCACCAGCGCCCGGTCGCGCCAGAGGGTGCGCGCGCTGGAGGTGTCCAGGCCGAGCCGGCCGGCGACCGTCGCCAGCATGTCGTACCGGTCGGCGTCGGCCAGGTCGCGGGCGCCGATCTCGGTGCCCATGTACCAGCCGTTGAACGGCGCGGTGGGGTAGCGGACGCCCCCGATCTCCAGCGTCATGTCGCTGATCGCGGGCACCGCGTACCAGCGCAGGCCGAGCTCCGCGAACCAGGCGTGGTCGGGGTGGGTGAGCCGGACCTCCAGCGTGGTGTCGTCCGGCAGTCCGTACCAGCGGGGCCGGGCGCCGGGCCGCTCCTGGACCAGCAGCGGCAGCACCTCGAACCGCTCCCCGCCGCACTTCCAGCCGAGGTCCCGGGCGCGGGCGGTCAGCTGGGCGCCGGCCGGGTCCCCGATCCAGCCGCCGTCCCCGGCCGGGTGGCCGGCGTAGCGGACCAGCTGCTGGTTGAGGACGCGGGCGGCCGGCCGGCCGGGCCGGTCGGGGGCGAACACCGAGATCACCGGGCGGATCCGGCCGCCGTTGCCGGCCAGCCGCAGGTGCTCGAAGCACTCGGTGGCGATGTCGTCGGCGGAGGACAGCTGCCGCAGGTCGCGCACCACCAGGCTGCGCCAGTACAGCCGGCCGATGCAGCGGGCCGCGTTGCGCCAGGCGAGCCGGGCGCCGTAGGTGAGTTCGGCGGACGTCTGCCGGTAGGTCCCGGTGCGGTCGATCTCGTCGAGGACGGCCCGGACCCGCGCGGCCGGGTCACCGGTGCCGGGCTGCTCGCGGTGGAACTGCCGGACGAAGGCGGCGGCCTGGCCGGGGTCGGTGAAGTGCCCCGCCCGGGGCGGGGGTTCGGGAACGAGCGGCGGCCCGGGCGCGGGGTGCGCATGGGCGAACGGGCAGCCGTCGGCCGGGGCCGTCACGGGTCTGCGGGTACGGAGCCGGTTGAAGATCAAGGACACATCCCTCCTGCCGGACAGGAGTACCGGAGGTGTGCGGCCCACCGCAGGGAGTGAACGATTCGGCCCCGCGCCCGGGCGATTGGCGATAGGGTTTGGGCCGGTCCGACTGTCGGATCAGCCCATGTCCTCCAGTCGGATGCCCTTGGTCTCCTTCACGAACCGCGCCACGAAGAGGACGGACAACGCGGCGAAGGCCGCGTACACCAGGTAGGTCGCCGAGAGGTTCCAGCGCGAGAGCGACGGGAACGACACGGTGATCGCCCAGTTGGCGATCCACTGCGCGGAGGCGGCGACGGAGAGCGCGGCGGCCCGGATCCGGTTCGGGAACATCTCGCCGAGCATCACCCAGACGACCACACCCCAGGACATCGCGAAGAACAGCACGAAGGCGTTGGCGGCAATCAGCGCGACGGTGCCCTGGAGGTCGGGGAGGGTGACGTTGTCGCCGCTGCCGGTGGCGGCGGAGAACGCCCAGCCGCAGGCGCCGAGCGCGAGGGCCATCCCGGCGGAGCCGATCAGGGCGAGCGGCTTGCGGCCGATCCGGTCCACCAGCAGGATCGCGACCACGGTGCCCAGGATGTTGATGACCGAGCCGATGAAGCTGATCAGCAGCGAGTTGCTCTGGTCGATGCCGACCGACTGCCAGAGGATCGACGAGTAGTAGAAGATCACGTTGATGCCGACCAGCTGCTGGAAGACCGAGAGGCCGATGCCGACCCAGACGATCGGCAGCAGGCCGAACCGGCCGCCCAGCAGGTCGCGGAAGCGCGGCCGGTGGTCGGAGTCGATCAGTGCCCTGATCTCGGCGATCCGGGCCCCGGTGTCGGAGCCCTCGCCCTCGACCTCGGCGAGTACGGCGCGGGCCTCGTCCAGCCGGCCGGCCGAGATCAGATAGCGGGGGGACTCGGGGATGGTCGAGGCGAGCACGAAGTAGACGGCGGCCGGCACGACGCAGATGCCGAGCATCCACTGCCAGGCCTCCAGACCGAGCAGGTGGCCGCGGGTCTCACCGCCGGCGGCGTTCGCCAGCATCCAGTTGACCAGCTGGGATATCGCGATGCCGAGCACGATCGCGGCCTGCTGGAAGGAGGCCAGCCGGCCCCGGTACCTGGTCGGCGCGACCTCGGCGATGTAGGTCGGGGCGATCACCGAGGCGATGCCGATGGCCGCCCCGCCGAGGACCCGCCAGCAGGCGAGGTCCCAGGCCGAGAACGGCAGCATCGAGCCGACGGCGCTCACCGCGAAGAGCAGCGCGCCCGCCTTCATCACCGTGATCCGGCCGTACCGGTCGGCGAACCGCCCGGCCAGCGCGGCGCCCACGGCGGAGCCGAGCAGTGCCGAGGAGACGATCAGACCGGTCACGCCGTCGCCGACGCCGAACTTCTCCTGGATGCCGGAGACGGCGCCGTTGATCACGGAGCTGTCGTAGCCGAACAGGAACCCGCCGAGGGCCGCGACGGCGGTGATGAAGACGACGAAGCCGAGGCGGCCGGAGGACGCGGTCTCCGTCCCCGAGGGCCCGGCGGGCCTCGGAGACGGAGACCCGGCGGACTCCAAGGGCTGCTTGGTGACGCTCACGATCTTGACTCCTGGTACTCAACGCTGAGTTCGGTAGCCGAGATCGTAACCCCTCAATGTTCAAGTGTTGTACATCGGGAAGCTCAGATTTTGCTCTGAGTATTAGTAAAGTGAACGATCAAACTCGGCCGGGTAAGGGCAGGCGGGGTGCGGGCGGCCGGGGTGCGGGCAGGTCAGGCCGGGGTGGCCAGCGACAGCCCGAACCGGCCCTCGTCGTCCGTCCACCAGTGGTCCAGCCGCAGCCCGGCCGCGGCCAGTTCCTCGGTGACCCGCTCCTGGCGGAACTTGGCCGAGACCTCGGTCCGCAGCTCCTCGCCCCGGTCGAAGTGGACCGGCAGGTTCAGGGCCGGGATCTTCACGGTCTGCGCGCGCAGTGAGCGCAGCCGCATCTCGATCCACTCCTGCCCGGCGTCCCAGACCGCCACGTGCTCGAAGGCGTCCGGGTCGAAGTCCGCCTCCAGCTCCCGGTTCAGCACGTTGAGCACATTGCGGTTGAACTCGGCGGTCACCCCGGCCGCGTCGTCGTAGGCGGCGACCAGCACCCGCGGGTCCTTGACCAGGTCGGTGCCGAGCAGCAGGAAGTCGCCGGGGTCGAGCGCGGCGCGCAGCCCGCGCAGGAAGGTCGCCCGTTCGGCGGGCAGCAGGTTGCCCAGGGTGCCGCCGAGGAAGGCGACCAGGCGGGGTCCGCCGTCCGGGGGCAGCCCGAGCCGGGCGGTGAAGTCGGCCAGTACGCCGTGCACGGCCAGCCCCGGGTACTCGGCCGCGAGCGCTTCGCCGGCCGAGGCCAGCGCGCTCTCGCTGACGTCCACCGGCACGTAGGTGTGCAGGGTGCCGAGGTCGCGCAGCGCGCTCAGCAGCAGCCTGGTCTTCTCGGAGGAGCCCGAGCCCAGTTCCACCAGGGTGCGGGCCCGGGTGGCCGCGGCGATCTCGCCGGCCCGGGCGGTCAGGATGGCCCGCTCGGCCCGGGTGGGGTAGTACTCCGGCAGCCGGGTGATCTCCTCGAACAGTTCGCTGCCCCGGGCGTCGTAGAACCACTTCGGCGGCAGCCATTTGGGCTCGGCGGTCAGGCCCCGCCGCACGTCGTGCCGCAGGGCGGTGCTGAAGTGGTCGGCGGGCAGCAGGCGGGTGAGATCAAATGTGCTCATGACAGGTCGATCCTCTATTCAAAAGGTGAAGGAGAGGGGGAGTGTGACGTTCGCGCGGCCGGGCCTCAGCCGGCCGGGAGCGGGCGTATGGTGACGCCCTCGGGGCCGGCCAGCAGCAGCGAGCGGTCCGGGACGGCGGTCCAGGCCGGGTCGTCGTCGTACGGCTCGGAGGCGACCAGCACGCCGCGCCCCGGCAGGGTCCGGTGGTGCAGGGTGTCGCCCCAGGCGGTCGCGGCGAGCGTCCGGCCGTCGGTGAGCAGCAGGTTGAGCCGGCCGGTGGTGTGCGCGGCCACGTCCGCGACGGTGCCGGCCAGCGCCGCGCCGAGCTCGGCGCCCGCCCGTAGCCGGTGCAGCGCCAGGCCCCAGAGCAGCGCCGAGTCCGTCCGGGCCTCCAGGTCCAGCAGTTCGGCGGGCGGCAGCAGTCCGGCCAGCGCGTCCAGCTTCTTCGGCCAGCCCGTCACCGCGCCGTTGTGGCTGAACAGCCAGCGCCCGGCGGCGAACGGCGCGGCCGCCGCCTCGCCCGGCGCGCAGCCCTCGGTGGCCGAGCGGACGGCCGCCAGCAGCGCCCGGGTGCGGATCACCCGGGCGAGGTCCGCGAACGAGGCGTCCGCCCAGATCGGCCCGGCCCGCCGGTAGCGGGCGGGCGCCTCGTCGCCGTCCGCGTACCAGCCGAGCCCGAAGCCGTCCGCGTTGACCGTGCCGTACTGCTGCACCCGGGGCGCCCAGGACTGCTGGTAGAGCCCGAACGGCGGCTCCACCAGCAGCTCCCGGGGCGCCACCGGCTCGCCCAGATAGGCGAGATGGCGGCACATCAGCCGGCCGCCGGGTCGGCGGCGGTGCGGAACCCGGCGAAGATCTGCCGCCGGACCGGATAGTCCCAGTTGCGGAAGGTGCCCCGGCAGGCGACCGGCGCGACGGCGAAGCAGCCGCCGCGCAGCACCTTGTACTCGGGCCCGAAGAAGACCTCCGAGTACTCCCGGTACGGCCAGGCCCGGAAGCCCGGGTACGGCCGGAAGTCGCTGGCCGTCCACTCCCAGACGTCGCCCATCAACTGACGTACCCCGTAAGGGGATTCGCCGCCCGGGTAGCTGCCGGCCGGGGCCGGGCGCAGATGCCGCTGGCCGAGGTTGGCGTGCCCGGGGGAGGGTGCGCCGTCGCCCCACGGGTAGCGGCGGGAGCGGCCGGTGGCCGGGTCGTGCCGGGCGGCCTTCTCCCACTCCGCCTCGGTCGGCAGCCGCCGGCCGGCCCACCGCGCGTACGCGTCCGCCTCGTACCAGCTGACGTGCAGCACCGGCTCGTCCCCGGGCACCGGCTCCAGCAGGCCGAACCGCCTGCGCAGCCACTGGCCGTCCTCGCGGTGCCAGAACAGCGGGGCGGTCAGCCCTGCCCGCTGCCGGTGTTCCCAGCCCTCGGCGGTCCACCAGCGCGGCTCGTCGTAGCCGCCGTCGGCGATGAACCGCTGGTAGGCGCCGTTGGTGACGGGCGTGGTGTCCAGCAGGAAGGCGGGCAGTTCGACCCGGTGCGCCGGGCGCTCGTTGTCCAGCGCCCACGGCTCGGTGTCGGTGCCCATGGTGAACGGCCCGGCGGGGACGAGGACTTCGGCCGGCAGTGTGGCCGCGTCGGCGGGTGCGGGCGGCGGCGGGGGAGCGGCCAGGACGGGCTCGCCCGACCGCAGCTGATGGGTGATCAGCATGGTCTCGTCGTGCTGCTGTTCGTGCTGGGCGATCATGCCGAAGGCGAATCCGGCGTCCAGCAGCGGTGCGCCCTCCAGCGGGCTGGCGGCCAGCAGGTCGAGCACCCGGCCGCGGACCTCGTGGGCGTACGCGCGGGCCTCGCCGGGCGGCAGCAGCGGCAGGCTGGGGCGCTCGGCGCGCGGGTGCTCGAAGGCGTCGTAGAGCGGGTCGATCTCGGGGTGCATCGGGTCGCGGCCGCCGACGTTGCGCAGCAGCCAGAGCTCCTCCTGGTTGCCGATGTGGGCGAGGTCCCAGACCAGCGGGGACATCAGCGGGGAGTGCTGGGCGGTGAGGTCGCGCTCCCCGACGCAGTCGGTCAGCGCGGCGGTCCGGGCCCGGGCGGCCAGCAGCTCGTTCGCGATCGTCTCGCGCAGCGCCTCCGGGGTGGCGGGGGCGTCGGCGGGGGCGTCGGTCGGGCGGGCGTCGTCGATCATGGTGCGGCCTCCTCCGGGGGAGTGGGGCGGGTGCCGGCGCGCAGGGCGTCCAGCTGGTCGTCGGCGGGGCAGCGGCCGCGCGCGGGGTAGCGCTCGGCGTACTCGGCGACGACGGCGCGCAGCCGCTCGGCGCCGGGCAGACGGCCCAGCGCGGCGTCGGCGGCGGCGAAGCAGGCGAGGGCGGCGCGGCGCAGCCCCGGGTCGGCGACGGCCAGGGTGGCGGCCCGGCGCCAGACGTCGCTGCGCGGTGGCAGCGGGCCGTCGGCGCACCCCAGCGGGTCCAGCGCGGCCAGCGCGGCGTCGGCGGCCGGCGGGTCCTCCAGCAGCGCGGTGACCAGGGCGGTCGGGACGATCCAGCCGTCACCGGGCTGGGCGTCGATCATCCGCAGCTCCAGATGGCCCTGCGGCCGCACCGGAGGGAAGAGCGTGGTGCGGTGGTAGTCCAGGTCGGCCAGGGTGGGCGGGCGTTCGCCGGCGCCGGCCAGCCAGTCGCGGAAGGTCAGTCCGGCCGGGGCCGTCCAGGGCAGCCCGCCCGGTCGGCGGATGCAGAGCACCTCGGCGTCCAGCACGTAGCGGGACCAGGCCTCGCGCGGGTCGCCGTGGTCCGGGCCGGGGGCGAGGGTGCGGGAGGGGTCCATCCTGGACCAGACGGTCTGCCGGGTGGACCGGTGGCCGGTCGGCTTCCCGTCGAGTAAAGGGGAGTTGGCGAAGGCCGCGACCAGGACGGGGCCCAGCCGGTGGGCCAGCCGCCAGCGCCGGTCCAGCGCCTGCGGGCCCTCCTCGGCCCCGGCGTCCAGGCAGACCTGGACGGAGGCGGTGCCGGTCATCATGATCCGGCCCCAGGGCCCGGCCGAGTCGAAGAATCGTTCCATCGCCAGATAGCGAGGGTGGTCCAGGACCATCAGACGGGGGCGGGCCAGCGGATCGGTACCGGTACCCGTGAGACGCAGGCCCTGCGCCGCGAAGGCGGCCCGCAGGGCGGCGAGATCGCGCCGGGTTTCGTCGACGCAGGCCGTGAGGCCGGGGGCGGGCGGGGAGCTGAGCTCGACCTGACCGCCGGGTTCGAGGGTGAGACGGGCGCCGGAGGGAAGTGAGGTCCCGTCCGGGCCGCCGAGTGGCAGTGAGTCCAACGCGGCGTGCAGCCGCTCCGGTAGGACGGGGCCGGTCGGACATCGGTTGTCGTGGACGAACCACTCGACTTCGATGCCGACCAGCCGGGGAGGTCCGATCTTGAAGCAGACACCTGACATGTGGCTGCGCGCCGCCGACTCGGTCAGTGGCGTCACCCCGCCCGGGGGCGGTTCCGCGCTCTGCCGGTCGGGTGGGCTGGTGGGTGGGCTGGTCGGGCGAACGGGTATCACCGGACTCACCATCCTCGGGATCACGATTGCGGCCCGGTCTACTCTGCCCAGTCTGCTACGGACCATGCGGGCCTGCTCCGCAAACATCTCGTGAAGAGATGTATCCGCAGGTCAGAGGTGGTGCAATCGGGTGAATCAGGGCTTTCGCAGCCGGGCCAGCCGGGCCAGTGCCCGCGCCAGCTCCGGGCCGGGCAGGGCGTAGTTGAGCCGGAGTCCGCCGCGCCCGCCGGGCCCGAAGTCGGCGCCGTCCGAGACCTCCAGGGCGCAGCGCTCCAGCAGCGCCGCCCGGGCGTCCGCGGCCGGCAGGCCGAGCGCGGCGGCGTCCAGCCAGAGCAGGTACGAGGCCTGTGGCGCGGAGCGGACGGCGTCACCGAGCACAGCGGTCAACTCGTCCCGGGCGGTGGTGAGATGACGCAGCAGGGCGTCCAGCCACGGCCCGCCGTGCCGCAGCGCCGCCCGCTGCACCACCTGCTCCAGCAGCCCGCCCTCCCAGAGGCCGTACCCGGCCATCACCTCGCCGAGCCGCCCGCGCAGCGCAGGGTCCGGGACGAGTGCGAAGCAGCTGGGGATGCCGGAGGTGTTGAAGGTCTTGCCGACCGAGTTGAGGGTGACCGTCCGGTCGCGCAGCGGGCCCGCCACGGCCACCGCGACGGGGTGGCGGTGGCCGGGGTGGGTGAGGTCGCCGTGCACCTCGTCGGAGAGCAGCACCCCGCCCGCCCGCGCCGCGGCCTCGGCGAGCCCGTGGATCTCCGCCGCCGTCCAGACCCGGCCGGACGGGTTGTGCGGGCTGCTCAACAGCACCGCCCCGGGCCGGTGCCGGGCGAAGGCGTCCAGCGGCAGCCGGTAGCCGGTGCGGTCGCCGGTGCCGTCGTTACCGTCGTGGACCAGCGGGATCTCCCGGTACGGCAGCCGGGCGGCCCGGCAGAGCTGGGCGAAGCCGCCCCACTCGGGCGTCGGGAACAGCACCGGCCCGGCCGGGCGGACCGCCTCCAGCAGCAGCCGGACGGCGGTCCGGGGCCCGAACGGCAGCAGCAGCACCCACGCCGGGTCCACCGCGACGCCGTGCCGCGCCCGGTACCAGTCGGCCACCAGGGCCCGCCCGGCCGGATCGCAGACCGTGTACCCGTACGCCCGGTGCCGCGCCCGTCGCGCCAGCGCCTCGGCGACGGCCGGTGGACCGGGCAGGTCCATGTCGGCCAGACCCAGTGCGATCACCCCGTCCGGCCCGCCGGCCGTCCGCGCCCACTTGCTGCTCCCCGTCCCGGCCCGGTCGAAGGGCAGTCCGAAGCCGAAGTCGTCCGGCGCGGTCGTCATGGGAGCCTCCGTAGGGTGTGAGACGGCCCGGTCCGCCGTCAGGCTAGGGCGTCCGCTCTCGTTCCGTCCTCGTTCCGTCCGGCGGTCAGGTCCGTTTCCGGCCCCCGCTGCCACCCGGGCAGGACGGCAGAACTCCGCTTGCACGCGTTCAGCGTGCAGAGGAGGATCTTTTGTGCTTGTAGTCTCATCTGTCGCAGCCATCTCTTCAGATCGCTGCGTCCTCAGAACCGGAGTGAAGGAGTCCCGAAGATGCGGCGACCGAACTGGGTACCGGAGGGCACGGACCTGGACAAACCGAACGCCGCACGGGTCTACGACTACTACCTCGGGGGATCGCACAACTTCGAGGTGGACCGGGAGATGGCCCGCAAGGCGATCGCCCTCTGGCCGGAGCTGCCCCAGATCATGCGTTCCAACCGGGCCTTCCTCCGCCGGGCCGTGCAGTTCCTCGCCGAGCGGGGCATCACCCGCTTCCTGGACATCGGCTCCGGCATCCCGACCTTCGGCGCCGTGCACGAGCACGCCCGCGCGATCCGCCCCGAGACCGAGGTCGTCTACATCGACCGCGACCCGGTCGCCGTCGCGCACAGCCGGCTGCTGCTGGAGAACGACCCGCAGAGCGCCGTCGTCCAGGCCGACCTCCGGGACATCGACGACCTGCTGAGCCGCCCCGAGGTGAAGGCGCTGCTGGCGGCCGGCGAACCGGTGGGCGTCCTGCTGGTCGCCGTCATGCACTTCGTCAGCGACGCCGAGGAGCCGCGGAAGCTGCTCTCGGTGCTGCATGACGCCCTCCCGCCCGGCAGCGCGCTGGTCCTCTCGCACGCCTCCCTGGAGGGCCGCCCCGACCAGGCGGAGGACCACCAGAAGCTCTACCAGCGGACCCCCACCCCGCTGACCATGCGCACCCACGAGCAGATCACCGCCATGTTCACCGGCTTCGAGCTGGTCGAGCCGGGCGTGGTCTACCTGCCGCAGTGGCGCCCCGACCAGCCGGAGGCGGTCGGGCAGCACCCCGAGCGGATGACCGGGGTGGCGGGCGTGGGGTTCCGTCCGTGAGCGGAGCGCCGGTGCCGAGCAGCCCCGAACGGTTCCACGAGGACTGGGCGCGGCTGCTCTCCGGCGACCACGGCACGGCGGTCCACCCCGGCCTGCTCGGCCGGCTGATCTCCCGGACCGCCGCGCTGCTCCACCGGGCCCAGCTGGACGAGCCGTTCGAACCGCACCTGGCCGCCCGGGCCGGCGCCGAGCTCGTCGACGCGCACTTCACCGACCCGGTGGTGCTGGCCCGGGCGGTCGAACTGCTGCAGGAACAGCCGGTCGCCGACGGCCGCGGGCCCGCCCTCTGCGGCGCGTTCGCGGCCGGCTGGGCCGACGCCCTGCGCGAGCGCACCCTGCGCGAGCAGGAGGCGATCATGACCGCCGCCGACGTGGCCCGCAAGGAGGCCGAACGGGCCCTGCGCGCCTCCGAGGCCCGCTTTCGCGCGCTCTTCGAGAGCGCGGCCATCGGCATCGGCATCGGCGACACCGACGGCAACATCCTGGCCGTCAACCGCGCCCTCCAGGAGCTGTTCGGCGCCGGCCCGGAGGACATGCAGGGCCGTCGGGTCGGCGACCTCGTCCACCCCGAGGACACCCCCGGCGTCTGGGAGGCGTACGAGGAGCTGATCAGCGGCAAACGGGACTACTTCCAGTTCGACAAGCCGTACTACCGGCAGGACGGCGAGGTGGTCTGGACCCACCTCACGGTCTCGCTGATCCGCGACGACGACGGCCGCCCGGTGTACCAGGTCGCCATGCTGGAGGACGTCACCGACCGCTACCGGCTCCAGGAGCGGCTGCGCCACCAGGCCACCCACGACCCGCTGACCGGCCTGCCCAACCGGGCGGCCTTCTTCGAACGGCTGGAGAAGCTCTTCGAGGAGCCGGACCCGGGCGCCCGGTTCGGCCTCTGCTACGTGGACCTCGACGGGTTCAAGGTGGTCAACGACAGCCTCGGCCACGACACCGGCGACCAACTGCTCTCCGCCGTCGCCGACCGGCTCAAGGCCGCCCTCACCCCGCTCGGCCATCTGGTCGCCCGGCTCGGCGGCGACGAGTTCGTGGTGCTGCTGGAGAACTGCCGGGGCGAACAGGAGGCGGTCGCCGCCGCCAAGACCGTCCTCAAGGCGCTGGCCGGGCCAGTGCTGATCGGGGACCACAAGCTCGCCGTCGGCGCCAGCGTGGGCGTGCTGGAGCGCCGGGTCTCCACCACCACCCCCGGCGCCGCCGTCCGCGCCGCCGACCTGACGCTGTACCGGGCCAAGGAGGCCGGCCGCGGCCGCTGGACGCTGTTCGACCCCAAGGAGAACGCCCGCGCCGTCAGCCGCTACGCCGTCTCGGTGCGGATGCCGGCCGCCCTCGACCGGGGCGAGTTCTTCATCGACTACCAGCCGCTCTACGCGCTGGCCGACGGCCGGCTCGCCGCCGTGGAGGCGCTGGTGCGCTGGCGTCACCCGCAGCTCGGCGTGCTCGGACCGGACGAGTTCGTGACCACCGCCGAGGAGACCGGCCTGATCATGCCGCTCGGCCGGTGGGTGCTGGAGCAGGCCTGCGGCCAGGCCGCCGACTGGATCAAGCGGTTCGGCGACGACGCGCCCCAGCTCAACGTCAACCTGGCGGTCCGCCAGGCCCGCAGCGCCGCTCTGGTCACCGACCTCGGCCGGATCCTCGACTCCACCGGCCTGGACCCGGCCCGGCTCCAGCTGGAGATCACCGAGTCCACCGTGGTCGGCCCCGAGGACGAGGCGCTGCGCACCCTGCACGGGCTGGTCGACCTCGGCGTCTCGCTCGCCGTGGACGACTTCGGCACCGGCTGGTCCAACCTCGCCTACCTGCGCGACCTGCCGGTCTCCGGCCTGAAGATCGCCGGCTCCTTCGTCGGCGACCTGCACGACCCGGGCAAGGACGAGTCCACCGGCTGGCGGATCGTCAGCGGCCTGGTGTCGATGGCGCACGCGCTGGGCCTGACCGTCACGGCCGAGGGCGTGGAGACCCGGCGGGACGCCGAGCGGCTGCGCACCATCGGCTGCGACTGGGCCCAGGGCTGGCACTTCGGCCGCCCGGTGCGGCCGGGCGAGATCGCCCGCCGGATCACCGAGGAGCCGAAGGGACGACCGGTCGAGGACTGAGCCGGCCGGCCCTCCCGCGCCGGACCGTCCGCGCGTCCGCCGCTCAGCCGACCAGGCGGGACAGCTCGATCGAGTGGCCGGTGCGCTCCACCTTCGCCCGCAGGTAGCGGACGTTGCTCGCCGACAGGTGCACGCCCGTCGGCACCCGGCGCTCGACGGCGATGCCGAGGCCGGCCAGCTGCGCCGCCTTGTCCGGGTTGTTGCTCAGCAGGTCGATGCCGGTGGCGCCGAGCGCGGCGAGCATCTGGGCGGCGGCGGTGTAGTCGCGCCCGTCCTCGGGCAGGCCGAGCGCGGTGTTGGCGTCGTAGGTGTCCAGGCCGGAGTCCTGGGGTAACGGCACACCCCTCCACCTTGTTCCCGACCTGCGGAAACGGACCGAGGTAGCCGCATATGCGACGCGGCGATTTGCACGGGAGGGGCGCTCTCTGGTGCTGACCAGAGGGCGCCCCTCCCGGCTTCGTAACGGCACGGTGGCAGGTCTAGTGTCCTGTGATCGGCTGCCCGAAAAGCTCCTGGGCGATCTGCCACAGCTCTCCGCCGCGCGAAGCCTTCAGAAGTACCTTGTCGCCTGGGCGAACGATCGTCTCCAGGTAGGCCGCGGCGGTGTGGTTGTCCGCGACCCTGGCAACCTCGGGCACCCCGCCCGCGAGTGCGCCGGCAGTAAGCTGGACGACGTTGGGACTGTTGCCGACAACGATCAGCTGGTCGATTCCCTCCTCACCGACCAGTCGGCCTACGGCCTGGTGCTCCTCGGCGGCCATCTCGCCCAGCTCCAGCATTTCGCCGAGTACGGCGATAGTGCGGGTCACGGCCGGGAAGGTGATGGCTCGCCCGCTGTAGGAGGCGCTGAGGCGACTCAGGGGGACCCGGTCGTGAGTCTGGCCCCAGCCGGAAGGGTCGCGGAAGAGGATCGTGGGGTCCTCTCCGGGCTCGAAGCCAAGGGCAACCACAAGGTGGCCGCCCTTGCGGCCGTCCTCGGGGAACTTCTCCGTGACGGAAATGATGACCGGTGCGGCTTTGAGCCGGGCGGTCAGCTCCTCGGCCGGCACGGCTTCGGTCTGCCCCGGGACACCGTAGACCTCAGCCAGGCTGGCGATGCCCGCGTGGAGCCAGCCACGTTCTGTTAGTGCCCCCTTCTCGACACCAAGCTGAATCAGCTCGGTGAGGGTCGGCGGCTCCTGGCCGTATGCCAGCAGGATCATCCGAAGCGCTGCCATGCCGCAGGCTCGATCGGACCACTCGGCCCGGTCACCCAAGGCGGCCCCGCCGTGGCGTTCCCACTCATCAGGCTCGATCCGCTGACGGCACATGGGAACGTGATGGGCCAACAACATGGCAGCAGCCTCCGGAAGATCAGGCCACGGATTCCCGCTGTCCGGGGAATCCGGTGAAGTGCGGAGTGGGCAGGGGAACATCGTACGGCGGGCGAGCCATCGCCTCGTGGACCAGCGCCAGCACCACGTCACCGTGACTGAGTCCGCACAGGCCCGCGCCGACCGCGAAGTTGCTGCCGCTCGACATGCCGGGCGTGCCGTTCACCTCCAGGGCGAAGACCTGGAAGTCCGCGGTGATGATGAAGTCGATCCTCGCGGAGCCCTTCAGGCCGAGCCCGCGCCAGAGCGTCTTTGCGTGCTCCAGCACGGCGGCTCGGACCTCAGCCGGCAGGTCGGCCGCCGCTACGGTGACACCGCCGGCGGCGTCCTCGTCCAGCTTGGTCGCGGCGTCGTAGAAGTCGGCCTGGTGGACCTCGGTGAACAGCGGCGGGAAGAGGAGCACCGAGTCCCCGGGCAGCTCCAGCAAGCCGACAGTCACGGACTGGCCGCTGACGTACTTCTCGATCAGGACGGGGTGCCTCTGAGGGCCGGAGGCGTCCGCCAGAGCCCCGAGGAGATCGACCTCTTCCCGAACCAAGGCCATGCCGACGCTGGAGCCGCCCAGGGGCGGCTTGACCATGACGGCCTGCCCGCTCCACTCCACGGCGCTGCCGGTCCACTCCCACCAGGCGGGCGTGGGGACACCGAGCGACCCCATGACCCGCTTGCAGAGGATCTTGTCCGCAGCGACCGCGGAGGCCGCGACGCCGCTGCCGCAGTACGGAATCCGCAGGTACTCCAACAGCCCTTGCAGCCGGCCGTCCTCGCCGAAGGGCCCGTGGAGGTTCGAGAGAGCCGCGTCGAAGCCGGTGAGGCGCGGGACGAAGGTCGGCTCACACGGGTTCAGGATCTCGAACCGCAGGCCGAGCTCGCCGAGCGTCCGGCTCAGCGCGGTGATGGAGAGCTGATCAACCGGGCTCTTGTCGATGTAGAGCCGGTCCTCCTCGCTCACGGGGCCGTAGACCAGCGCGACGTTGAGGTCCTGCCGGCTCTGCTGCCAGTCTCGGAGGCCGACGGCGGCGGCCTTGACGGCGGCCTCGTCGTTGTCGGGGCTCAGGAAGACGGTCATGCCAGTACTCCTTCGTAGACCTTGGTGACGGGGCCGGACACCCAGAAGGACTTGCCGGGGCGTCCGGAGTGGGGGCTGACGACGAGCGGGGTGCCGGCCCTGTTCTGCACGGTGATCGGCTTGGAGCCGGAGACGAGTCCGCGTTCGACCGCGATCACGGCAGCGGCCACCGCCCCGGAACCGCAGCTCAGCGTCTCGGCCTCGACACCGCGTTCGTAGGTGCGAAGGCGCAGGACCTGATTGCCGAGCGCCTGCACGAAATTGACGTTCGTCCCGACCGGGGCCAGCTTTTCGTGGTGGCACACTGACCGGCCGAAGCACTCGGCCTCGATCGAATCGACCTCGGGCACGAAGCCAACCACGTGCTCCGTGCCGGTGTGGGCCGAGTCGAACCAGATGATGCGTCCGTCCCAACCGGCCTGGAGGACGCGCATCTCCACCTTGCCGACCTCGGCCGTGACCCGGACGTTGGTGGAGGTGACGACGGCCTCGTGCTCGACGCCGGCCATCTCCAAGGTCATCTCGCTCAGGCCGAAGGTGTCGGCCGCGTCGGCGGCGGCGCAGCGCAAGGCGTTCCCGCACATCGTCGCCTCGCTGCCGTCCGCGTTGTAGCAGGTGACGCGAAGGCGGCCATCCGTGACCTGGGCGCTGATCACCAGGCCGTCAGCCCCGATACCGAACTGGCGGTTGCAGAGCTTCTGCGCCATAAGCGGCCAGTTGATGCCGTCGTAGCGGTCCGGGTTGGTGAGGAGGATGAAGTCGTTCCCCGCTCCGTGGCTCTTCTTGAACTGCATGATTCCGCTCCTTTACGGGTTGCAGGGGCCTGCCCGCTCGCAGCGGCTCGCCGATTCAGACGGCAGCTTGGGGGCGCGGCGGGCAGGACGTCGGACCCGCAGAGAGGGCAGGCCGACGTGGACCTCCGACATGCGGAGGGCGGGGGCGGGGGGGTGTGGGGGGAGGGGCCCAGCCCAACGGACTTCCCCATCCGAAATGGGCTGGGAGTCTCAGGGGCTCAGTACTGCGAGGGGCGTCGGCCGAGCCGGAGTTCGGCCCACACGACCTTGCCACGAGCGTGCAGGTCGAGCCCCCACCGATGCGACAAGCTGTTCACGACGAGCAACCCCCGACCGCGCGTCGGCGTGTGGTTGGCATCGGCTGGCAGATCGGCGTCCACGAAGACCGGCAGAAAGCAGGAACCATCGCTGACCTCGACTTTGATCAAGGATTCACCCAACCGCTCGATCGAGAACCCGATCTTGCGCTGGCACCCCGTTGCGATGGCATTCGACATCAGCTCATTCGCCACCAGCACGGCGTTGTCGATGAGGTCGAAGAGTCCCCAGGAGGCCAAGGCAGCATCCACCAACCACCGGGCCAGCTTCGCGGATTCGGGTGCGTAGGGGTACTCCGCGGTGAAACTCGTGAGGGGTTCGCTCGGCGCGGCCTGGATGGGCGCCTCGGCGGTGGCGGTCACGATGTCCCTACCTCCATCCGTCTTAATCCGTTCAAGAACCTCACCGCGGCCTCGGGGGACACCGGCTGCCGCTGACCGTTCCCCTGAAGCTCGGCGATCTCCTCGGGGCTGAAGTGATCCCGGAGAGCCTGGCCGGGCGTTCGGCGAACGAGCAGGGGCTCGGCCCTGGCGGCGCGGCCAGCCTCCACGACCGACGCGAGTCGAAGAGCTCGGATCTGGGCTTCGAGGTCCGCCAGCATCGATCGGTTGAGTCGGACCTCGATGACGGGTGGGGGGCGCTCCCCGGTGGGGTCGGGGCGGATTCCGCTGAAAGTGATCCGGATGGACTGCTCAGGCCGATCGAGGCGTTCCAACCGCGACGGCGGGATTTCTTCGACGGAGATCCGGCCCCGGCGAAGCGGAGAGCTGTCCTGCGGGTAAGGCTGTATGGACATGTCGTCCATGGCTGGATTCATTGCCGTCCCCCTTGAAAGTGGCGCAGACGATCTTGTAGTGCTCGACCGGGTTGAGGTCCCAGTGCCACCGCGCGGTCAGCTCCGTGATCAGCTCGAACCCCCGGCCACCGGTTTCGTACATCCCGGCCGTGCGCGGCTTCGGGAGGTCCATCGAGCTGTCCAGCACCTCGATCCATGGGAGCCGATTCCACAGCGCCACGAAGGTGACCCTGAACGGCGTCCTGGCGTGCCGGAGCGCGTTCGTGGCCAGCTCGGACGCGACGATCACGGGGTCGCTGTGATCGAGCTTGATGGCCTGGCAGCTTTCCTTGACGAGCTGTCGGACTCCTCGAACCGATGTGGGGTCGGTATCGAAGGGTTCTGATCGGAACAGACGGACCACGTTGCTCAGGTGGGCGTGATCGAACACGATTTGCACAGCTCCTCCACGGATCGGCCGGAGGGAGCCATGCGTCATCGCAGACGCATTACACTCCGCAGTTGGCACGTTGCGGGTTGGCGCGAGATTGATAATCCTCGTACGAGCACTCGTACGCAAGCCTTCCGTGATGACCCGTCAAAGTTCACTCTCGCGGCGCTCGGTTGACGCTGTGCGCGCTACGCTCGTCCCAGGACCGTTTCCGCTGTACAGGGAGTAGAGAGCTTGGTGACGAAGCCGCAGACATCCCGCGCGATGGCGAACGTCGGCCGGCGGCTGAGGGCGCTTCGTCTGGAGGCACGCCCGCGCCCCACGCAAGCCGCAGTCGGCAAGGCCATCGGCAAGAGTCAAGACATGGTGTCCCTCTTCGAGAAGGGCGGGCAGCTTCCCACTGACGTGCAGCTGCGGAAGATACTGGACCTCTACGGTGTGGATCAGGCGACTCGGCTTGACCTGATGGCGGAGATCAGAGAGGCCAGGGAGTCGGAAGCGGTTTGGTGGGCGGAGTATGTCGCGCATCTACCACGTAGCTTGGTCAAGCTCATCGAGCTTGAGGACAGCGCCTCCCAGATCAGTATCGTGACGGGCAGCCTGATCCCGTGGCCCTTCCAAACCTTGGAGTACATGAAGGGTGTCGACGAGTTCGCCTCTCATGAGGTCGGGGTGGAACGCCTGGCTGCTCAACATGAGGTAAGGGTGAGGCGGCAGGAGATCGTCACCCGGACCGATCGGCCGGCGGCGGTCGATGTTCTCTTCTCCGAGGCTGCCATCCGCCCCCAGGTCGGTGGCCCGGAGGTGATGCGAGACCAGTTGGCTCGGATCATCAAGATGGCGGCAATGCCCAATGTCCGCCTCCGGGTCCTGCCGTTCTCGGCGGGAGCTGCGGCTGCGACGCAGCTCTTCCTGAACATCATGGACTTCCCCAACCCGAAGGACCCCGGGGTCGCGGCGATTGATACCGGGACGGGGGTCGTCTTCGCGGAGGACCCCAAGGAAGTGCGGGCTCGTCGTCGCATGTTTGACTACCTGGTAAGAAATGCGCTGGATCCTGACGACTCCGTGGGGCTGATCAGCGCCGCACTCAAGGAACTGTGACATGGAAAAGCAAGAGCTGTACGACGTGACGCCGCCTGTCTCCGATCGCTTCAAGTCCCCCCTGAGCCAGGCGAACGGTACGTGCGCGACGTTCGCGCCGATCGCGAATGCGGACGGGCAGCTCGTCGGGGTCTTCGTGGGTGACAGCCAGAACCCTGACATCCTCGGCGTCCGCCTCACCCCGAGTGAATTCGTTGCCATGGCCGATGGGATGGACGCCATCCGCAAGCGGCTCGGCCTGTAGGCGTCTCCCCCCGGTAGCCCCCCGCCTCCCACGGAGGCGGGGGGGCGCTCTGCGTTTGAGGCCGGGGACCCAACCCGGATCAGGCTCCGGCACTCGGCATTCCGGTAGTGGGGCCGGTGCTCACGAGGAGGGGGTGGGGCCTGGTGTCACCCGGTACTGCTCTTCCTCCTCCGGGGGCGGGATCGGTGCGGCGATGGACAGCTCGATGGCTGCGGCCCCGGCGGGTGAGGTAGCCCCGTCGGCTGGCGGCAGCTGCCGCGACCCACGCCCCGGCGGCGTTCTTGGGCATCCAGACGCCCCCGTGCTTCTCCACGGTCCCGATCTGCTCTCCGAGGCCCCGGATGACCCGGTACTGACCTCTGCGGCCTTCGTAGTCGAGTTCGAAGCACCGTGGATTCCATCGGCCGTCGGGCAGGACGTTGTCGGGGTGAATGCTCAGGGGTGTTCTCCTTCTCCAGGATGGGAGGGGGTGGGGCCTGGTGCCAGCGGTCGGCGGGGTTGTCGACGGCCGGCCGGGTGGGCGAAGCGGGGGTGGGCTCTGGTGTCCGGTCCCCGATCTCGACGCCGTCGGCGAGCAGCTGCCGTACGGCGGCGTCGGCCTGGTGGCGGTAGGGGTGGCGGGAGATGAAGTGGCCGTTCTCCCGGATCTCGTACGGGTCGTGGGCGAAGTCGCGGTCGTTGAGGGTGACGTCGAGCTGGCGGTCGTGGCCCGAGCCGGTGACGGTCCAGCGGCCGGCACCCACCGCGGACCACGTCAGGTCGATGTCCGCTCCGGTCCGGGCCCTTTCGGCGCGCTCGCGCTCGGCCTGCTCGTCGGCCCGGCGCTGGTGCTTGGCCTCCCGCTCTGCCTGGTGCTGCCGCTCGACCTCCTCACGACGCCGCAGGAACTCGGCGCGGCTCTGGGCGGCCTGGCGCTCCAGCTCCAAGGCGCGCTGGCGGGTGGCCTCCCGACGGCGGGCGGCTTCCTCGCCACTGGGCAGCGGGGGCAGGGCCTGGGGTTCGTGGCGGGCGGGCCAGGGTTCGGCGAGGTCGGCGCGGTGGTGCCGCCAGATGGTGAGCATGGCGCGGCCGTCGGCGGTGGCCACCACGTCACCGCGTTCGTCCTGGCGGAGGAACCCGGCGGCGATGACCAGTTCCACCACCTTCCGTCGTACCCGGCGGCCCTTGGCGTCGAGGCGGGCCCCGGCGGGGACGAGGCGGTAGCCGGTGCCGTCCCACCACACGCCGCCTTCGGAGGGGTGCAGGGTGGCCGCCGTGACGAGGGCGTAGACACGGGCGGTCCAGCCGGACTGTTCGCGGGCTTCGCGGGTGCGCTGAGCGGCGACGAACCGGCGGAAGTCCGCTTCGTGGTCGTCGGCGTGGAGGCGGGCGGCGTGGTGGGCGTCGTCGCGGTGGCCGTGGGTGTCGCCGACCTGGGCCGGGCGCCCGGAGTATCGGTCGCCGCAGGACAGGCACCATACCGCCCCACCCTCGCCACGGTGGCCTGCGGGGCCGACGCCGACCGGGCAGGGGTTGCGCAGCCCCCACTCCAGGGCGGTGCCGCCGCCGGGTATCCAGGGGGCACGGGTGGGGGTGGGCACTGGTGTCTCTCCTGGGTGGTGCGGGGTGGTCGCTGTGAGTGGTCGGTTGGGGTACTCGGCGTAGTGGCCTATGTCATAATGTCTTTTTTATTGACATTTTAAAAAATATATAGACATAGGCTCTCTCGGTGGGACTCAACCCAACTCGGGGTCCGGCACTCGTCATTTCGACAGGGTGGGGCCGGCGACGACGGCCCCACCCCCATGCCACCGGGGACGGGGTGGGGCCTGGTGTCGGCGGGGTGGGTCAGTCGGTGCCGGCCCTTCGACCCGCGACCTGGCAGGACCGAATGGCGAGCCCGTCAGCCGTATTCTGGGCGCGCCCTCGCACGAGTGACACCTGGTGCTTCGTGGGCGGATGGGCGCTATATCTGGACGCACGATCACCCTCGGCGGCGAGGCAGAGGTCACCCGCCAGCGCCCACACGCCACGACAGTGCGCAGGCGCCCCACCTTCAACAGGAGTACACGTGAACGTGCGCAGGAAGATCACCGTCTTGGTCATGGCCACCGCGCTGACGGCCGGCCTGGCCGCGATCGGCTTCCCGGCATCCGCCGCAGACTGCGGTGTCCGTTCCGATCGCCGGCTGTACTGCGACCACAAGGCCGGAGCCAAGGGCTACGAGCAGCGCTCCTACCAGTCGGTAAGCAAGGGCCAACTCGGCGGTACCTTCGACTGGTTCGAGTGCTGGGGCCACGGCGACCCGCACGCGGGCGGCAACAACATCTGGTACTGGACCCAGCTCGACAACGGTTCGTGGGGCAACGTGCCCGCCTTCGACGTCAGCAGCCCAGTGGATCCGGCTCCCGGTCTGCGCGAGTGCTGACCCTGGCTCAGCGGTGTGCGGTGGCGAGGTGCCGCTTGCGGCACTCGTCGGTGTAGCCCTTGCCTGCGTTCTTCGTCTCCCACCCGCAGGTACACACGGCCCGGGAGTACGCCCGGCCGGGGCAGCCCTCAGTCAGGGGCTTGCCGCTGCTGGTGTGCTTGTGGGTGGGCGGGCACTCGGTGCCGTCGGTGTGGTGGTCGGTGCGGGGCGCGGTGAACTTCGGCCGGTGGGCCCGGGGCGGGGCCTGGTGCCAGGTGCTGCGGCGGCGGGCGTCTGCCTCCTGTTCGGCGTCCCACTCGGCTTCGGTGAGGGCGTCGCCGACACACAGCGGCTCGGTGTGGTCGTACCAGGTCTCCCAGTCGCCCGCGACGATGCGCTCGGCCTCGGCCTGGGCCGCCTCGGGGGTGGGGGCGAGGACGGGCGCCACGTGCACGGTGATGACGTCCACGGCAACGATGTACTTGGGCAAGCTGTTGTCTCCTGCGCTGCTCGGGGGTGGGGCCTGGGGTCTGGCCGGGCCTCGGCGCGGTCCGGAGGGTGTCCGGGCCGCACCGGGGCGGGTCAGGCCGCCAGGACGGTGCCGCTGACGAGCAGGCCGGGCAGGCAGTCCTGGAGGAGAGCGGGGCGTATCAGGATGCCGTCGCCTTCGCGGGCCCAGTCCGAGCTGTTGCCGGGGTCGGTGCGGAAGATGGCGAACAGGGGGCCGCCGTCGGCGGGGACGACCGTCCGGGCCCCGTTCGCGCTCGACCCGGCACCGGCCTCCCAGGGGCTGGTTTCGCTGGCGACGCCGTAGCGCACGGTGCCGTCCTTCTCGGTCCAGCGCTGCCAGCCCTTGCCCTTGCTGCGGATCTTGCTGGGCTTCGGGGTGCGGCGGGGGTCGGGCCCGATCTTCACCGCGCGGCCGGGGCTGCTGAGCTTGGGCAGGTCAAGCGCGAGTTGCACGGCCTTGGTGTGCCGGGCCTGTGCGCCGCGCTGGCTGGCCGGGGTGGTGACGACGACGGGCTTCTTCTTGCCGGGCAGGCGGAGCGTGGTCGTGAGGGTGACGGGGGTGGGCACTGGTGTCTCCTGCGGTGGGGCGGGGGTGGGGGCCTGGTGTCAGCGGCGGGCGGTCATGCCGCCGATGCGGCCTGAGTGGTCGGGAGCGAGGCGTTAAGGGCTCGCAACACCGCCTCGGCCATGGCGGCGTTGAGGTGCGAGCACTCGATGTGCACGCCGCCGAACCGCGACCGGCTGATCTTGATTTCGGCGTGCGGGGCGCTCCAGGAGGCGTCGGGCCCCTGGTTCCACCGCAGGGTCCGGGTGGTGTCCTCCCCGTTCCGTCGGGAATCCGCCCCGGGCGGTCGGCCAGTGGTGAGCGGCACGGCCTTGAGTTGCCGGGCGATGGTGGTCACCTCGTGCACGTCGGTGAGGTGCCGGTGCTGTCTGCGGCTCATCTCGGCGACAGCCGCGTCCAGGGCGGGCAGCAGCCGCCGCTGCACGTCGCGCGCGACCTGGGTGGGGGTCTTCGCCCGGGTCACGGTGATGCTTCCCGTCTCCAGGCCGTGGCGGTCGTAGTACGTCGCGTTGTCGGGGAGGCTGCTGTGCATCCACCACCGGTCGTGGTGCAGGCGTTCCTGCTGGATCAGGATTCGGGAGCCGTCCTCTGTGCGGATCAGTTCGACGCAGGGGTGCCAGTCGGGGACGCGTCGGGGGTCCACGGTCCATTCGCTGGTGCCGAGTGCCTGCGCGAGTCCTTCAGCCAGCGTCAGCAAGTCGGCGCGGAGTTCGGCCTGGGCGTCCTGGGGGTTGTGAGGGGTCATGGGGTCCGTTCGTGGGGTGCGGTGGGGGTGGGGCCTGGTGCCAGAGCGGGCCTACACGGTGGGGGCGAGGAGTCGGAGGACTCGTTCCTTCAGCTCCGCCAGTTCGGCCTGTAGGGCGTCGTTCGCGGCGCGGAGGGCGGTCACGCGGGCGCGCATCTCGTTCAGTTCGGCGGGGTCTATCTCGAAGTCGGTGTACAGCTCGGTCACAGCGGGAGTCCGTCGACGCGCTCCCCGACGGGGTGGGCCCTGGTGTACGCGCTGCGGGCGGCGTGCCCTTCACGGGTGACGCGCCACATGCCGTGGACGGCGGATGGACGGAGGTATCCGGCCTCGGCCAGCCGGACGGTGAGGGTGCCGTTCGGATCGGCGACATCGGCCCCGATGCGGTCGGCGTAGGCCCAGTGCGACAGAAGCGCGAACCCCTCGGCGGTGATCACTTGCCGGTCTCCAACTCGCGGATGAGCGCTTCCAGTTCGGCGGTGAGGTCGAGCAGCAGTTCCCGGGAGTCGTGGGCGCGGTCGTCGTTCTTCTGGTCGTAGTCGCCCATGTACTCGTCTTCGGCGGGCTGGTCGGGGTGGTCGGGATCGTAGGTTGGGATGCACTCGTGGAAGGTGGCTTCCCAGTCGCGTTCGTTACGGCGGACGCGGTCAACGAGGGCTTGGAGCTGTGCGGACATGGCGGTGCCTTTGGTTCGGTGTGGGGGTGGGGCCTGGTGTCTGTGCACCCATGGCGTGGGCCCGGCGGTGTGCTGGGCCCTCACCAAAGGGGCGCAGCTCAGATGGAGCGGAAGACGTATCCGCCGGTCGTGTGGGCGTAGTCGCAGTTCCACGCGATCATGTCGAGTCGGGGAGTCCAGCCCCGGCAACTCTCGACGGCGGTGCGGTACTCGTCGTCCATCTCCATGAGCATGGCGTGGGCGAAGTCCTCCAGGTCGGCCCACTGGCCGCTGAACGCCTCTTCGAAGGTCTCTACGGCGTACTCGGCGTTCCCGACGAGTGCGGCGTAGGCGGTGAGGGCTTCAAGGTCGGCGATCATCAGTCCGGCGTCATCGGCCAGTCCGGCAAGGTAGTCAGCGGTGCGGCTCATGGTGGTCTCTCTCGGGTCGGGGCGGTGGTGAGGGGCGGATCAGGCGGCGGTGAGCGGGTCGGCCAACAGCTCGTCCAACATGAGGTCCAGGCCCCAGGCCGCAGAGTCGTCGTGGCGCATGTCCAAGAACGCGGCGCACATCGCGGGGGCCTGCTCCGGGTGGTCCTGTGCGGCCATGGCCAGGCGCGGCCAGTAGTGGGCGATCTCAAGGGCGGTGGTGCGGGTCATGGCTGTAACTCCGGTCTGCTGTTGAGTGGTTGGAGGGGGTGGGGCCTGGTGCCTACGCGGCGCGGCCGTACAGCGCGCGGTATCCCTGCTTCGAGCCGCGCACGATGGCGCGGACGTCTTCGCGGTACGCGGCACCCTGTCGGGCGGCGTAGCCGTCCAGGTAGGGCGTCAGGACGGCCGTCAGGGGCTTGCCGGTGGTCCAGCCAGCGCCGCCGGTCAGCGTGGGTGCGGCCCAGCGCACGGGCGGGCACGACTCTTCGAGTGCGCAGCCCCGGCAGAGCGGTTCACCGTCCCGGGTGTCCATGGGGGTCAGCCACTCGTCACAGTCGGAGCACTGCGCGTACCCCATGCCAGACAAGGCCTTCTCCACCATGTCCATGGTGATCTCACCGAGCGACGGGCAGTCCAGTTCGCGCAGCACGTCCTCACCGTCCACCCCGTCCGGCAGGGTGAGGGGCGAACCTTCGATCTCTTCGACCATGGCGGCGTGCTCCCGCTCGCTGTGGTCGTGGTTGTCCAGGAACGGGTATCCGTGCAGGCAGGCCGTCACGCGCTCGGCCACCGCTACGGCGGCCGGGTTGTCTGCGTCGTACATGATCCAGCCCGTGTCGTCCCACGTGCCGCCGATCGGGCCGCACTCCTCCGTGAACCAGCGCTTGGCCGTCTCGTAGTTGGACGTCGCGCGGACCTGTTCGACCTCGGTGGCGTACCAGTGGTCCCCGTCTTCCAGGAACCCGGACACGTCCATCACGAGGGCGATGCGGGCCCATTCGTGTGCCTCGGACTCGTTGAGCAGGTTCTGCGCGGTGTCGTAGCTGCTGCCGAACTTGTCTACGGCGGAGCGGAGTTCGGGGGCGAGTGTGGCGTTCATGGTGCGTTCCTTGCTTGGTGCGGGGCGGTTCGGGGGTGAGTTAGCGGGAGAGCCAGTCGCAGGCGTACGCGCTGCCCTGGTCACAGGCGTCGGCCATGGCGTCCTGCCATCCGTTGTTGAACGCTTCGACCTGTACAGCGTCCGGCGCAGCCGGTTCGGCGGTCGTGTGGCCAACTGCCCACCCGCCAAGGGCGGCCACGGCCAGAGCAAGGGCGACCAGGGTGCGGCGCAGGTTCATCGGGGTGTCTCCAAGGGGTTGAGTCGGTCCGGTCAGCGGGCGGTGCGGCGGTTGCGCTTGCCCCGACGGGTGCCGATCTCGGCGCGGTCGCGGTCGTAGGCGTTCACCAGTGCGGGGGCGGCGGTTACCGGCTCCGGTGCGGGGGCCTCGGCCGGGCCCTGCGCAGCCCGCTTGACCAGTCCGGGCACCTTGCGGACCCAGTGGGCGACAAGGGCCGTCAGCAGGGCCGCCGCGAGCCCTCCGCCCCGGTTGTGGCTCTGCCACGGGGCGCCCGCCAGCAGCATGACCAGACCCAGGGCGGCGGGGGTGAGGTGATTACGCATTGTGATCCCGTTTCGGTCGGTCCGTCGCTTGCAGGACCAACACTGCACCACGGCATCAGCGAAAGTCCAACGGCGATCACGTGACTCACATCACATATGGCGAAGCGCTCGATCTCGCCAAGGTGGAAGGCGCGCGCTCACGTGAAGCGAAGCCAATTCCCTTGCAAGAAAAGGGAATTGGCGGCCGTGTTGCGTCGGTTCGACGGTTGCTGCGAGGGGGCCCGGGGGGTGCCTCCCGTGCGCGTTCCTTCATTGCCCGGAGCGTCATAGCAGCCGAGATCCGATACGAACGCCGGCCGACCGCTTCTTCTGGATCATCAACGCAGCGTGACCAGCAGGTATGCGCTCACTGCCATGCACTGACTGCGGAGAGTAAGGCCGCGGGCGTCGGTCGGCGTGTTAACCGGGGTGCCTAAATACATGTGGAGGCAGCTACGCGCGTGCGCGCACCCCGCTGCTGCGGCACCCGGGCCGGCCTCCCCTCGCAGCCCCGTCAGGGCAACGCTCCCCGGTCGGTCCTCTCTCCCCGGTCGTGGTCGAGCACCTGGCGGGGCCCTGCGCTCAAGGAGGTTGCCGTGGCCGCGAGTTCACGCCGGACGACCCCGCTTCCCCCGCACTGGGCCCGCTTTCGCCGCGCGGTGATGAACCGCGACGGCTGGATGTGCCAGCACGTCCGCTATGACACCGGCGAGCCGTGCGGGGAGCCCGCGCGCCACTGCGACCACATCGTCCCCGCCTCCGAAGGCGGCCCCGACGCCCCCGCCAACCTCCGCGCCCTGTGCGACTGGCACGTCCTGCGCAAGGACGCGGCCGACGCCGGCCGAGCCCGCAAGAGGGCCGCCGCGGACCGCTGGCAGCCCGCCCGAACCCGCCGACCGCACCCCGGGGAGGTCCGTTGAACGTCGACCCGACCGAGAAGGACCCGGCGAAGATCCGCGCCGCGCTGATCGCCCTGTACGAGACCGAGTTGGACCTGGAGCCGACCGACCTCGCGCTGATCGACATCGCTGCACCGATGCTCGCCCGCGCCGCCCAGCTCGACGCCGTGGTGAAGCGCGAAGGCCAGATGATCCCCGGTGGCAACCGCGCCGGGATGTTCGTCCTCCACCCGGGCATCGGGCAGGCCCAGACCAGCCGCACGCAGGCCGCCAGCCACCTCGCCAAGATCCGCGGTGAGGGCGACGGCCCCAAGCGCGGCCACAACGCCCGCGACGCCGTGGGCGTCCGCTGGGGCAACCGAGTCTGAGAAGGGGGCCGTCTTGGCGCGCCGCAAGACCCGGGCCGCCGGCCCCTCGGACGAGTCCCTGCGCATCGCACGGACGATCGTCTACTACGAGGCGTGTTTGGACTCCGAGGTCCCGCACGCTGTCGCCCGCGAGCTGTGGGCCCACGACATGACTTCGCCCTTCGCGGCTGGTGAGCACGTCTCCGATGGAGCTGCCCGGCTGCTGGAGGAGCGCGCCCGCCGGGAGGCAGCCCAGCCGTAGAGCGAGGTCGTCAGTCTTCCTCCCGAGGGGGTTGCGCCCGGCGTTGCCGTAGTTCCTCACGCCTGGTTTCTTGCATGCTCTCGAACCGGCGAGTCTCGGCTTCGGTTTGCGTCGCGTGGATGTCGACCAGCGTCTTCAGGAACATGCGGGCCGCGATGATTGCCCCGGTGGCCAGAACTACCAGCAGTTCGGGGCGGACGGCTGCGGAGCTGACAGGATCGAGCGAGTCGTCCGGGAGCGGGTCCGGTCCATCAAAGTGCTCTGACATGGCGACAGCTTAGAGCGTCTTCCGGGCCGATTCAGCCGCCCGCCTTCCGAGTTGAGCAGAGCGGACCACCGTGCCGCCTGAGGAGATCCGCTCCAGGAGGTGGCCGTCCTGACCATCACCTACGAACCCGTCCGCACCATCGCGGACACCGCCCCCCACCCGCACCGCACCCTCGCGGGCGAGCTGCTGCGCTGGAGCGCACGCGCGTTCCGGCCCGACTGGAAGTACACCCCCGAGCAGGTCAGAATCCTCGCCCGCTGGTACGAGCTGCGCGACGACGCCGTTCCCGAGGACCCCAACGACCCTGAGACCTGGGGCCGGGCCTTCCGCTGGGAGTCCGGCACCGTGCGCCGCCTGAAGGGCTGGGGCAAGGACCCGATGTTCGCCTCCATCAGCGCGATGGAGTTCGTCGGCCCGTGCCGCCTGACCGGCTTCCGCGAGGACGGCTCGCCGATCGGCGGCCCGCCGGCCGAGTCCTGGGTGCAGATCTTCGCCACCGCCGCCGCGCAGAACGTGAACACGATGAGCGCGTTCTCCACGATCTTCAGCCAGGCCGCCATCGACCGGTACGCGATCAAGCTGGGCCAAGAGGTCTGCTACGCCTCGCAGGCCGACACCGACGGCCGCCAGTGCCGCCTGGAGGCGAAGGCTTCGTCCTTCCGCGCTGCGGAGGGCGGGCGCCCATCGTTTTCCCTGCTCAACGAGACGTGGCACTGGGTGACCTCCAACGGGGGCCCCCGCCTGGCAGCCACCATCCGACCCAACAGCACCAAGGTCGGCGGCAGGACGATGGAGATCACCAACGCCCCGGTGATCGGGGAAGGCAGCGTCGCCGAAGAGACCTGGTACGCCTTCCAGAAGCAACGCGACGGGGTGAACCGGAACGCGGGCATCTACTACGACTCGGTGGAGGCCCCGCCCGGGGTCGACCTGGCCGACGAGGACCAGCTGCGCGCCGCGATCCTGTGCGCCCGGGGCGACTCGGTGTGGATCAACCCCGAGCGGGTGATGCGCGACATCTGGTCCGCGTCCACCTCGGAGGACGAGTCCCGCCGGAAGTACCTCAACCAGCTCTCCAGCCACGACGACGCGCTGGTGGACCGGGATACCTGGGACCTCGCCACGGTCGAGCCTGCCGACGGCATCAAGCCGGGCGAGCGGATCGTGCTGGCCTTCGACGGCGGCAAGACGGACGACTCAACCGCCCTCCTGGCGATGCGCGTGCGGGACCGCCTGGTCCAGAAGATCGCGCTGTGGGAGAAGCCGGACGGTCCGGCCGGCAAGGGCTGGGAGGTCGACGGCACCGAGGTCAACGACATGGTCGGCCACACCTTCAAGACCTACACCGTCGTCGCGTTCTTCGCCGACGTCGCGGGCTGGGAGGGCTGGGTCGCCGACTGGTCGGAGACCTACGGCAAGCACCTGCTGATCAAGGCGTCCGGCAAGTCGAGCTGCGGCTTCGACATGCGCGCCAACCAACGCGAAATCACGACCGAACACATGGCGATGGTCGGCGCGATCGAGGCCCAGGCCCTTCCGCACGTGCGGGACTACTCGCTGACCCGGCACACCCTCAACGCCCGCAAGAGGCCCAACAAGTTCGGCATCGGGTTCGGCAAGGAAAGCCGCGAGTCGAAGTTGAAGGTGGACCTCTACGCCACGATGGTGATCGCCTGGATCGCCCTGCGCCGCCTCATGGAGAGCGGCAAGCTCAAGCCCCCGAAGGCCCCCGGCCAGCTACAGACCCGAGGAGGGTTCTGATGTCCCTCCCCGTCGTACTCCAGCGTGCCCGGCACGCGAAGGGGCTGATCGACCGCGACCAGGAGCGGCTGAACCTGGTCGACCGCTACGCCCGCGGCCTGCACCGTGCGCCGTGGATGCCGGCCAAGGCCAACAGCGAGTTCAAGGACCTCGTGAAGCGGAGCATCGTGAACGTCTCCGCCCTCGCGGTGGAGGCCCCGCTGAACGCCCTGCGGGTGCAGGGCTTCCGCAAGCCCGGCTCGGGTGAGAACGCCTTCGAGTGGAAGTACTGGCAGGCCAACCGGCTGGACGAGCGGCAGAACGCCGTCCACCGAGCGGCGCTGACCTCGGGGGCGGCCTACGCCGTGGTGACCCCGGACCCGCGCAAGGGCCGCCGCGAGCCGATGATCCGCGCGTACGACGCGATCAGCACGGTGGCCGTCTACGCCGACCCGGCGTGGGACGAGTACCCGGTGTATGCGCTGCACGTGCCCGAGCAGCAGCCGGACGAGCACCGCACGCTGGCGTTCCTGTGGGACGACGTGGCGAAGCACACCGTGGACCTGGACGCCGAGCCGGAGGCCGCGGTGCTCGCCTCCGAGCCGCACGGCATGGGCCTGTGCCCGGTGGTGCGGTTCTCCCCGGCGGTGGACCTTCGGGGCCGCAGCCGAAGCCTGGTCGAGCCGCTGATCGTCGCGCAGGACCGCCTCAACCAGCAGACGCTGTCCCTGCTGCTCACCGAGCACTGGGGAGCCCACGCGATCCGCTGGGCCTCCGGTCTCGCCCCGTCCGAGCGGCTGGACCCGGAGACCGGTGACCCGCTGCGCGACCCGGAGACCGGCGAACCGGTCTACGACGTCCCCTCGCTGGACCCGTCCACCCTGCTGATGGCGCCCAACAGCGACGCCCGGTTCGGGCAGCTCCCCACGATGCCGACCGGTGATCTGCTGGCCTCCCGCCGCCAGACGATCGAAGAGATGATGGGCCTGGCCGACGTGCCGCCGCACTACCTCGCCGGGTCGAACCTGGTGAACCTGAGCGCGGACGCACTGGCCGCCGCCGAGACCTCGTTCAAGCGGTTCCTGTCCACGCTTCAGGACTCGCTGGGCGAGTCGTGGGAGTCGGTGTTCCGGCTGTGCGCGCGAGCGGCCGGCCGGGGCGAGATCGAGCAGGACGAGAGCCAGGTCGAGTGGGCCGAGAAGGCGACACGGAGCCTCGCCCAGGCCGCAGACGCGATGGTCAAGCTCATGCAGCAGGGCGTCCCGCTCTCGGTCGCGCTGCGCAAGGTCCCCGGCTTCTCGCAGGCCGACATTGACGAGGCGGTGAAGGCCGCCGAGGAGGCCGCCCGCAAGGCGGAGCAGGCCGAAGCCGAGGCCCTGAAGCAGCAGAAGGAGGCGGCCGGTGGGATGGACCCCGCGAAGCGCCGAGATTCTGCGGGCGGTGGCCGCGTACCAGCTCGCGCAGGAAGCGCTGGCCGCTAGCTTCGCCGCCCGCTGGGCGAAGGCCCTGGCCGCCGTCGAAGCCCGTGAGGTCGCCGGTTCGCTGAGCGAGCTGGAGGCCGCGTACGCGGCGGCGGTCCGCGAATCCGCGGCGGCCTCCTACGCGCTGTCGATCTCCTTCTACCGCCTGGTGCGGGCGCTGGAGACCGGCCGCGTGATCGGCGGCCCCGGCTACCGCCCAGGTGCCTCGCTGGGCTCCCTGTGGCAGGACTTCAACAGCTTGACGGGCAAGCGAACCGGCTCCGGACCGCGCACGCCTCTGCCCGTCGACACCCGCAACCCCTTCCCCGCCGAAGACCTGAAACGCGAGGCCGAACGGGCCGCTGAAACGTTCCGCCACCAGGTCGCCGACCGGGTGGCCAAGCACGAGCGCGAGCGCGCCGGCCGGGGCTCGGCCGCGCTGGACGACGCCGAGCTGATGGCCTGGGAACGCGAGTTCCTGGAGTCGCTGAAGACCGGCGGTTCGGGTGCGGGCGGGATGCTCGTCCAGGACGGCGGCCGGGACATGATCCACACCACGCTGCAGAACGACCCCGGGGCGCTCGGCTACTACCGCAAGACCGACGCGAACCCCTGCTACTTCTGCGCGCTCATGGCTGGCCGGGGCGCGATCTACAAGTCCAAGCGCACGGCCGCGTTCGGCGCGCACCCGCACTGCCACTGCCAGGCCGTCCCCATCTTCTCCCGCCGCTACCAGCTCCCCGCCGCCAACGACCGGTTCTCCCGGATGTGGCGCGACTTCGGCGGCGGGTCGCTGGCGGACTGGCGCACCTACTACAGCAAGACCACGAAGACTTAGGAGAGTTGTGTCCGAGACCCCGACGCCCGAGCCCCCGACCCTGGCCGAGGCGATCCCCGGCGGCGTGGTGAACCCGGCCACTCCGCCCGTGCCCGAGCAGCCTGAGCAGTCCGAGGCCCCCGCCGTGGAGAGCGGCGAGCAGACGCCGGCCGCCCCGGCTCCGGTGGAGCCGGACTACAAGGCGCTGTACGAGAAGATGCAGGCCGACCTGGACGCCACCCGCGAGCGCTCCGCCGAGGCCGGTGTCGAGGCGGACGAGCTGCGTGCGCAGGTCGCCCAACTCCAGGAGCAGGCCCTTCGCGACCGCATTGCCGCCGAGTACGCCCTGCCGCCGGTCCTCGCCGCCCTGGTCCAGGGCGGCGACGAGGCCGCGGTGCGGGCCCACGCCGAGCAGCTGGCCGCCGTCGCCGCGCCGAAGCCCCTGCTGGGTGCCGGCGGGCTGACCCCGCACGCCGAGCCCGACCCGTACAAGGGCCTCGCCGAGAAGCTGCGCCAGCGCCGCTACGGCATCTGACCCCCACCCGCACCGCATGAGGCCGCCCTGCCCCGGGGCGGCCTTCCGTCTTCCCGAGGAACAGCGCCATCTCTCTCAACCCCGCACGTGCCAACGCCTTCCAGAACCCGGACAAGCTGGTCACCCAGGCTCTCGCGAACCTGAAGGACAGCGTTGTCCTGGCGAACATGTTCGACCGCCGCGCGGCGTCCGAATTCGTCAACGCCACCGGCCAGACGATTTCGATCCGCCGCCCCGCCCGCCTGAAGGGCGCGGAGGAGGCGATCGACGCCAAGCGCAAGTTCAACGACACTTCGACGTGGATTCAGTCGGAGAACCTGAACGAGGGCCTGCTCGACGTCAAGCTCGACACCCACGCCTACTCCGCGGTGGACCTCTCCGACGCTGAGCTGTCGCTCGACCTGCTGTCCTTCGGCGAGCAGGTCATGGTCCCGCAGATCGACTCGATCACCGAGCGCCTGGAGAACAAGGTCGCCTCGGCGATGACCGAGTTCCCCGAGGTCGCCACCGCCGCGAAGATCCCGGTCGACCTCACCAAGGCCGCGTCCGACGAGCAGGCCGGCCAGATGGTCCGCAAGGCGCTCGCCCGCCTGCGCGTCCAGCTCAACAAGGAGAACATCCCCGCCGAGGGCCGGACCGCCGTCCTCGGCTCCGAGGCCGCGTTCTACCTGCTGAACTCCTCCTCCGTCCTCAACGCCGCCGAGCACGCCGACGGCGGCGCGGCCCTGAAGGAGAGCACCCTCGGCCGCATCCACGGCTTCAAGATCGTGGAGTCCACCAACGGCGTGCTGAACCCGATGGGCATCTACGCCTTCCACAAGAGCGCGATCCAGCTCGTCTCCGGCGCGCCGTCGGTGCCGGAGTCCGCGAAGGGTGGCCGGCAGAGCGCGAATGGCTTCGCGCTGCGCTGGATCAAGGATTACAACAGCGGCGCGGCGATGGAGCGTTCGTTCCTGTCGAGCTACTGGGGCACCACCCTGGTCACCGACCTGAAGAAGGGCGAGACCAACTGGCAGGACCCGAAGAACCTGGTCAAGGTCCGGGGCGTGAAGGTCACCTTCTCCGGCGAGCCGGCCGCCGCGCCCGCGAAGTAAGGGGCCGCCGTGGTGATCGACGTCGCCGACCTCTTCAAACGGCTGGGCAAGCCCGCCCCCGAGCCCGGTACTCCGGACTGGGAGCGGGCGTCCGCCGCTCTGGAAGACGCGTTCTGGGTGATCGCCGCCACCGGCCACCCGGCGTGGTCGCCCGAGCGGCACCCTCCGGTGATCCGCACCCTGGCCCTGGCCGTCGCCGACCGCCGCTTCCGCAACCCGGAGGGCTACGTGCAGGAGCAGGCCGGAGAGGTGTCCTACCGGATGCCGGACGGCACGCCGATCGGCCTCGCGCTCACCCGGGGCGAGGTCGCGCTGATCGAGCGGGTGGCAGGCCGAGGTGGGTTGAAGTCCGTGACCGGCCGCCGTGAGGCGGTCTCGCGCGGGCTGCGCACCGGCTACCCGTTCCCGGACCCCGAGGACTCCTGGGGGCCGGTGTGAGCCTGTTGGAGCGGGGCCGTACCCGCGTGACCGTGCACACCATCCGCATGGTCGATGACGGCTACGGCGACCGTCGGCCGGCGTCCGGGCCGAGCACCAGCTACTCGGCCTGGGTCGCCCCGGTCGGCGACGCCGCAGGCTGGCGGGCCCCGGTCGGCGCTCAGGTCGGCTGGTCCCCGCCGATCCGCCGCAAGGTGGTGTTCCCGCCGGACGTCGTGATCGACAAGTGGTCGGCCTTGGAGTTCGCCGACGACGGCGACCCCGGTACCCGCTGGACCGTGGTGGACGCCCCGCGCGCCCACCACGGCGCTTCCGACCGCATGCGGTTCGTGACCGTGATCGTGGAGGGGGGCGGCCAAAGTGGCGGAGATCCGTCCTGACCTGGACTCCGTGGTCGCCGCTCTCCCCGGCGTGATGGGCGCCCTCAAGCTGGAGGCCGAGGAGCGCAAGGCCCGCGTGGTCGCGAAGGCCAGCTTGCACATCGACACCGGCGAGTTCATCGCCGGGCTGAAGGTGAAGCGGCATGCCAAGGGCTACGCGATCGTCAACGCGGACCCCCTCGCCGCTCACAAGAACTGGGGCGGCTGGAACGAGCGGGCCGGGCGTCACGTGGACGGTATCCACGCGATGGAAGCGGCCCTGTGGTGAGCCACGTGCCGTACCTGATGCCCGACTCCGAGCGCATCGTCCTGGAGGCCCTGCGCACCGTGTTCCCCGGCGTCCGCTGCGCGGTCTACCTCCCTACCGACTGGCAGCTCGCCCTGCGCGAGGCCGGCGGCCTGGTGATCGCCCGCCGCGTCGGCGGGACGATGAAGGACAAGCGCTTCATAGACGAGGGCATGTTCGTCGTCCAGACCTACGCCACCAGCCGCGCGGGCGCCTCCCTGTTGGCCCGCCGTGCCCGCGCTGGTCTGGTGCGCCTGTGCTTCGAGCAGTTCGGCAACGCCGACGGCTACTTGAGCCGCTTCCGCGAGGCCACCGGGCCGATCATGACCACCGACCCCATGACCGAGGCCCAGCCGGACTTCTACCGGTTCTCGGCCAACTACATGATCGCTACAAGGCCCCGCTGAGGGCCGGAAAGGAGTCAGCTTGGCTGCTGACGACGCCCCGGTCCTGGTACCGGGCACCGGATACATATACGTCGCCCCGCCGGGTACCCCGCTGCCGGACCTGAGCAAGCCGGGCTTCGACCCGAAGGACTCGACCAAGTGGGGGCCCGAGGGCCTGACCTGGAAGTCCATCGGCAACACCAGCCTGGACAACGGCATCGAGATGTCGGTCGACGGCGACGAGCCCGAGGTACTGGGCTCGTGGCAGCAGAAGAGCCTCAAGACCACGGACCCCGGCAAGACGTACGCGGTGACGATCAACCTCAGTGACTTCACCGCCGAGTCGTACCGGCTGTACTACGGCACCGACAAGGGCCTGGATGCCAAGGGGCTGTTCTCGATTCCGACGTCCCCCGCCGCGCAGAACCGCGCGCTGATGGTCGCCGCCGTGGACGGCACGAAGGCCGTCGTGTGGCACTACCCGAAGACGTCGATCATCGGCGCGGACTCGGTGACCATGGACCCCGCCACGCTCGGCGAGATGCCGGTGAAGGCCACCGTCGTGGCCCTCAACCAGAGCACCCCGCTCGGCTCCGTCACCCCCGTGTTCGACCTGGCCGCCGGCCTCCAGGCTCCGGCCGCCTGATCCACCCGCACAGCACCCCCAGCAAGGAGAGTCACCCCTGAGCACCACCCTGGACTTCGCCGCCCTCGCCGCCGAGGCCGAGCGCAAGCACACCGGCAAGGGCGTCAAGTTCGTTGCCAAGAACGGCAAGAAGCTGCGGCTTCGCCGGATCGAAGCCCTGCCCGGCAAGGACCTCACGGCCTCGCTCGCCCTGCTGGACATCGTCCAGTCGGAGAAGGTCAGCAACGAGCGCAGGATCGAGGCGATGTCCGCGCTGCTGGTCTCGGTGGCCTCCGACAAGAAGGCGATGCGTGAGTCCGTGGACGCGCTGCCGCTGCCGGAGCAGATGAAGATCCTTGAGGGCTGGATGGAGGAGGCCGCGCCGGGGGAAGCCGCGGCCTGATCAGGCTGCTGGACGAGCACGGCGCGGAGATCACCGCCGACCTGCGCCGCTTCTTCGGCGTGGACGTCCTGGACTTCGTCCGGGGCCGGCACTCCGCCCGCTACGTCCTCGCCCTGATCGGGACGCTCCCCGACGACTCGGCGACGCTGGCCGCCCTGCGCGGTGGCCGCGAGGCGCTGGGCTGGGACGCGGCGACCTATGTCCTGGCGGACTTGGTGGACGCCGTGCAGGCGCTCACCCACGTCCAGGTCGCCAAGGCGTCGAAGAACCCGCGCAGCGTGGAGAAGCCGCAGCCCTACCCGCGCCCGTACGCCAAGCGCGCCCGCCGCAGCTCCGGCGCTAGCAACCCCTTCTCCGCCGCGCTCCAGCGCGAGGTCGGCGAAGGCGGGGGCCCGGCGGTGGCCGAGCCCTCTTCCCCCCTTGCAGAAACGTTTCGCCTTCCGGCGGCCGTGCTCGCGCGCTCCACCGCGCCTGAGCGGCCCGCGCCGGTCCGACTCACGTAGGAGGTGAGCCTGTGGCCGGCCCCGGCGGCAAGGAGGCCGGACGCGTCCACGTGCGCGTCCTGCCCGACACCAGCGACTTCCGCAGGAAGCTCAAGGACTACCTGGAGATGCTGGAGAAGTACACCAAGCTCTCCGTCAAGCTGGATCTTGACACCACGGGCGTGAACGCCCGGCTGCGGGAGCTGACCCACGACCGCAACGTCCGGGTCAACGTCGTCGCCGACACGGGCGAGGCCGCCGCCCGGATCGCCGCGCTCACCCGCGAGCGACGATCCCGGGTCCGGGCGGACGCGGACACCGCGCCGGCCGAGGCCCAGATCCGGGCCTTCACCGGCCGCCGCTGGCGGCTGGGGATCAACGTCCACCTCGCAAGGGGTGGGCTGGACCGGGTCAAGTCCGGTCTGCGGGACCTGGGTTCGGGGGTCGCGGAGGTCGCCCGGAACTTCGGGAGGCTCTTCACCCTCTCGATCGAGCAGACGGCCTCCGCCCTCCAGGGCATCGGGTCGGGCATCAGCTCGGCCGCCCAGGGCACTCTGGGCATGGCGGCCGGGTTCGCCCAGTCCGCCGCAGCGGCAGCCCCGTTGCTGGTCGCGGTGATGGCCATCGCCTCGTGGGTGACGGTCGTCGCCTCCGGGCTGGTCGCCGTCCTGGCGCTGGCGGCCCTGCCGGTTCTGCCGCTTGGCCTCGCGGCCGTCGCGGCGGCGGGCGACATGAAGGCCCTCGGCGACAAAGCCGAGGAGGCGATGCAGCGGGCGTCGGCGGCGCTGAAGCCCGCCACGGCGCTGATGCGCTCCGAGTTCGGGGGCGCGCTTCGCGACATCACGGGCTGGTTCCGCCAGGCCGAACCGCAGGTCAAGGCGTTTTTTGACGCCGGGGCGCAGTTCGTACGCCCCATGGTGAAGTCGATCACCGACTTCACCGACGTCCTCTTCCCCAAGCTCACGGCGGCGGTGCAGACGCCGGGGATGAAGGCGTTCACCGACGAGCTGCCGGTTGCGCTCGTCGGCATCGGAGCCGCCTTCGGCGACTTCTTCCTCACGCTCTCGAACGGGGGCGACCGGCTCAAGCTGATCTTGAGCCCCCTGGTCGGTGTCCTGGACGCCGTCCTCCAGGGGATGGCCTCCCTGGCGGTCCAGTTCTCGCCCGAGATCGCCGCGTCGATCTCCTGGTTCGCGGACGCGCTTCGCCAGTTTTTCGGCGTCTTCTCCGAGAACGCCGCCGCAACTGCGTCCCTGATGCGGCTGGTCGACCTGAGCCTGCGGGCACTGGTCGTCGTCTTCGGCATCACGATGGCCGCCTGGGACGCCCTGGCGGTCGGGGCCGTCGCGGCCTGGCACGCCGTCCAGGCAGCCTGGGACGGGCTGACGTCCGCCACGTCCGCAACCTGGTCCGCGGTGACCTCCTGGACATCCTCCACCTGGTCGTCGGTGACGTCCGCCGTCTCGTCGGCGGCATCGTCGGCGGCCAACGCCGCTTCGACCGCATGGAGAAACGTTTCTGCATGGACGTCGTCAGCCTGGGCGTCGGTGACCTCGTGGACCTCCTCGTCCTGGGCGTCGGTGACGTCCACCGTCGCGTCGGCGGCCTCGTCGGTCGGCTCGGCCGTCTCGGCGGCCTGGCGGAACGTGACCTCGTGGACGTCGTCGGCGTGGAACTCCTGCACTAGCGCGGTGAGTTCGGCGTGGTCGAACATGACCAGCGCCGTGTCGACCGGCGTCGGCAACGTCGTCTCGTACGTGGCCTCGCTGCCCGGCAAGATCCTCTCGGCGATCGGCGACCTGGGCTCGCTCTTGTTCGACAAGGGCAAGAGCGCGATCCAAGGGCTGATCAACGGCATGAAGTCGATCAGCGTGACCGGCGTCGTCTCCAGCATCGTCGGCAGCCTCAACCCGTTCAAGTCGGCCGCCCCCGCCCCGCAGGCCGCCGCGCCGCGCTCGCTGATGGCCGCCCCGATGGCCTTCGCCGCCGTGCCGGCCGCCGCCTACGCGAGCCCGCTGGAGCAGGCCCTTCGCCCCGTCGCCTCGGGGCTTCGCTCTCTCGACTCCTACGGCTACGGCCAGCGCGCCGCCGCCGGCCTGCGCCACCCGGACACCTCGTCCAAGGCCGACCCGGGGCGCTACGGCGCGCACATCACCGTCAACGCCCGCACCAACGCGGACCCCCACGAGATCGGCAAGGCCATCGCGTGGGAGCTGAAGACCTCCGGGAGGTAGCTGCTTGGGGGCTCTCTCCCCACCCTTCATCGCCGATGTCACCGCCCGCAGCGCCCGCGTCTTCTTCACGAAGGTCGCGGGCGCGTGGACGGACGTCGAAACCACCAACGCCCTTACGGGCAAAGCCCACTACGACGCCGAAGACCCGGCCTGGCCGGGCACCGCCCTGGTCGGCGACCAGGGCCCGCTGGGCGACGACCCGCCACTGGAGCCGGACACCGAGTACCGGGTCCGCTACCACAGCACCGGCCCCAACCTGGACGCCTGGTCGGAGCCGGTCACCTTCCGCACCCTGCCGGACCTGCCGCCCCCGACACGGCCCGACATCGGCCCCCAGCCCAGCGCCCACAACCCCTACACCGGCCAGCCGTGGACCGCGTCATGGGGCGGGCTGCTGCTCGGTGAGGACTCCTCCGTTGTGCTGGAGGAGGTGTCCGGCCTCCTGGACGCCCCGGACGTGCGCACCTCGGACGCCGAGCTGCTGCAACGCGACGGCCTGACCCCGGGCACCGACTACATGGGCGCGCGCACCGTCACCCTGACCATGCTGGCCCTGGACGACCACGAGCTTCCCGCCCTGCTGGCCGCGTTCGCCCCCGGCGGTGACGAGAAGCCGTTCGAGTTCGCGTTCCCCGGGGTGGCCGGCGGGAAGGCCCGGATCAAAGCCCGGGTGCGCAAGCGCGCCGTCACCGTGGACCGCGAGTTCCACGCGGGCCGCCGCCGTGTCACGGTCGAGCTGCTGGCCACCGACCCCCGGCTGTACTCGGCCGACGAGGCGACCGCGACCGTGGCCGTGGCCGCCCCGCGCGAAGGCCGGCCGATCTTCCCGCTGACGTTCCCGTTCGACCTCGGCGACGGACCCGCCACCCGGGCCGCCCCGGACATCGCCAACACCGGATCGGTCGACACCTGGCCCGTCGTACGCCTGACCCCGCGTTCCGGGGAGGTACGCGACCCGTCGCTGACCCTCGTCCACGGCGGCGTCCGCCGCCGCTTCGGGACCCGGGGGCTCCAGGTGGGCCGCGGTGACGCCCTCGTGATCGACATGGGCCGCCGCCGCATCACCCTCAACGGGGCATCGCGCTTCGGACAGGTCGACCCGGGCTCCAACTGGTTCGCCCTTCCCCCAGGGGCGAGCACCGTTCAACTCGACGTACTTGAAGGCCCCCAAGGGGTCACGGCGGACGTGCAGTGGCGCTCCGCCTGGATGTAAGGACCCCTGTTTCTTTGGCAGTTGAACTCCGCGCCCCACTCTTCATTCAGCAGGGCCGCTACGACGCGCTCGACCTGCGGACCATGATCGGCGGTACCCGGGGCGCCCACGTCGGCGTCTGCGGCCCCACCGCCCTGATGGTCGAGAAGGTCGACAACCCCACCCCGCGCGTGTCCGTGGCCGCCGGGTCGGTGTGGCTGCCCGACGACGTCGCCGTGTCCCACAAGGGCGCGGTGCACTTCGCCAACCTGGACGCCAGCATTCAGCTCCAGTGCTCCACCCCCAAGCCCGGGGAGGCCGCGCGCCAAGACCTGGTGGTGGCCTTCGCTGACCCCGACTCCGTCCCGGCCGGCCCCCAGCTCGCCGATATCCGCACCACGGCGGACCAGTTCATGCAGTCCGTCTCCTACGCGGCCGACGGCACCCCGTACGCCACCGCCGCCTCCGGCACGCAGGTGACCAAGGAGGGCGCGAAGGGCTGGTCGATCGCCGTGCTCGCCGAGTCCACCCCCGGCGCACGCGACTGGCCGGTGCCCTCCAACAGCCTCCGCCTGGCCATCGTCTCCATCAGCCAGACGGGCATCACCGGCATCGAGGACCAGCGGTTCGTCGTCGCCGGGCAGCTCGACACCACCCCACTGCGCCACCTGCGCACCGCAGGCGCCCAGGGCATCGCCCAGGCCGCCACCGGTGCCCCGGCCGGCTCCCTGGTCTACGACTCGATCAGCACCGCCGTGCACAAGGTGACCGGACCGAGCTCCACCGCGCCGCTCGTCCCCGGGGCCGTCCGCCTGGACGCCTCCTACCAGGCGGGCGACGGCGCGTGGGGCGCGGAGGGCTGGCACCAGTTCACCGCCCCAGCCACCCCCTACCCGCGCCTGGTGACGGTCCACTTCGAAGTCAGCTACCGGGGCGAGTTCGGCGAAGGGTGGATCACCCCGCTGGTCGTCGGCCACGGCGAGCGCCGCCGCGCGGGCCGCCCCCAGTACACCCGGGCCGGAGACTCCCGCGACGCTCGGGGCTGCGCCACCGTCCGGGTACCGGCCGGCACCCCACTGAACGTCGCGACGGTCTGCTCTCCCGACCACACGGAGAACAACAACGTCAAGTTCATCTCGGCGTGGACGTCCTACGCCGAAGCCGTCGTGGTGGCGGCCTGATGGACGACAGCTACCGCGTGATCCTCTCCGAGTTCAAGGGCGGCCGACTGCTGGCCGAACTGCCCGTCTCGGCCCTGAACTACCGCTCCATCCTCAACGCCCCCGGGGCCGCGAGCTTCAGCGTGCCGCTGGCCGCCGAACCGCTGGCGGGCCTGGACTGGTCGCTCATCTCGCCGTGGCGGATCATCGCCCACGTCCAGCGCGGCAGCCGCGTCCTGTGGGGCGGCCCGCTGCTCTCCTGGTCCGTCGACCTGGCCGCCGAGGAGATGACCCTCGACTGCGTGGGCCTGTGGGAGTACTACCGCCGCAACATGATCAACCTCGGGTACTCCACCGGGACGACGCCGCGCGAACAGACCACGATTGCCCGGGAGTTGATCCAGCAGTTCGCCGACAACCCCTCGCCCGTCGCCCCCGGCCAGCCCGGCTACTGGGGCAGCAACGGCCCCGGCGCGCTCACCTTCGGCCCCGACCTGGACACGATGAGACGTGAGCGCACCTACGACTGGTTCGCGTGGAAGTCGGTCGGCGAGGCCGTCGAGCAGATGGCGAACGTGATCAAGGGGTTCGATTTCCGCATCGACCACGACTGGGACATTGACGCCCGCGTGATCCGCAACCACTTCCGCTTCCTCTACCCGGCCGGAGGCCAGGACACCGGCATCGTCCTGGAGCACGGGGCGAACTGCACCGTCACCACGGTCACCTCCGACGGCGACAAGATGTGCACCGAGACCGGCGTCAACGGCGCTGGCGAAGGCTGGAGCCAGCTCAAATCCTGGTGGTACAACGGCCAGTTGGAGACCGAGGACGGCCGCCGCATCCCGCGCCTCGCGTCCATCGCCACGAACAACAGCGTGGTGCGGGTCGAGACCCTGACCGCGCAGGCCGAGCGCATGATCGCCGTCGGCGCGTTCCCCGTCGTCGTCCCCGAGGTCACCCTGCACCCGGGCGGCGAGTACTCCGCCGCCGAGCTGCGCGTCGGCCACAAGATCCGCGTCCGCGCCCGCACCGCCCGCTGGCCCGGCATCGACGCCGAGTACGTCATCCAGGAGATCGCCACCAAGGTCACCCGCAGCGGCGAGGAGACCACCCTCAGCCTGGTCCCCGTCACGATCTTCGAGCGCGTGGACGACTGGGTGAAGGGCGAACTGGAGATGGCCGCATGACCGTCTACGGCCGCCCCACCCTCGCCGACGAGTTCCAGGGCATCGACACCCGCCTGGCCGCGATGGAGCGCACCGCCAGCGCTCTGGGCGCGGTCCTGCCCATGACCCCCTACCGGCCCGGCCTGGACGTCGCCACCGCCTGGCGCGCCGCCGCCACCATCCCCACCGCCGGCATCGCCCACCCCGTCCTGCGCCTGGACTGCCGAGTCTCCAGCCGCACCGGCGCGAACGTCTGGCTCAGGCTGTTCGACGTCGACAAGGCCCGCGCGGTCACCGCGGAGTGGCAGTACACCGGCGGCGCACTCAACAACGGCTGGGTCCGCCTGGACTGGGTCCTGCCCAACGGCGGCGGCCAGCCCGGCGAATGGCAGCGCGTCCTGCTCCAGACCCGCACCGACGTGGAAGGCGGAGGCACCGTCGATCCCGGCGTGGCCATGGCCCTGCCGCTCAACCAGGCTCCGAAGGCGACCGAGGCCGGCACCTGGACCCCCGTGCCGATCCCGCCCGGCTACGCCTGACCGAAATACCCATCCTAGGAACGTTCCTAGGATCACGCCCTTAAGGATCTTGTATCTCTCTCGAAGCAGTTATTACCGAGGCCAACAAATGGGCTGACCAGAGCTACCGGGGCGACCTCTCCCCGAACGGCAAGTACTACAACACCGTGTTCGGGAAGTGGTACGCCCCGGGCTTCAACCACGAACCGTTCTGCGACATGTTCGTCTCCTGGTGCGCCGACAAGGGCGGCGAGGCCGCAGCAGTCGGCCGGTACGCGTTCTGCCCCTCGCACGTCCAGTTCTTCCGCAACAAGGGCCGGTGGCACGGCCGAGGCGAGCAGTTCCGGCGCGGCGACATCATCTTCTTCAGCTGGGACGGCGGCCCGACCGCCGACCACGTGGGCATCGTCCTGGAGGACTCCGCTCCCGGCCAGCAGGTCAAGACCGTCGAGGGCAACACCGCCCGGGGCGACGGCGCAGGCCAGGGCTCCGGCGGCTACGTCGCTCGCAAGACCCGCCCGCGCTCTGTCGTACTCGGCGTCGGCCGCCCCGCCTACAGCTCCGGCCCCACCACCCCGAACCCGCCGACCGGCCAGGCCGTCACCATCAACGGCCTGCCGTACGGCCCGGGTGCGCGCGGCGAGCACATCACCGCCATGGGCCACGCCCTGGTGCGCGCTGGCTGCTCCCGCTACAAGGAGGGCCCCGGGCCGGTGTGGGGCACCGCCGACACCGAGAGCTTCCGCGCCTGGCAGATCAAGATCGGCGACACCGACAGCGCCGACGGCATCCCCGGCCCGAAGCAGCTCGCCCGCCTGCTCGCCGAGTTCGGCAGCGCCCCCGCGCCGCAGCCGCCGGCCACCCGCACGATCACCGTCCGTCGGGGCATGACGCTCGGCGGGATCGCCGTCGCGCTCGGCACCACCGTTGCCGGGCTGCTCGCGTTGAACCCCCAGATCTCCAACCCGGATCGGATCACCGAGGGCCAGGAGATCACCGTGCCCGCCGCCACCGCGTCGCCGACGGCCGCGCCGACCGCCGATCCGGCCACCGCGGACCCGGCGTTCCCCCCGGCCCCGGCCGAGCCCGAGCAGCCCGCGCCCAGCCCGGACCCACTGCCCGCACCGGCCCCGGGCGCGGCCACCCACACCGTCGCCGCCGGGGACACCCTTGCCGCCATCGCCGCCCGCTACGGCGTGGGTCTGGACGCCGTGGTCAACGCCAACCCGCAGGTGCTCGACCCGGACCGGATCGAGGTCGGCCAGGTCATCAGCCTGCCGACCGCCGCCGCCGGGGCCACCGCCGCGCCGGTCCACACCGTCGTCCCCGGCGACACCCTGTGGGACCTCGCCGCCTGCTACCGCGTCACCCTGGAAGCCCTGGTCGCCGCGAACACCAGCACCGTGGCCAACCCCGACCTGATCTTCCCCGAGCAGTCGATCGTGATCCCCGACGGCTCCGCGCCCGTCCCACGCCCGGCAGCCCCGAAGGCCCCTGCCCCGGAGCGCGCCGCGCCCGCACCGGTCGAACCCACCCCGGCCCCGCCGGTCGAGGAGGTGCCGGCCGCACCGAGCACCGGCTACTCCGACGACCTCGCCGGGTGGATCGAGCAGGCCCGGGACATCCTGCGCGCCAACGGCGATCTCGTCCCCAGCGCGGCGGCGATCGAGCACCGCGTCATGGTCGAGTCCGGCGGCAACCCGCTCGCCGAGAACCACTGGGATTCCAACGAGGCCCTTTACGGCGGGACGTACGGCCTCCTCCAGACGATCCGGCCGACCTTCGACGCCTACTCGCTTCCCGGCCACCGCAACATCCTCAACCCCGTGGACTCGATCCTCGCCGGGGTCCGCTACGCGAACGCCACCTACGGCAGCTTCGAGTCGATCGCCTGGAACTCAGGGGGGTACTGATGGCCAGCGAGGACGAGCGCCTGGGCGGCGTGGTCATCGGCCCCCGCGAAATCTACGACACCCTGGTCGAGGTCCGAGAAGACGTCCGCTCACTCGCCCAGAGCGGTGATGCCGTAGACCAGACGCTCAAGGACCACGAGGACCGCGTCCGCGCGCTGGAGCGCTGGCGCTACGGCGTCGTCGCCTCCGGACTCGCCGGAGGCACCGCACTGATCACTAACGTAGTCGCACGCCTGAAGGGCTGACCAAGATCGAAGACCTGAAGAACTGGATCACCGAAAACCCCGTGCGGGCGCGCTCAGCCATCGTCGCGCTGCTCACCGTGCTGGGCACCGTCATGCCGAAGCTCGCAGGGATCGAGACCAACGAGACCGTCATCGGCCTGCTGCTCGCCGTCGCCGCGATGGCCGGCGGGCACTCCGCGGGTAAGCGCGTGGTCACCCACGCGACCGACGCCGCGAACTCCGAGGCGGCCCGCACCGAAGCGCTGGCCCAGTGCTGCGCGTGCCCGCACGCCGACACCACGCCCGCCCCTGTGCTCGGCACGGACGAGATGAAACCGAAGCGATGAACCCCGCCCCGACCCGCCTTATGGCAGGTCGGGGCCTTTTCTCGTCCCCGGAGCCAGCGTGGTGGAATGGATGGCCGGGGCCGTTGGTTGCAAAACGGTCCCCGGTCGACTGAGAGGAACCCATGCCCCCGAGGAAGCAGACAACGCCGCACTGGCAGGAGGTCCCCGGCGCACAGGACGCGATGGACAGGGCTCTCCCCTTGCTAGCTGCGGTTCGGGCACGCGAGTACGGGCCTCTCGCCGCCGTCGTATTCGAGACCGCACTGCTCTTCGCGAACGCCGACGGCCTGCCGGATCTGGGCCGTACCAGCCACAACGCCAAGAAGTGGATGTCTGACCTGCTGGATGCGGGGGGGTACAAGCCTGTCCCGGGAGACTCGAAGGAGCGGCGGGAGAGGCTGGCAGCAGATCGGCAGGCTGTCTTGCAGGGCGTCCGCGCTGCGATGTCCCCGATCCGGGTGACGTATGTCCGGAGCATGGACGGCAATCCCGCCGAGCGAGAGCGGATGTTTCCCGGACTGACCTCGTCGGACGCGATCTTCGCGTACTACAAGATCAAGCCGAAGGCCCAGAGCGAGCTTCGGCTTGAGGACTACCACCGTAAGGCGGCACTCCAGAGCATCGGGGCCGCTGCGCTAGGGGCCGAGACCGACGTCCCGTCGAGTCGCGGTGCCGAGGTGGTTCACACCGTCCAGCGCGCCGTTGCAGCCCTGACTCCTGCGTCCTTCGCTTCACTCGACCCTCAGACCCGGGACCAGCTCCGCCGGGAACTCGCCGAGACCCGCGCCGCGCTCCTCGCGCTGGAGGAGTCCCTGAGCTGACCGCCCGCCCCCTGGCCCCGCCTTCCCCACCTCGGGGAGGGCGGGGCTTTTTCGCGTTTCCGGGCCCTCGCCGCCGGCTGTTAACCGGGGCGCCTCAACGACGGCGAGGAGGTTTGGACATGAAGAGCATCGCACTGATCGGCCGGGCCCGGTCTGGCAAGGACACAGCGGCCGGCATGCTGCGCGAGCACGGGTACGTCCGGCTCGCGCTGGCCGACCCGCTCAAGCAGATGGCCTACGACATCGACCCGGTGGTGGGCACCGAGCTGCTGGGTGTTCACGCCCCGGCGATCGTTCACTTGGCCGACGCGGTGGACCGCTACGGCTGGGAGGCCGTGAAGGACAAGTTCCCGCAGGCCCGCCGGTTCTTGCAGCGGCTCGGCACCGAGGGCATCCGCAGGCACGTCAACCCGGACTTCTGGATCGAGAAGTGCCTGCGCGCCGCCGCTGTCCACGGCTCGGTCGTCGTGACCGACGTGCGCTTCGCCAACGAGGTGGACACGCTGCGCGCCGCCGGGTTCGCCATCTGGTTCATCGACCGGGGCGGAGCCGACGGCGACCACCCCAGCGAACAGCTCGGCCCCGAGCACGCCGACCGCACCGTGCCCAACACCGGCTCCCTCCCCAACTTCCACACCCGAATCCGCGAAGCCCTGGAGGCCACCGCATGACCCTGCGCGACCGCTTCGACGCGATCGACCGCACCGCGACCGCGATCGAGAACGTCGTCTTCGTCTACACCCCCGTGCCGGACCTGCTGACGCCGGACGAGCGCGAGGCCGACGAGCAGGCCGCGAACGCCCGCGTCCAGGCGGAGGTGCCCGGCTACTTGGAGACACTGCCGTCGCTTCAGAAGTGAATTCAATGCCCATAGTCATTGCGTTAAGAAATCTCAAGCCTCGCCCGGAATGGGCGGCGACCAGGGGCAATTCGTGAACGCTCTATGCATTCCGATGTGATTTCGGCAGGTAGGTTTTTACTGTGAGATCATATGCATGACAACTCTGCTTCTGACCTGCGGCGATACTTGCAACTAGGTAAATCCCCAGTAGCAACCTCAGGCGTCCGGGGGCTGGAGAGAGCGGCCTTCACAGTTGCTCTCCACATGAATACCCCCGCAGACCTGCGCGTTTGATGGAATGTCATGCGTGACGGTACTCTCCTGCAAGCGAGTGCGGGCCACATCTCGGTCTAGGAGAGTGGCCCGCGTTTCCTCGCTGCCCCTGCGAAAGAGCATCGGAAGAGGTTCCATCATGACACACCAGCACCGCCCCCTATCGGCCAACGGAGGTGGCGACCGTCCCGTCACGTGGCGAGACGTCGCGGTCTACGGGCACGGGCTGCTCACGACTGCGGCCCTTTATTTCCCGGTCAAGCCGACCGTGGCTGCTGTCGCCGTCGGCTTGACCGGTCCGGCGATGTGGGAGCTGTTGCGCCGTCAGCGCTGAGCACGGCTCGGTAAGGTATGTAAGTAAGTAAGTAAGTAAGGCTCCATCAGCCCCGGTTGTCCCGTTCGGACAGCCGGGGCTTTTGCATGCCCGCACATGGAAGGAACGCATGTCCGAAGGCGTCCGTACGATCCACCAGCGGGGTTCCCGCTACTACATCCACCCGGAGGCCGGCGACCTCGCCCCCTCGGTGACGTCCATCCTGAACATGGAGGCCAAGCCGTTCCTCCAGGACTGGGCGGCTGGCATGGCCGCCGATGCCGCGGTGACCGACCTGGAGGTCGTCCAGCGCATCGCCGCCCGCGACCGCCAGGCCGCCGTCGACTTCTTGAAGTACGCCGCCAAGCGCTACACCAAGGTCCGCGCCGACGTCGGCTCGCTGGTGCACGACTACTTCGAGCTGCGGCTGCGCGGTGAGGAGGCGCCCTACCCGCACCACGACGTCGAGCCGTACGTGCCGCACATCGAAGCGTGGCTCGACCGCTACCAGCCCGAGCTGCTGCACGCCGAAGACGTCGCCTGGTCGCGGGAGCACGGCTACGCGGGCTCGTTCGACTTCATGGTGAAGATCAACGGGAAGACGGTCCTGGGCGACCTGAAGACCGCCAAGAGCGTGTATCTGTCGGTCGCCTACCAGCTCGCCGCGTACGCCCATGCGGACGACCTGATCACCGTGGACCGCAAGATCCAGGCGTTTCCGAAGATCGACGCCGGGGCGGTGCTGCACATCACCCCGCACCGGGCTGAGTTCCGCCCGGTCAAGATCGACCGTGAGGTGTTCGACCGGTTCCTGACCCTGCGCCGCCGCTTCGCGGACGACCGGGCCTCGGACGCCGGGATCATCGGCCGCGTGGCCTGGAAGAACGAGGCCGGCCGTCTGACCGGCACCGCCCGCCGCGCGTCCTGACCCGGGCCTGTTAACCGCTCCGACTCAACCCCCACAGGGGCTTGTTAACCACCCCGACTTGAACACACGGGGCGCTCTACCGGCGGCCCGCACCCGACAGAACGGAAGCACTTGAGCGACGCACTCAACAACATCTTCAACAGCGACCCGGAGCTGGCGGAGCGCGCGGAACGGGCCGAGGCCAACGCCCGCCCGGACATCGCGGGCACCTTCCGCGCCTATGAGCCGGACCCGGCTGGCGGCTTCCCCCGTGCCCTGCACACGTGGCGCGTCACCAGCGCGGTACCGGCAACCGCGGAGGCGGTGGCGGAGCTGCTGGGCGGCACGCTGCACGAGCTGGACACCGAAGCCGAGGACGCCATCGCGGTGGACACCGACATCGACCGCGTCGAGGTCGTCATCGACGGCCCGGACGCGATCGAGTTCGACATGAAGCACTGGGTGAACGGCAAGCTCGCCCACCATTGCAACACCCGGACCTTCCTCAGCCCGCCGGAGGACGTGGGTGCGCCGTGCCGCTGCCCACGCACCATCGCAGAGCTGCGGGCGCGGGCGAAGGACGAGCGGGGCCCCAAGCCGGACATCCGCGTCAACTTCCGGCTCGCGCACGACCCGCACCTGGGCGTCTTCCGTTACAAGACGTCGGGCTGGACGCTGATCAGCGAGCTGCCCGCGCTGAAGAACGCGCTGGCGAAGGTCGGCGGCCCGGCCCTGGTCCACCTGGTCAACGAGCGCGTGCAGTACACGAGCAAGGCCGGCCGGGACGTGGACTACCAGAAGCTCACCGCCAAGGTCATCAAGCCGTACGAGCAGGCGATCACCGACACCCCGGCTTCGGCCGTCGAGGAGGAGCCGCCGTTCTAACGGCGCTCCGCACCACCACACCAGCGGGACCGGTCCTTCGGGGCCGGTCCCGCTCCCGTTTCCCTGGAGAGAGAAGCCCTTTGCACACCCCGACCAGTGCGGAGCCGATCCCGGCCCGCCTCGTCAACCCTCTGGCCGCCACCGACCGCGCGCAGGAGATCATGCGCTCGGCGTTCCGCGCGTCCCCGCGCCCGCCGTCGGCCGGTACCCGCAACTCGCAGGCCAAGCTCACCGAGCGCAAGGTCTACGCCATCCGCCGCGCCGCCGACCTGGGCGCCAGCCTGTCCGCGCTCGCGGAGGCGTTCGACATCTCCGAGCGAGCGTGCCGCCACATCGCGCGGCGGACCTCCTGGGCCCACCTGCCGGAGGAGGCCCCGGCCCGGTGACCGACCCCTTCACCCCCCTGTGGAAGGTCCCGCCCGAGCAGCGCCGAACCTTCCTGCACGCCCGAGCACGGGCACTCGCCGCCGAAGGCGCGTCCCCGCGTCGACTGCTGCGGGCCTCCGACGCGGCCCACGTCGCCGACTTCCGCGAACCCCGCGCACCGGAGGAGACATGACCTACCGAATCGGTCCCGGCACCGCCCCGGCGATCGGGGACCTGTACAGGGCTGGACCCGGCGACACGATCGTGTTCCTCCACGACGCACGCAGTCGGCCCGATTGGCTGCGCTACTGGCAGGCTGCGGCTGTCGCCGTGTTCCGGGGCGCTGCCCTGACGGTGGTGAGCGCCTAGTGGCTAACCGCTCGAAGGCGAGAGGCACGGGGTGGGAGTCCGCGGTGGCCGACTACTTGAACGAACAGTTGGGCCTGTACCGGGAGGTCTGGAGGGACGGCGACCGCGCCGTGCGCTGGAAGGACCCGCTGGACCGGGACAACGTCCGCCGCCAGGTCCAGGAGGGCGTCAACGACATCGGCGACCTCGGGGTGCGCCCCTTCGCCGGAGAGTGCAAGGCCGAGAAGTCGTACGACCTCGCCTCGTACGTCCGCCAGGCCGAGGCCGAGGCCGTCAACGCGGGGATGCCGTTCGGCGTCGCGTACGTGAAGCGCCCCCGGGCGAAGACCGAGGACGGGTACGCCGTCACGTCCATCCGCACCCACGCGGCGATCGTCAAGGCCCTTCGGGAGGCCGGTTACTGAGAGAGGAGAGGGCAGTTGCGCATGTCGGCGATCCTGGACCGCCTGGAGGAGTGGCGGGACTACCAGCCTGGTGAGTGGGTCGCCCGCTGCCCGGCCCACGACGACCGTAAGCCGTCGCTGTGGATCAACTTGAAGACGTCCGGCATGGTGGGCCTGGCCTGCCGCGCCGGGTGCGCCTTCGAGGACGTCGTCGCCGGGATGGACCTGCTGCCCCGCAACCTGTTCAACGTGGACGCCGGGGGCCTGGTAGCCGTCGCCGAGGCCCGGCCGGAGCCGGTGTCGCCGTTCCTGACGGCCGGGCTGCGGGTGTGGCTGGACGGTCTGCCGGCTGGTGAGGCTGAGGCAGCCCCGGCTGTCGGCTATGCACAGAAACGTTTCGGCCTGAGTGCGGCGGACCAGGAGCGGCTGGGCCTGCGCTGGTGGCCGGGCCCGCAGCCGTGTCCCGAGTGGGTTCCGGCCTCGTTCGTCCGGTATCCCCGCCTCGTCGTGCCGATGCACGACTTCGCGGGAGTGGCCAGGGGCGCGCAGGGGCGGGACCTCTCGGGGCGCTGCCCCGGCCGGTGGATCTCGCTCGCCAACCCGGACGGCTTCGAGTGGCAGCGGTACGGGGTGTTCCCCGGGCCGGACCCGGCTGCGCCGTGGATCGTCGCCGAGGGCCTGTCGGACCCGCTGGCCGTGGTCGCCGACGGCTACAACGCCGTCGGGGTGCGCGGGGCCGCGCTGCTCAACAACGACCCCGCCACGTTGAACGCGCTGGCCACCGGCCTGGCGGGGCGCGACGTGCGGGTGTGCGGCGACAACGACCGCTCCGGCCGGGAGTTCACCCGGACCATCCTCGCCGCCCTCCACCAACGGGAGGTGCACGCCCGGCAGTTGACCCTGCCTGCCGGATTCAAGGACTACGCAGTATGGAGAGAGAAGAGACGGTGACGTACGCCATCGACAGCCTGACCACCCCCTACGAGCTGGACCGGCCGTCGCTGACGCTGCCGCCGGCCGAGGCGGTGGCCGCCTACCGTGAGGCGGCGTCCCGGTACGGCGCGAGTGACATCGTCAACGCCCACGCGCTGGTGCAGTACACCCGCAACGGCGTCCGGTACGCCGACGGCGTGGGCTTCCACGTCTGGAGCGGGACGCACTGGGTCCGCAACGAGGTGCTGGTGCGCCAGGCCGCCCACGACCTCGGGGCCGCGATGGTGGAGACCTTGGCCCGGGAGAAGGCAATCATCCGCGAGGCGCTGGCGCTGAAGCTCGCCGGGGACGCACTGGAGGCCGAGTACGAGAAGCAGGTCGCCGCTCTCCCTCTGGCGAAGGCGTCGAAGGGCTTCACCATGGCCCGACGCATTGACGACCTGATGCGCGAGCTGGCCTCGGTGCGCGGAGTCCACTGCACGGTGGACGACTTCGACAACCAGCCGCACCTGCTCAGCTTCGCCGACTGCACGGTGGACCTGCGCACGGGCGCGGCCCAGCCGCACGACCCGGCGGACATGCTGACCAAGGCCCTCCCGTGGAAGTACAACCCGCAGGCGAAGGCCACGCGTTGGCTGCGGTTCCTGGACGAGGTGTTCCCCACCGAGCCGCTGATGGTCGACTACATGCGCCGCCTGTGCGGGTATGGCATCACCGGCTCGACGGCGGAGCAGGCGTTCGCGGTGCTGGTCGGTGTCGGCGCGAACGGCAAGAGCGTCTTCCTGGACACTCTCAGCCACACGTTCGCCGCGCTCTCCGAGACGACGAGGTTCGAGACCTTCGAGGATCGCGGAAGCTCAATCCCCGCTGACCTGGCCGCGCTGCGCGGGGCCCGGATGGTGATGGCCTCGGAGGGCGAGGCCGGCAAGCCCATGAGCGAGTCGGTGTTGAAGCGGGCGACCGGCAGCGACCGGCTCACCGCCCGGTTCATGCGGGAGAACTTCTTCACCTACCAGCCAACTTTCCTGCTCTGGCTGGCCTCCAACCACACACCCGCGTTCAGGTCGCAGGACGAAGGTCTCTGGAGGCGGGTGAAGTTGATCAAGTTCGACAAGTACTTCAAGCCTGAGGAGCGGGACCACTCCATCTTCGACACGTTGCGGGGGGAGGCCGAGGGCATCGCCGCGTGGGCGGTGGCCGGCGCGGTCGAGTGGTACGCCGAGGGCCTGAAGGAGCCCGGCTGCATCAAGGCCGCGACCACGAACTTCAAGGAGAACAGCGACGCCTTGGCGGAGTTCCTGACGGATGTTCTGGTGAAGACCGGCGACGACCGGCAGCACGTGCCCTCGCAGGACGCGTACACCGCGTACCGCGACTGGTGCGATGCGCAAGGCGAGAAGGCGTGGACCCGCCGCGGATTCGTCAGTGCTCTGGACGAGCGAGGCATCCGCCAGCACCGCATGACCCGGGGCCGCGTGCTGCTCGGCGTCCAGTTCACCAGCCAGGAACCCGCCGGGCCGGGAGTCTTCGACACCACCAACGAGTGGTGACGCTTGGCCTCGACCTGCACAACGAGCCGGGAGGCGGCGCCCTCAGGACAACTCATCCCAACCGCAGGGCAGCCGCAGCCTCCAAGGCGGAGTGAGCCGCGCGTGCGGCGTCACCCGCAATGCTGATTGCTTCCTGGTTAGACGAATCCGCATCTCCCAGAGCGATAGAAGCGCCCGCCAGACTGCGGCCTAGATGGACTATTTCGGAGTCCATTCCGGCAAGTCTTACCTCCGACAGCGCCTTGGTGAGCTTCGACCTGGCTTCGTAACGCGCAGCTCGGGCCTCCAGCGTGTCAGGGACCCCTTCTCGGCGGGCTACGTGTTTGAGGTATTGAGCCGCCCGGTGGTCTGTGGCGGCTCCAAGGAGTTGTGCCACTGCCCCTCGCTGTGCCTGTCGGTCCCGGTCACGCCGGGCTGTCCGGTTAGCCAGATGTTGCATGGCTCCGGTGACCGCAGCTCCCAACAATGTGCCCAACACAGCGATTAGTGCGATCCCCACGGTGATGCCCCCAACCCGCCTGGCATGCGAACGCCCTTTGGTGGCGTACCCAACTCCAGGCTTCATCCCCAAGAACTCAGCGTAAGACGGCGGTTGATCCGTTGGAAATACCTTTAGGAGCGCAATGCGGGTACACCCGTACCGGCTGGCCCAAGAGTCGGTCGAGATCAAGGTCCCCGAAAACTGGGACGACCTGCGGGAGTTCCGCACCTGGTGGACCGGCCACGCGAACGCCGGGACGCTGCTGGGCTTCGACACCGAGACCACCGGCCTGGCCTGGACGGACCGCATACGGCTCGTCCAGTTCGGCGACACCCACACCGCCTGGGTGCTCCCCGTCGAACTCGGCGGCCCGTTCCGCGAAGCCACGCGCGAGGCGCTGGCGAACCTGCCGAACCTCGTCGCCCACAACCTCGCCTTCGACGCACTGAAGGTCGACACCGAGCTGGGCATCCGGCTCGAAGACCTCTACCCCCGCGCCCAGGACTCCCGCGTGGCCGCCCATCTGCTCGACAGCCGCCACGACTACGAGGGCGGCGTCGGCCTGTCCCTCAAGCCGCTGTCGGCCTGGTACGTCGACCCCGGCGCACCCGACACGCAGAACGATCTGACCCGCGTGTTCAACAGCCTGGGCCTCACCAAGGAGAACGGCTGGGCGCGGATCGCCCTCTCGCACGACGTCTACGAGCTGTACGCCGGTCTCGACGCAGTCCTCGTCGCCCGACTGCTGCCCAAGCTGCTGGCCCGGTACAAGGCCGAGGGCCTGCGCTCGGCACTGCTGCCCTACGAGCACCGCCTTGCCCTGGTGTGCGCGAAGCTCCAGCGTCGGGGCATGCTGATTGACCCCGTTTATACCGAGGGCCTGGCCGGCCGGCTCGGTCGGGAGAAGAAGCGGTTCTCCGCTGTGGCTGCCCGGTTCGGGGTGTCCTCGGTGAACAGTCCGGACCAGGTGGCCGGCGCACTGCTGGGCATGGGTGAGGTGTTGACGGAGAAGACCGACAGCGACGCGCTGTCGGTGGCTAAGGAGGTCCTGCTGCCGATGGCCGACCTTGACCCGGACTGGGTCCGGCTCGGGATGCGCGAGCCCAACGCCTTGGCCGACGCGGTGTTGAGGGCGAAGAGGGCCGGTAAGTGGTCCAGCAGCTACGCCGAGGCGATGCTGAACAACCGGGACGCTTTCGACCGCATCCACCCGAAGATCAACCCGCTGGGCGCGCAGACCGGCCGGGCGTCCCACTCGGACCCGGCGATGGCACAGCTCCCCTCTCACGGATGGGAGGTGCGGCGGTGCGTGGTCGCTGAACCGGGGTCCGTCTACTTTTCCGTGGACCAGCAGGCGGTCGAGCTTCGGGTGCTGGCCGCGCTGTCGGGCGAGTCGCGGATGATCCGGGCCATCGCAGACGGTCACGACCTGCACGGGTTCGCCGCTGAGTTGATGTTCGGCTCGGAGTACACCAAGGATCAGCGCACCCTGGCGAAGATTGCCGGGCTCGGCACCGCTTACCAGGGCGGTGCCGCGACGCTGGCGAAGCAGACCGGCCAGGACGTCGAGGTCATGCGGGACACGCTGAGGCGGTACGGCAGGGCCTTTCCCGGGATCAAGAGGTGGGCGCGGAAGATGCAGCGCCAGGCTCTTGCCGAGCGCTGCACGATGACCACGGCGGTGGGCCGCCGGCTCCACCTGGACCGGGACAAGCTGTACAAGTCCGTTGCCTACGCCTGCCAGTCGACCGCCCGCGACACCATGGGCCAGGCGCTCATCACCATGGACGACCAGGGCCTTACGCCCTTCCTCACCATGTGGGTGCACGACGAGGTGGTGGGTACTGCCCCGAAGAAGGAGGCCGCGGAGGTGGCCCAGGCGTGCGCCGACGCCATGAAGATGACTCTCAAGGGCGTCCCTCTGGACACCGACGCCGAGGTCTACGGGCCGAGCTGGGCCGACGGCTACAAGCTGCCGAAGGAGTGGGCCTATGCGGCGTGAAGTACGGCTCCCCGAAAGCGAGTTCACACAGTTCTGCGAGGTGTGCGACGACGAGAAGCCGCTGACCCGGTTCGGCCGGCGCAAGCGCGCCCCGAACGGGCGGGCGAACGTGTGCCGGGACTGTGTGCGCGCGGCGAACAACCGGGCCAGCCGCGACCCGCAGGTGGTCCGCAAGCGCCGGGACGCCCGCCTGTGGCGGGTCTACGGCATCACCCTGGCCGACTACGAGCGCATGGGCCGCCAGCAGCGCTGGCGCTGCGCGATCTGTGGCCAGAAGGCGGTGGCGGGGGACCGCCTGGTGGTGGACCACGACCACGACAAGCCGAAGGGGCAGGCGGTGCGGAGGCTGCTGTGCCGGGGCGAGAACTCGGCCTTGGGGCACTTCGGCGACTCCTCGGCCCGCATGGACCGGGGCTCCGCGTACCTGCGCCGCCATGGCAAGTAGCCCAGATCACATTGCAAACTCTTGACCTTTGGATGCCCAGGTCACGGACCTTGATCGGGACTTGCGACCCTGTCCATATAGGGACTAAAGGCCCAGAAAGCAGCATTGCTGGCACGGCGCCCGCCCTCTAATCTCTGTCGAGCATTTGTGAATAAGTGGTGAGTAAACCTTGAAAGGTGATCAAGTTGCGGCGGGCGAGCTGGGGAGGTTTCGCCGGCACCCGCCGCCTGCTCGCCCGGCGGGCGCCCGTCCGCCAAGGGCTTTCGGTGGCCGCGTTCCCGGGCTCTGGCTGCCCCTTCCGTCGTGCGCTGGGCCTGCGGGCCGAGTTCCGCCTTCCAGTGGGCATGCTCGGCTGCGGATGCCGCCGGCATGAGCGGAAGGTCGCCATCCTTGATCTCCGGTCCTTAGCGACCGAGCACGCCCACCGCTCCGTGCGGCCCGAGCCCAACCGGGCCCGCGCCGTACGGCCTTCGCATCTGCGGCTCTCCCGCTGCATGGCGCTCTTCACGTGCCGCCTTGCCCTCTCGATCGCCCCGGCCTGCGGCCGGGGAGTCCCGGGAGTCTGACGACCTGACCTGGTGACAGGTCTCTCCAGGCCCCTGCCCTTCGGCTGATCCCGAACCGGCAGGGGCTTTTCCATGCCCCGACGTGGCCACAAGTGCCTGCCGGGGCTTTGTCATGCCCTGGCGCGCCCGCCGCGCGGCGATACCGCACGCCCATCTATATGTCCTGTACATGCCAAGGAACTTTCATGTCTTCGCGCTGCTCGGCCATCACCCCTGTCCTGATCCTGGAAGCCCAGACCCCCAAGCCCCTGCCCGCCCTGACCGGCATGGGCAAGCTCGACCGGGGCCGGGTGGCGACGGAGGAGATCCTGAACGGACTTGAGGGCATTGCCCTGTCCGTCTCCCGCAAACGGGCCCAGCAGATGGAGGGCGACAGCCACCAGGCCGCCCAGGACATTGCCCAGGAGATGCGCCTGAGCTTCTGGCGCGCCCTCCACACATGGGATGTGAACGCCCCCAACACCGCCGAGTTCACCTCCTACGCCTTCCAGCGCGCCAAGCTCGACGGCCGCCAGGCCGCCGCCCGCGAGATCGCCCCCGCCGCGCCGCGATCGGCCGCAGGCGCCTTCATGGGCGCCCTCTCCCGCTGCGCAGGCGACTTCGAGGCCGCGAAGCAAGAGCTGATCAGCCACCCGGAGACCAAACGCCGCTTCACACCCGAGAGGGCCGAGTACGTCGCCGCTGCCTTCCTGCGTCCCACGCCGATCGCCACCGTGTCGGAGAGCGCGCTCGAAGACTCTCCCGCCCAGGACCCGGACCACCTGGTGGAGTACACCGCGCTCGGCACCACCCCGCGTGCCGCCCGCCTGCACCTGGCCGTCAACGACGGCCGCCCGGTCGTCGTCGGAGCCACCACCGAGGGCTGGTGCACCGACCTCCAGCCCTCGCTGGCACACAACCCTGTCGCCGTGTCCCGCGACGCCGTGCGCTGCAAGGGCGTGCGCGTCACCGGCACCAAGCGGGGCAAGCACGCCACCGGGGCGATCATCGACCGCGACGCGGAGGCCGAGACCAGCACCCGGTTCGCCGCCGCCGCCCAGGCCAAGGCCGCCGAACTGCTGGCCGGCATGTCCCCCACCGAGGCCGCCATCGCCCGGCTCGCCTACGGATTCGACGGCAACCCCCCGATGCTCACCGACACCGGGAAGCTCGACGCCACCGCGATAGCCGAGGCCCTGGGCAAGACCCCCGGCACCGTCAAAGCGGCGTGGTCCAGGGCCGTAAGGAAGCTGCGGGCCGCCGCGTGAGGGCCGCTGTTAACCGTCCTGTCTCAAGCCTTCCGAACCCCACCGGAAGGAACCCGCGATGAAGTCCCCAGTCGGAACCTACGAGCTGACCGGCGGCGCGAGACTGCGCGTCTTCGCCGACCACGGCGACAGCGACGGCTACGGCCTGGAGATCACCCGCGACGGCCGGACCGTGCGCTACGACGCCGGGCACTCCGCCCGCGAAGTCCAAGCCTTCCTAGCCCTGTTCACCTGATCGAGGAGAGAGAACCATGATCGAGACCACCGAGCACAAGGCCACCCTCACAACCCGGTTCGGCTCCGCCGTCGGAGTCCGCAACGACCGCATGGGCGGGCAACTCGCCCTCAGCGTCGGGGCGGAGACAGGGCGCCCTGCCCGCCTGAACGCCCAGCAGTGCCGCACGCTGTCCGCCTACCTCGCCCGCCAGGCGACCGAGCTGGAACGTGCCGAGAAGGTCGAGCGCGTCTCCGCCCCGACGGGGTGTCAGACCGCGGGCCCCTCGTCCGGCGGCCTGTATGACCCGCCCGCCGCGCGCCCGCAGTTCGGCATCGACGCGTACTGGGCGGACCGGTGACCCGCACCGAAGCCCTGGCCCTCGCCCCGAAGGCCGTCGCCGAAATGTCCACCAACAGCAGGGGCTACCAGGACGGCTGCCCCTTCGATGCCCGCGTAAGGGCGACCCTCCAGCTTGCCGAGTTCCTGATGAACGGAGAGACCACCCATGACGACCGCCCCTGAACCGCAGACTGTCCGCCTGGACGAGCAGCGTTTCCCCTGCAAGTACGACGGGCCCTCCGGTTTCGCCCGCGTCCACGTCGACGGCGAGGGAGACATCGGCCTCCTGGTCCGCTCCGGCGACCCGAACGACACCGCCTCCTCCATCTATCTGAACCCCGAAGTCGCCGAGGCCCTGAGCCTCACCCTGAACGACGCCGCAACGCAGTCACGCACCCTCGCGGAGGAGATCCGGCGAGTGCAGGCAGAAGAAGCCGAGGCCACCAAGCGCCTCGGCGAGCTGGACGCCGCCCGCCAGGTCGAAGATGCCCGCCACGCCGGAAGCCCCTACATGGTGGCCGGTGGCTCCACCTCGCCGGCCGCCGTCCCGCCGCCGACCTTCGCGGACGTGATGCTCCCGCAGACCGACACCACCGCGGAACGCGAGCGGGCGTTCCTGCGCGCGAGCGAACTGCTCGGCCCGGACGCCGGAGTCGCCGCCCGAATCGCCATGGCGAACTACCTCCTCCAGGGGGCGCAGTGACCCTCCCCACGGTCCGCGCGGTCGTCCACCAGGCCGCCCGCGCCTACGAAGCCCGCACCCCGGCGGGCGAGCGCGTCATCGTGATCGAGACGCAGCACACCGCGCCCGGACAGATCACCCGGACGGTCGTCCCCCTCCCGGAGCACGTTGCACTCGATCTCGCCGCCAGCATTGAATCCGTCGGCTGGTGATCATTACCCCCTGACCCCCCACCACGGCCCCCGGCTGGCACTGCTCGCACAGTGCCAGCTGGGGGCCTTTTTCGCGTTTCAGGACCCACTCGCGCCGGGCTTCTTCTCCTCCGGCGGCTTCCACCCGCGCGGCTTCGCCCACTCGATGACGATTCGAGCCGGCGTGACGCGCTGACCGGAGTAATCGGCCTTCCGGATGAAGATCTTGTCGATGGCGAGTCGCAAGAGTTGGCCCCGGTAGGTGTCGTCCGAGGTATCCCACAGCTTCGCGCAACGGCCGGGGTCAGTGAGGACGGAGATGTCCCCGAGCGGCTGCGCCACCTTCTCCCATTCCTTCCGCGCAGTCTCAACATCGGCCACTGCCGACCGCCGGAGTTGGACGAACGTGCTCTCACCGTCACGGCCGGCGTAGGCTCCGGCGGCGTTCAAGCGGTCGAGCCGGGCGACTGCTTCTTCGGCAACCTTGAGTTGGCCCCGAGCTTCGGCCTCCGCCTTACTCTCCTCCGGTCGGGACAGCACGACCCAGCGTTCACCCACGGCCAGCATGGTTGGGTCTAGGGGGTCCTTCGCAGCTAGACGCTTCTTCCACTCGGCGAGCACGACACGGAGTACCCCTGCCCGTTGAGCGCTCGCCGGTTCCGGACACGGGATGCCCGCGATGTGGGCGGAACACCGGAATGAGTGCCCAATGGACGTTGCACGGTGGCCGGTTTTCTCATCGAACCCCCCTCCAACGCACCAGGTGAGGCCAGCGGCGGGGGAGTTCTCGACAGGCGCCTGGTCCTCGGCTCGCTCGCTGCCGAAGCCGGCCGGACGCTCCACTCCGGCGGCTTTCCGGCGGTGCTTGTCCCAGACTGCCTGCGAGATGCCGGTGAAGCCCTTGGCGAAGACACGGACCTTCTTCCCCTTGGCGTTGAGGTAGATCACGGGTGCGCCCTTGACGGTCACGACCTGCCAGCCGAGGTAGACAGGGTTCCGGAGGATCTTTCCGACCGTGGTCGCCCGCCAGGGGCCGCCCCTCGGGGCGGTGTACCCATCGGCGGTGAGCCCGGCCGCGATCTTCTGCTGAGACTTTCCTTCGGCGGCTGCGTTGTGAATACGCTCCACGATCGGCCACTGCTTGTTGCCCTTGAGCTTCCGGTTCTTCGTGACCTTGAGCCCAAACGGCACCGTGGCGAGCCATTTTCCCTCGTCGCGCTGCTCGGCCTTCGTGTCCCGAACCTTCTCGGACAGGACGCGGCTGTACTCGCGGGCCTGCTCTGCCTCGGCGACGATGCGCAATCGGTCGGCGGAGACCTCGGTGTCCAGCCCGTTGAGATAGAAGTACAGCCGCTTCCCGGGCACGTCGAGGATCTTCAACACGTCGCCCGCGCCCTGGCGGCTGTACCGCGACGAGTCGTAGACCCACAGGCAGTCCGACTCGCCTTCGAGCAGCGCGTGCACCGCCGCGTCGAAATCCGGGCGCTTCACGCCCTTCTTGTAGGCGGACAGGTTCTCCCGGAAGACGCGGCGGATTTCATACCCGTTCGCCTTGCCCCACGCTCGGCCCTTCGTCTCCTGGGCCTTGAGAGACAGGATGTTCCGGGTAGCCCTGCCCTGGACGACCTGCGACTTCCGCAGGAGGAGGTCCAGATAGCGGACCTGATCGTCTGCCGTGCGCGCCATGCTCTCACTCTCCGGTCAGCGGCGCGCACCCGCACCCTGGGAGGTGGCAGTCTGGTTACGCGCTCTGCAGGGCGTAGGCGTCCAGCTTGTTGTAGAGGCCGATGCCCCGGCCCTCCTGCCGCAGGTAGAGCAGGTAGCCGCCCGCCTCGCTGATCCGCTCCACCGACTCGCGCAGCTGCGGTCCGCAGTCGCACCGGTCCGAGCCGAACACGTCGCCGGTCAGGCACTCCGAGTGCAGCCGGACCAGCGGCGTCCCGCCCTGCGACACCTCGCCGAAGGCCAGCGCCAGGTGCTCGGCGCCGTCGGCCAGGCCGTGGAAGGTGAAGACCTCGGCCTCGGCGCGGTAGCCGTCCGGGAAGGTCAGCGGGATGCGCACACGCGAACGCACGGTGGCGGGGCCGGGCTGCGGCGTGGCGGGCTGCGGCATGGGTGGGGCCTCCGTTACTGGGGTGGTGTTCCGGTAGTCGACCGTACTAGGTAGTTCCAATTTGAACAACAAGCTTCCGCGAGTCCTTCCCCCGCCGTGGCAATGGCAGCGGCAGCGGCGGGGAGCGGGAAGCGGGACGGGGCGGGAAAGGAAACGGCGCCGGCGCCAGGGCGCGGCGGTGGACGCTACTTCACCCGGCTGGTCATCGCGGCGCGGATGGTGCGGGTGCGCTCGGCGAGGCCGGGGAGGTCGAGGTCGGTGACGCTGCCGACGGTGGTGAAGTCGGCCCAGGCGCAGACGGCGAGGACGCCACCGTGCCCGTTCGGGGTGGCGGAGCACTTGAGGGCGCCGCCGAGCGGGCCGGCCGGGAAGGCGGTGTACGGGGCGGTGGGGGCTTGCGGGGCGTGGCCGCCGACGGTGACCGGGGCGAGCGACGGGTCCGGCCCGCCGAGCAGGTCGTCCAGTTCGCGGACCGGGCTGGAGAAGTTGCCGGTGGCGCCGATCACGATGAAATCGGTCCCGGTGGAACCGGGTCGGCGGTAGCCGGTGACGAAGTGCTCGCGGAAGCGGAGGTAGGCGAGGGTGTCGGGGAAGATCTCCGCGTTCCGGGCGGCGTACGAGCCCGAGGTGTCCGGCTCCCTGATCAGGTCGCCGATGCTCTGCACCGGGTCCAGCCGGTTCCGCACCGGGTCGTCCGGACCGAGCACGGTGGCCAGCAGTCCGGCCGCCACCAGTGCAGCCAGTACGCCGCCCGACACCTTCCAGGTCCGCCGTGACACCCGCCGGTACCACGGCGGCACCGGCCCCTCCGGCTCCGCCCAGCGGGACTTCAACCGGTCGGCGGAGGTCTCGGGTGCGGGCGCGGGTTCGGCTGTGCTGCCGGTGGTGTCGGCGTCGTTGTTCGGCATGGCGCGGTGGCGATTCCTCCCGGACGGCCGCCCGGATGCCCGGACGGATGTTCGGGTCGGAACAATGCGGCCCCGGACGCCGCTCCGTCAAACGCATTGGGGGCGCTCCCCCGGGAACCGGCACCCGGGGCGCCCGCCGGCTGTGAGCTTGCTCACGGTCGGGCGGGGTGTGGCGGGGCGAGCGGTCGGTCGAGGGGGCGTGGCGCCGGGGAATGTCCGCTATTCGGAGAGTTGGGCGCGGGCCGCATCGTGGCAGAGCGGTTCCACCATGTGGATGGGGTCGTACATGGGGTGTTAACACTGGGACACTACCCGGATAACAGCGGTCCTGTATGCCGCTTCGGCGCGCAAGGACAGCGCGATGCCCTCAATGGCGAGGGGGACCGCCGGCGTTCCCCGATACGGGACGTCTCGCGCGCGACTGACGACCACGGAAGGTCCTGAATCTGATGCCGGTCACCTCTCGTTCCTCCGCGTCCCACGACGCCGAGAACCGTGTCATCGAGTCCCTCTACGCCGAGGTTCTGCGCCGCAACCAGGGCGAGCTGGAGTTCCACCAGGCTGTCCGGGAGGTCCTGGAGACCCTCGGCCCGGTGCTGGCCAGGCGGCCCGAGTTCGTCGACGCCCGGATCATCGAGCGGATCTGCGAGCCCGAGCGCCAGCTGATCTTCCGGGTGCCGTGGTCGGACGACAAGGGTGGCATCCACGTCAACCGCGGCTTCCGGGTCGAGTTCAGCAGCGTGCTCGGCCCCTACAAGGGCGGCCTGCGCTTCCACCCGTCCGTCAACCTGGGCATCGTCAAGTTCCTCGGCTTCGAGCAGATCTTCAAGAACGCGCTCACCGGGATGCCGATCGGCGGCGGCAAGGGCGGTGCCGACTTCGACCCGAAGGGCCGCTCGGACGCCGAGATCATGCGGTTCTGCCAGTCCTTCATGACCGAGCTCCACCGCCACCTGGGCGAGTACACCGACGTCCCGGCCGGTGACATCGGCGTCGGCGGCCGCGAGATCGGCTACCTCTTCGGCCAGTACAAGCGGATCACCAACCGCTACGAGTCCGGCGTCCTCACCGGCAAGGGCCTCGGCTGGGGCGGCGCGCAGGCCCGCACCGAGGCCACCGGCTACGGCTGCGTGCTCTTCACCGCCGAGATGCTGCGCAGCCGGGGCGAGAGCCTGGAGGGCCAGCGGGTGGTCGTCTCCGGCTCGGGCAACGTCGCCATCTACGCGATCGAGAAGGCGCAGCAGCTCGGCGCGACCGTGGTCACCTGCTCCGACTCCTCCGGCTACGTCGTGGACGAGAAGGGCATCGACCTCGCCCTGCTCAAGGAGGTCAAGGAGGTCCGCCGCGGCCGGATCTCCGAGTACGCCGAACTGCGCGGCGGCCACGTCAAGTTCGTCGCCGGTCCGGGCGTCTGGAGCGTGCCGTGCGACGTCGCGCTGCCCTGTGCCACCCAGAACGAGCTGGACGAGACGGACGCGCTCGCGCTCGTCCGGGGCGGCGTCAAGGCGGTCGCCGAGGGCGCCAACATGCCCACCACCCCGGAGGCCGTCCGGGTCCTCCAGGAGGCGGGCGTGGCCTTCGCGCCGGGCAAGGCGGCCAACGCGGGTGGCGTCGCCACCAGCGCGCTGGAGATGCAGCAGAACGCCTCGCGCGACTCCTGGACCTTCGCCCACACCGAGGAGCGGCTCGCCGAGATCATGCGGCACATCCACGACTCCTGCTTCACCACGGCCGAGCGCTACGGCAGCCCGGGCAACTACGTGGTGGGCGCGAACATCGCGGGCTTCGAGCTGGTCGCGGACGCGATGCTGGCGCAGGGCCTGATCTGATCCTGCGCACCCTTCCGCGGGTCCTCCCGCGGCTCTGCTGACCCGGGCCCCCGGTCGGTCCTTCGTGACCGGCCGGGGGCCCGGGCCGTTCGCCGTTGGCCGCTCGATGCTTGCCGTTCGTCGTTCGTCGGGGGCTGGGCCGGAACGGTGGTGCCGTGCCGTCTGCCGGACCCGACCGGAGCGGGCACAGGATGTCGGGTGCGGCAGGGTGGGTCCTTTCTACGGTGGTGAGCAGTAAGGGAAGGACGGGGGCTGGCATGCTGGAGCAGCTGAACCGGGCCATGGAGCACATCGAGGACCGGCTCGACCAGCCGGTCGAGGTGGCCGAACTGGCGCGGATCGCGATGACGTCGGAGTACCACTTCCGGCGGTTGTTCTCCGCGCTGGCCGGGATGCCGCTGTCGGAGTACGTCCGGCGTCGGCGGCTGACCGTTGCCGGGGCCGAAGTGCTGTCCGGCGAACGGACGTTGCTGGAGGTGGCGGTCCGCTGCGGCTACACCTCGGGGGAGGCGTTCGCCCGGGCGTTCCGGGCGATGCACGGCGTCGGGCCCGGGGAGGCCCGGCGCGGTGGTGCGGCGCTGCGGTCCCAGCCCCGGATGTCCTTCCGACTCGTCGTGGAAGGGAGTAGCAGTATGGAGTACCGCATCGTGGAGAAGCCCGAGTTCCGGGTGGTGGGCAGGCGGACCCGGGTGCCGCTGGTCTGCGAGGGGGTGAACCCGGCCATCGCCGCGTTCATCCAGGGTCTCGACCAGGAGACCGTCGCCCGGATCTCGGCGCTCTCCGGCCCGGAGCCGGACGGCATCGTCTCGGTCACCGAGCACCTCTCGGAGAGCCGCGAGGAAGGGTCCGAACTCGACTACTACCACGCGGTGGTGGCGTCCTCGGAGGCCGTCGTCCCGGACGACCTGGACGTCCGGGTGGTGCCGGCCGGCAGCTGGGCCGTGTTCACCAGCACCGGCCCGTTCCCGCAGGCCCTGCAGGAGATGTGGCGGGACGTCTACACCCAGTGGTTCCCGTCCAACCCGTACGAATCCTGCTCGGGACCGGAGATCCTGCGCACCCGCTTCCTGCCGGACGGCGGCGGGGCGCAGGCCCAGCTCTGGGTCCCGGTCGAGCGGGCGGCTCGCTGAACAGCCCTGGGCCGGTGGGAGGTTGGATCTCCCACCGGCCCAGGGTCGGTGGGGGTCCGCCCGGCCCGGGGGCCTGTTAGGGTCCGCGCATGACGAAGCGTGTGCCCTTCCGGGGCGGGGAGAAGGAGAGCCTGTTCACGGCTCTCGACCGGCATCGCGACGCGGTGCTGTGGAAGCTGGAGGGGCTGGACGACGAGCAGTTGCGGCGGCCGGTGACGGCGTCGGGGACGAATCTGCTGGGCCTGGTGAAGCACCTGGGCGGGGTCGAACTCGGCTGGTTCTGCGAGACGTTCGGCCGTGCGACCGGGCCGCTGCCGTTCGACCTGACCGAGGACGAGGAGTCCGATCTCCGGGTGCGGCCGGACGAGTCCACCGCGGACGTGCTGACCTTCTACGCCCGTGCCCGGGCGGCGGCCGATCTCGTCATCGGGGAGCTGGAGTTGGACGACGTCGGCCGGGCCTGGTTCGGGGACGAGGTGTCGCTGCGCTGGGTGCTGATCCACATGACGACGGAGACCGCCCGGCACACGGGCCACATGGACATCCTGCGGGAGCTGATCGACGGGCGGACCGGAGACCACAGCCGGGGGTGACCGGGCCGGGGCGGCCGCCTTCCCCACCGGGCTGTCCGCCCCCTCGGCCACGTGTCTGCTCCGGCCGCGCGCCTGTTCCGGCCACGTGCCTGTTCCGGCCGCGGCCGGCTTTCGAGCGCGGTCAGCTTCCGAGCGCGCTGAGCGCGAAGGCCCGGGTGCCCGCGACGTGGCGGCGGGCGAGGTCGGCGGCGGCCTGCGGGTCGCGGGAGCGGATGGCGGCGAGCAACTGCTCGTGCTCGGTGCACATCGGGGTGGTGCTCTCGGGGCCGGAGGTGAGCCGGAAGAGGCGGCGCAGCCGGCCGTCGAGCGGGGCCATCATGTCCTGGAGCAGCGGGTTGCCGGAGAGCTCGACGATCGCCCGGTGGAAGTCGGCGTTGAGGCTCACGGTCTCGCGCAGCCGCCCCGCCTCGGCGGCCTTCCTGGTCCGGGTCAGGATGCGTTCGAGGGACTTGAGGCCCGCCGGGGTGGCGTGCTGGGCGGCCAGTTGGGCGGCGAGGGCCTCCAGGGACTCCCGTACGGCGAAGAAGTGCTCGGCCTCGGCGGGGCCGAACTCGGCGACCACCGCGCCCCGGCGGGCCTGGACGGTGAGGAAGCCCTCCTGCTCCAGCCGCTGCATGGCCTCGCGGACGGGGACACGGGAGACGTTCATCGTCTCCGCCAGCTCGCGCTCCACGAGCCGTCGGCCGGCCGGGTACTCGCCCTCGATGATCCGTTCGCGGAGCTGGACGTAGACGAGGTCCCGGAGCGACTGGTGGGCGTCGCCGGGGGTGTCGGGCATCGGGGCTCCAGTCGGGTGGGGGACCGCGCGGGCGGTGGGGGCAGTGCAGATCATTTCAGATCCGTTCGCCGGGCCCGGTGCCGGATCTGGTCCGCGGTGTCGGTGCGGTACCGGTGCGGATCCCGTGCTGGGGCCTGCTCGGGATCCGACCCGGGATGTCGGTCGGCAGCCGGCTCCGGCTGGCTCCATCTCGCTTCGGTCTCGCTTCCGGTCTCGTTTCGGATCCGTTGGCGGACACCTCTTGTTTGGTATTCGGTATACCAGCTAGCGTGCCCGTGTGACCCCCACCTCGCCCCTTCACCCCGCCCTCCTCCTGGACGCCACCCTGCCCGACGGCACCGCGGCCGACGTCCACCTCGCCGACGGCCGGATCGCCGCCCTGACCGCGCCCGCCCGGCGTGCGCCCGAGGCCGCCGGCCGGGGCCTGCGGCTGGACGGCGCGCTGCTGCTGCCCGCCCTGGTGGACGGGCACGCGCACCTGGACAAAACCTTCCTCGGTGCGCCCTGGCAGCCCCATCGTGCCACCGCCGGTCTCCGGACCCAGATCGCCTCCGAGCGGGAGCTGCGCCGCGAGGTCGCGGCGGCCGTGCCCGTCGCCGACCGGGCCGAGGCGCTGGCCCGGCGGATGGCGGCGCTCGGCACCGGATACGTCCGCTCGCACGTCGACGTGGATCCGGACACCGGGCTCGACCACCTGCACGCCCTGCTGGAGGTGCGCGAGCGCGTCCGGGACGTGATCGGCATCCAGCTCGTCGCCTTCCCGCAGAGCGGGGTGGTGACCGCCCCCGGCGTCGCCGACCTGCTGGACGCGGCACTGCGCGAGGGCGCCGAGCTGATCGGCGGCCTCGACCCGGCCGGTTTCGACGGCGACGTGGACGGCCAGCTCGACATCGTCTTCGGCCTCGCCGAGCGGCACGGCGCCGGCGTGGACATCCATCTGCACGACGGTGGCCCGGTCGGTGCCTCCCAGTTGCGTGACATCGCCGACCGGACGGCCGCCCTCGGGCTCGGCGGGCGGGTCGCGGTCAGCCACGCGTACGCGCTCGGGAGCGGTCTCGACTCCTCTGAACTCATGCTCACCGTACAGAAGCTGGCGGACGCCGGGGTGGCCGTGATGACCAACGGCCCGAGCCGCTCGATGCCGCCTGTGAAGCTGCTGCACGAGGCCGGCGTCCGGGTCTTCGCCGGCTCCGACAACATCCGTGACGCGTGGTGGCCGTACGGCACCGGGGACATGCTCGAACGCGCCACCGTCATCGGCCTCCAGGGTGAACTGATGACCGATCAGGAGCTTTTCCTCGCAGCGGACTTGGTGACGGAGAACGCCGCGGTGGCGCTCGGGCTGGCCGACTACGGGCTCGCCGTCGGCGCCCGTGCCGACCTGGTGGCGATCGCGGCCGGATCCGTCCCCGAGGCCGTCGCGGCGCACCCCGAGCGGCTGCTCGTCCTGCACGGCGGCCGGGTCGTCCTCGACCGCACGCCGCGGACCTGACCTTTCCTTTCTCGCCTTCCCCTCTTCCCCTCTTCCCCTCTTCCCCCTTCCCCCTTCCATCCGTTGGCCGGGCCCCACCCCGGTCGGCGGACCCCGCACCCCCCGCCCCTGCCGGAAGGACGCCCCCACCGTGAATGTCTCCGCAGAAAGATCCCAGGCCATCGCCCCGCCGGCCGGCCCGCAGTCGGCCCGGCAGTCGGCCTCGCAGTCGCCGCAACGGCTCGCGGGCGGCCTGATCGGCACCACCGACCTGGTCTTCTTCGTGGTCGCCGCCGCCGCGCCGCTCACCGTCCTCGCGGGCATCGCGCCCTTCGCGATCGGCGTAGGCGGTGCCTCTGCCCCCGCCGCCTACCTGATCTCGGGCGTGCTGCTGGTCCTGTTCGCGGCGGGCTTCACCGCGATGAGCCGCTACGTGCGCAACGCGGGCGCCTTCTACGCGTACGTCGCGCGCGGCCTGGGCCGGACGTTCGGCGTCGTCACCGCCTATGTGGCGGTGGTCTGTTACAACCTGATCACCCCGGGCGTGGCCGCCGCCTTCGGCTACTTCGCCGCCGGGCACATCGAACAGCGCACCGGCACGCACGTGCCGTGGTGGCTGCTCTCGGGCGGCTGCGTCGTGGTGGTCGGCGTGCTGGGCTGGCTGAAGGTGACGCTCAGCGCCAAGGTGCTCGGCGTCGCGCTGGTCCTGGAGGTGCTGGCGCTGCTGGTGATGGAGGGCGGGGTGCTCGCCGACCGGGGCACGGCCGCGTTCGACCCGGTCTCCTTCGACCCCTCGCTGCTCACCCAGGGCGGGGTCGCCGGGATGTTCGTGCTGGTCATCGGCGCCTTCACCGGCTTCGAGGCGACGGCGATCTACGCCGAGGAGGTGCGTGACCCGCGCCGGACGGTGCCCCGGGCGACGTTCATCGCGATCGGCTTCCTCGCCGTCTTCTACGCCCTCGGCACCTGGATCGTGATGGGCGCCTACGGGACGGACCAGGCCGTGGCGGCGGCCCGCGCCGCCGAGGGGCCGGACCTCACCTTCACCGCGGCCGAGCGCTTCGTCGGTGTCTGGCTCTCGGACTCGATGCACGTCCTGATCGTGGTCTCCGCCTTCGCCTCCGCGCTCGCCTTCCACAACGCGGCCGCCCGCTACCTGTACGCGCTCGGACGGGAGGGGCTGCTGCCGCGCCGGCTCGGGCGGGTGTCGGGCAGGTTCGGCTCGCCCGGTGCGGCGGTCGTGGTGCAGAGCTCGTTCAACGCGCTGGTGGTGCTGCTGGGCGCGGTGCTGGCGGCGGATCCGTATCTGGTGGTGCTGATGTGGTCCAACAGCATCGGTGTGCTCGGCATCATGGCGATGCAGGCACTGGCGGCGGTCGCCGTGTGGGCGTTCTTCCGGCGCGACCGGCGCGGGATGTCGGCGCTGCGGGTGGTCTGGGCGCCGCTGCTGGCGGCGGCCGGGCTGGCCGTGCTCACCGTCCTCGCCGTCTTCAACTTCGGTCTGCTGACCGGGGCTTCGGACTTGGTGAACGCGCTGCTGCTGGTGCCGCTGCCGTTGGTCGCGCTGGCCGGGTTCGCGGTGGCGCGGCACATCCGGCGGACCGATCCGGAGCGGTTCGCGCGGTTGACCGAGGTCGATGTCGAGCGTGGCTGACCCGGTGCGGTCCCCCTCCGCGCGGAGGGGGACCGCCGTCCGGTCTCAGCCCTCGAAGCGGCCGTCCCGGGCGACCACCCGTCCGGCGCGGACGACGAGTTCGCGCCTCGGCAGGTCCACCACCACCTGTGGCAGGCACTCGCCGTCGACCAGCATGAAGTCGGCCGGGGAGCCCGGCGTCAGGTCGGCGGCCGGCAGTCCGAGCAACTCGGCGCCCCCGGCGGCGGCGAGGGCGAAGCAGTCGGCCAGCTCCGCGTCCGTGCGGGCGTCGGTGGTCCAGCCGAGCAGATGCGCGCGGTGCAGCATGTCGGCGTTGCCGAACGGGCTCCAGGAGTCCCGCACGCCGTCCGAGCCTAGGCCCACCTTGACCCCGTGGGCCGCCAACTCCCGGAACGGCAGCACCTGGTGGGTGGAGGGCGCGACGGTGGTCAGGCCGATTCCGGCATCGGCCAGCAACTCGGCCAGCTCACTGAGCGCGCCGCCGGACAACTCCGGCACGCAGAACGCGTGGCTCACCACGACCCGGCCGCCCAGCCCGGCCGCCTTCGTCCGGGCGGCGATGTCACGCAGCGGGGCGAGGCCCCGGTCGCCGGTGTCGTGCAGGTGGACGTCCAGCTGGAGTCCGTGCTTCTCGGCGAGGCCGAAGACCTGGTCGAGCTGGGCCGGGCCTTCGCCGTCCTCGCCGACCCCGTCGAACCCGGCCGGGTCGATCCCGCCCACCGCGTCGATCAGCCCGCTCGCCGCCGCCTCGGCGAGCAGCGCCCCCGCCCCCGGCGTCCGCCGCACCCCGTGCTGCGGGAACGCCACCACCTGCACGTCCAGCGCCGGGCCCAGCCGCTCCCGTGCGGCGGCCAGCCCCGTCACGCCCGCCAGTCCGTACGCGGGCGCCACATCCACGTGCGCCCGCACCGCGCGCGTCCCCTGGGCCACCGCGTGCGCGAGCAGCCGGCCCGCGCGCTCGGTGAGCGGCGTCCGCTGGTGCTCGTACAGCTCCACATCGCCCCGTACGTACTCCGGCAGCCCGCCGGCCGGGCGCCGGCTGTACCAGGGCTCGCCCCACGCGGTCTTGTCCGGGTGGATGTGGGCGTCCACCAGCGTCGGCAGCGCGATCCGTCCGCGCCCCTCCACCACCTCCACCCGGGAGCCCTCCGGCACCGCGGCGACCAGCAGGCCGTCGACGGCGACCAGGTCGGCGACGGCGGCCGCGCCGAAGGGGCGGACGTCGCGGAAGACGGTAACGGTGGGTGGGGTCATGATTTCTCCTGATTTGGGGTGTTTTGCGGTCGGCACCAATCAACCCGACGGCGAGGTGGTTCGTCAACTCCCTTTTGCGATAGGGGAGATGGTGGTCGGCCCGGTCGCGCCCGGCCGGTGGGTGGCCGGGGGAGCCGGTCGACGGTCGGGCGACAAGTGACAACTAACAGATGACAGATAACGGATAACAGAATCTGAAATCTGTCATCCGTTATCTGTTCCCCGTTCCCCGCAGGCGCCCCCGTTCGGCGCAGCAGCGGCGGGCCGAGAGCTGCGGGCGGCCGCATGCTGGGGCGGGGAAGGGGGCCGGCAAGCTGAGGAACGGGATCAACGATGGTCAAGGCGTTGGGGTTCGTCGACTACGGCGGGCCGGAGAATCAGGAGTTCCTGGACCGACCGGTGCTGGAGCCCGGACCGGGCCAGTTGGGAATCACCGTGCGGGCGGCCGGGGTGAACCCGGTGGACTGGAAGATCCGCACCGGACGGCTGGGGAAGAACCGTACGCTCCCGGCCGTGCTGGGGCAGGAGGCGGCGGGGGTGGTGGAGCGGGTCGGTCCAGGGGTGGAGGGCTTCACCCCGGGAGACGAGGTGTTCGGTCTCGCGGCCGCCGGCGGCTACGCGGAGCAGACCCTGCTGCTCGCCGCGATGAGCGCGCTGCGGCCGCTCGGGGCCGGGTTCGATCAGGTGGCGGCACTGCCGGTGGCGGCCGCGACCGGGGACGACGGAGTGCGGGACGTCGGGCTCGGTTCCGGCCGGACGCTGCTGATCCTCGGCATCGCGGGCGGCGTCGGCAGCGCCGCCGCGCAGATCGCCCGCAGCCGGGGCCTGCGGGTGATCGGCACGGCGAGCGACACCAACCGGGAGTACGTGGAGTCACTGGGCGCGGTGCAGGTGCGGTACGGCGACGGGGTGGCCGAGCGGATCAGGGCCGCGGCGCCGGACGGCGTGGACGGCATCCTCGACCTGGTCGGCGGAGACGATCTGCGGGCCGCCGCCGAGACGCTGGCCGACCGCGCCAAGCTGGTCAGCACCGTGGACCCGGACACCGTCGCCGAGCTGGGCGGGCGGTACATCACCCGCTCCACCACCTCGGAGACTCTCGCCGCGCTGGCCGCCCTGGTGGCCGCCGGAGAACTGGACCCGCACATCACCGGGCGGTACCCGCTGAACCGCGCCGCCGAGGCACTGGCGCTGGTGGAGTCCGGGCACGCGCGCGGCAAGCTCGTCCTGGACATCGGATGAGGCCCCGGACCCCGGCCGAGGAGGAGAGCGGACGATGAAGATCAACGAGGTGACCGTCGGCGGTCCCTGCTGGGTGGAGCACGCCAGCGCCGACCCGGGCGCCGCCAAGCGGTTCTACGGCGAGCTGTTCGCCTGGCGGGCCGAGGCCGGCGAAAGCCACGGGACGGACGGCTACACCTTTATGACGCTGGACGGCGCGACCGTCGCCGCCGTGACCCCGCTGGAGGGGGAGGGGCAGCCGACGGCCTGGACGGTCTCCTTCGCCGTCACCGACGCGGACGCCTCCGCCGCCAAGGTGGCCGCGGCCGGCGGGAGCGTCCTCGCCGGACCGGCGGACGTGTCGGACCTCGGGCGGTTCGTCGTGGCCGCCGATCCCTCCGGCGCGGTCTTCGCGCTCTGGCAGGCGCGCGGCCTGCCGGGCGTCGGCCTGCTCAACGCCCCCGGCGCGCTGGGCTGGGTCGAACTGCTCACCAGGGACACCGCGGGCGCGACCGCTTTCTACCCGGCCGTGTTCGGCTGGACGGTCAACCCGTCCGACACCTACACCCAGTGGGGCCTGGCTGGCCTGGACTTCGGCGGGATGATGGCGATGGGCGAGAACTTCCCGCCGCAACTGCCGCCGTACTGGCTGCCCTACTTCGCGGTCGCGGACGTCGACGGGACGGCCTTCCGGGCCGGCAGCCTCGGCGCCGATGTGCTGATGCCGCCGACCTCGGTGCCGGACGGCCCGCGGATCGCGGTCCTGCGGGACCCGGTGGGTGCGGTGTTCGGCGTCTACCCGGCAGGCACCGAGGGCTGACCACCCGCGCCGCCCGTACCGTCCGTATCACCCGCGCCGCCCGCACGGCCTGCCCGGTCTGCTCGGTCCGGGCGGTTCGCCCGGCGCGCCCGGTCGCGCCAGAGGGCGACCACCGAACCCGCCGTCACCAGCAGCGCCGCGGCCGGCACCACGTCGCCGACCCGGTCGTACCAGGTCAGCGTGGTGGGCGCGGTCAGCGGCAGCCGCACCGTCAGCGCGCCGGTGCGGTCGGTGCCGAGCCGGGCCAGCTCGCGCCCCTGGGCGTCGAAGGCCGCCGAGACACCGGTGAGCGCGGCCTGGACGGCCGGACGCCCGGTCTCGGCGGCCCGGATCGCGGCCAGCGAGACATGCTGTTCGGGCGCCCAGGTGTGCTGGAAGGTCGAGGTCGACGACTGGTAGACCAGCACCCGTGCGCCGTCCCGGGCGGCCGTCCGGGACATGTCGGGGAAGGCCGACTCGAAACAGATCAGCGCGCCGACCGGCAGTGGGCCGCGGCCTCGGTCGGTGGCCGGCAGCAGACGGAAGGCGGTGCCGGGCGCCCGGTTCTCCCCCGCCGCCCGGCTGACACCGGCGATCCAGCCGAGCACCGGCCGCAGCGGGATGTACTCGCCGAACGGGACCAGCCGGATCTTGCGGTAGCGGTCCACGATGCCGGTCGGCGAGACCAGGACGGCGTCCTTGGAGATCCGTCCGTCGGCCTTGCGGGCGTCCTCGCCGGCCAGGATCCCGGCGCCGGTGTCGGCGGCGAGTCGGCGGAGCCGGGCCAGTGCGGCGGGGTCCCGGTCCAGGTCGGCGGTGGTGCTGCTCTCGCCCCAGACGATCAGGTCGACGGGTCGCCCGCCCAGGGCGGCGGTGGCCTCGGCACTGGCCTCGAACCGGGCCTGCGGATCGTCGACGATGCCGGGCTGGACGAGTGCGACCGTCACCGCCCCGGCACGGGCGGGCGCCGTGCGCAGCGCGAACAGCAGCGGCCCGGCCGCCAGTACCACGACGGTGGCCAGGGCGGCGAGGGCGCGCGGTCGCCACCCGGTGGCCGTCAGGACGATCAGCACCCCGGTGTTGACGGCCACGACGGCGGCGCTGACCAGCCAGATCCCGCCGGCCGAGGCCAGCGCGAGGACGGTCGGGTGCTGCCACTGGGTGGCACCGAGCAGTGCCCACGGGCCGCCGAGCGCGTGCCAGGACCGCGCGTACTCGGTGGTCAGCCAGACCGCCGGGACGACCACCAGTGCGAGCATCGCCCGACGGGCGGTCAGCGGCGGGTGCAGCAGCCGGTGGACGGCCAGGCCCACCCCGGCCTGCAGGGTGCCGAACAGCACCGCGAGCACCGGCAGCGCCGGTCCGACGGACGGGATCAGCCAGTACATCGTGGTGAGGATGAACCCGGCCCCGAACCACCACCCGCGCACCGCGGCCTCCCGAGCCCCGGGCGCCCGCTGCATCAGCAGCAGCCCGGGCACCAGCGCGACCCAGGCCAGCGAGGCCAGTCCGGGGGCCGGAAACGCCAGCACCGGCACCGCCCCGGCCGCGAGCGCCGCCACCCGGGCCCGGTACCGCCGCCCCCGGCCCGAACGGTCCGAACGGCCCGCCGTGTCAGGCCTGCTGGGGACGGGCCTGCTGGGGACGGGCCCGGCAAGGGCGGGACGACTGGCGGCGGGGCGGCGCGACATGTCCCGCATTGTCCACTTCGGAGCCGATCGCTGCCAGATGTCGGTCCACGGCGACACGTGTAGGCCCAGCCCGCTACCACGAGGAATGAAAGGGCGAAAGGGGCGAATCGGCAAGATCGTAAGCTGATCAGGAAAGCAGATGAATTGAGGTCAGTCGAGGTGTCCCGCCATGCGGGTGATTGTTTCTGGCGAACGGGGCAACCGCAGTCAAATTCGTGTACGGATTGGGAAGTGAAAGCGCGAGGTGCAGCCGCACGGGGGATTTGCTCGCCACGGAAGGAAGCGGTACGTGAGCCCGAAAATCGACCCCTACTCCAAGACCGTCGAGGACTTTCTCAAGAACGTCAGAAAGCGCTACGACGACGAAGCAGATTATTTCAAGGCCGATTTCGAAGCGGCGATCGAGGGCGTTCAGCCGCGTCCGGATGGCACGTCGGACGACGTCTGGAAAGACTGGGCGGACGCGAATGTCGACACCCTGTGCGACTTCTTCCAGGAGTGGTACGACTGGGGGCTGAAGCAGTACTTCCAGGACGGGCTGAACTATATCGAGAAGTTCAGCTGGATCAATTACAATAATTGCGCCGGAATGTATTTCGTGACCGAAGGGTCGGGGCGCGAGATGCTGGCCGACTTTACGCATCTACAAGGCATGCAGATGGATGACCCGTCATCGAAGAGCCTCGTTGACAAGTGGAAGGAGGACCTCGGTCCGAAGGTCATGGCCAACTACAAGGAAGGAGACTGGTCGACCTTCAATAAGTTCTTCATCAGGGAACTGGCGCCTGGTGTGCGGCCGATCGACGGCGAGGACGACCCCAGTGTGGTGGTTGCCCCGACCGACTGTGTCATCAACATGATTGTTGATGAGCTGACGGAGTCGACGCGGATCCCGTGCAAGGGGGTGACCATGAACGTCCGGCAGCTGCTCGACGGCTCCGAGTACGCGACGTACTTCACCCGCGGCAGGCCGGCGAACCCGGGCGGCGGCACGGCCGTGTCGTGCATCCTGATGCCCGACACCTACCACTGGTATCACGCCCCGGTGAGCGGCCAGGTGGTGGAGGCCCGCGATGACATCGGCGGCGACTACTACGGGATGCGGGACTTCCCGGAACTGCTCAACAAGGGAAACGTCGGATACGGGTACGACTACAGCATGTTCGATTACTTCCGCCGTGGGTACGTCATCATCAAAACGCCGTATTTTGATCACAAGGGGAATCCGGACGGTGACGGCTATGTCGCCCTGGTGCCCGTAGGCCTCAACTCGATCGGCTCCGTGAAGTTCCTCGACAAGTTCAGGGACATCACAAAGGAGTCGACTCCGGTAGAGGTGCAAAAGGGCAATCAGATCGGCTACTTCCAGTACGGCGGGTCGTTGAACATCCTGCTGTTCGAGAAGGGGCGGTTCCCCGCACTGCAACTGCTCATGGGGCAGCGCATCGGGGTCCTGGAGGAATCGAGGCGGACCGAGCGTCTCTTCGAAAACTTCCGCCGCACTCGGCCGCGGCGTGTTCCGCCGACTTCCTGACCCTGATTCCGAACGGAAGGTGAACCATGTCTCGCAGCCCCGTGTACAAGATCCCCGCCAACGTCTCCAGCACGCAGACGATCCACTTCTACCCAGACCCCGAAAATCCCGATGATGCCGACGTCCAGAAGAAGGTCCGCTCCTACGCCGGATATGCGGACGTCGACGGCCCGGGCGCAGCGCAGAGTCATTTGTTCTACTGGTTCTTCGAAAGCCAGACCTGCGACCCCAACCTCGACCCCAAGGACCAGCAGGACCTGATCGAAAAAACGCCGCTGCTGATCTGGCTCAACGGCGGGCCCGGCGCCTCCTCCTTGGCGGGACTGTTCATTGAGAACGGGCCGCTGCGCATCGGTGACGACGCCGCCGGGACAGTGTCGGTGAGCCCCGACACCTGGAACCAGGAAGCGCACGTCGTCTTCTGGGACCAGCCCATCGGCGCGGGATACAGCTACTGTGACGACCCGAAGAAGTATGTCGAGGACGAGGAAACCCTCAGCCAGATGTTCTGGCAGGCCCTGCAGGAGTTCTTCACGACGTACCCGGAGTACGTGAAGTGCCCCCTGTATGTCTGCGGTGAGAGCTACGCGGGCAAGTACGTGCCGGCGATCGCCCTGAAGATCGACGAACAGAACAACAAGCAGGCCGGAAAACACATCGAACTGAAAGGGATCGCCGTAGGCAACGGATGGATCAAGCCGGAACTGTCGATCCGCATCATGATCGACTACGCCTACGTGTCCGGATTCATCGGCAAGAACCAGAAGAAGATCCTGGACGACCACTACGCCACATTCCAGAGCGTCCTCGAGGACGGCGAGAAGACCAAGGACGCCAAAAAGCTGAAGCAGGCCACCGACCTCGGCAACGGCCTGGTGAACGCGGTCCTGGCCTACGGGGGCAACTTCGACGTCTACGACGTACGGCGCTGGGACGACCTGTCCATGGGAGCGCTGCACCCCTACCTCGACAGCGCAGAGGTCCAGAAAGCCCTGCACGTCAACAGGAAATGGCTGTGCCAGGACAATGCCGGCCCGGTGGCCACGGCGCTGAAGTGCGACAACATGGCCGACGCCTCCCCCTTGTACGCCAAGCTCATCGGCAAGGGCTACAAGACCCTCCTCTACACCGGGAACTTCGACACCGCCTGCGGATATCAGAGCACCGAGGAGATCCTGGACGGCATCCTGACGCCGCCCGACGACTGGCGCAAGGCCAAGCGGCTGATCTGGAAGCAGGCACAGGGGAACCCGAAGGGGTTCGTCCGTACCCTCAAAAACGTGACGCAGGTCTCTCTGCCCGACTCCGGACACGAAGTGCCGGCCTACCAGCCGCAGATCTGCCGGGAAATGCTCTACACCTGGCTCTCCGACCTTCCCTTCCACGGCCAGAACCCCGAGAGCGTGGCCCAGGACATCCTTGACCGGGCCCAGAAGGACGCCGACAACGAAACGGGATGAGCAACACCTGGGCGCAGCCGGGGGCCACGAGAACCCGCGCCGGTCCACCAGGGAATGAAGGCGTGCGGTCCGTGTTCGTGAGCCGGATCACCGGCGGATCCTGACTCGATATCAGCACCGTCCGCGGAGATGGCCGGCCCCTCGCAGTCGAATCACGAGGGGCCGGCCATCAACGTACGGACCGGGCCCAGAGCCCGGGAGCCACGCGGTCAGGCCTCACCGAGGCGGGTCACCGGACGCCCGTCAGCCCTCGTCGCCGCCCTCCAGGTCGCCCTCGGTCTCCAGGAACGCGGCCTGGAGCTGCTCGATCAGCGCCGGGTCGGGCTGCTCCCAGAGGCCGCGGCTGGCCGCCTCCAGCAGACGCTCGCTGATGCCGTGCAGGGCCCAGGGGTTGGCGCCGGCCAGGAACTCGCGGTTGACCGGGTCCAGGACGTACTCCTGGGTCAGCTTCTCGTACATCCAGTCGGCGACCACGCCGGTGGTGGCGTCGTAGCCGAACAGGTAGTCCACCGTCGCGGCCATCTCGAAGGCGCCCTTGTAGCCGTGGCGGCGCATCGCCTCCATCCAGCGCGGGTTGACCACCCGGGCGCGGAAGACCCGGGCGGCCTCCTCGGTCAGGGTGCGGGTGCGGACCGTCTCCGGGCGGGTCGAGTCGCCGATGTAGGCGGTCGGGGCCTTGCCGGTGAGCGCGCGGACGGTGGCGACCATGCCGCCGTGGTACTGGAAGTAGTCGTCCGAGTCGGCGATGTCGTGCTCGCGGGTGTCGGTGTTCTTCGCGGCGACGGTGATCCGCTTGTACGCGGTCTCCATCTCCTCGCGCGCCGGGCGCCCGTCCAGCCCGCGCCCGTACGCGTAGCCGCCCCAGACCGTGTACACCTCGGCGAGGTCGGCGTCGGTGCGCCAGTCGCGGCTGTCGATCAGCTGGAGCAGGCCCGCGCCGTACGTGCCCGGGCGGGAGCCGAAGACGCGGACGGTGGCCTTGCGCTCGTCTCCGTGCACGGCGAGGTCGGCCTGGACGTGGGCACGGACGTAGTTGTCCACGTCCGGCTCCTCCTGGGCGGCGGCGAGGCGCACCGCGTCGTCCAGCAGGGCGACCACGTGCGGGAAGGCGTCCCGGAAGAAGCCGGAGATGCGCAGGGTGACGTCGATGCGCGGGCGGCCCAGCTCCTCCAGGGAGATCGCCTCCAGGCCGGTGACCCGGCGCGAGGCGTCGTCCCAGACCGGGCGGACGCCGAGCAGCGCGAAGGCCTCGGCGATGTCGTCGCCGGCGGTGCGCATCGCGCTGGTGCCCCAGAGCGAGAGCCCGACCGAGGGCGGGCAGGCGCCGTCGTTGTCGGCCCGGTACCGCTCGACCAGCGAGGCGGCGAGCGCCTGCCCGGTCTCCCAGGCGAGCTTGCTCGGCACGGCCTTGGGGTCGACGGAGTAGAAGTTGCGCCCGGTCGGCAGCACGTTGACCAGACCGCGCAGCGGCGAGCCGGACGGTCCGGCCGGGACGAAACCGCCGCCGAGCGCGTGCAGGACGGCGTCCAGCTCGTCGGTGGTGGCGGCCAGGCGTGGCACGACCTGGGTGGCGGCGAAGGCGAGCACCTCGTGCACGGCCTCCGGCAGCCCGGCGGCGACCTTCTCGACCGCCTCGGGCGACCAGTCCTCGGCCTCCATCGCCTCGACCAGGGCGCGGGCCTGCGCCTCGGCCGCGTCGGTGGCGCCGAGGGTGAGCGCGGCCTCGTCCAGGCCGAGCGCCTCACGCAGGCCGGGCAGCGCGCTGACCCCGCCCCAGATCTGCCGGGCACGCAGGATGGCGAGCACGATGTTGACCCGGTCGGTGCCGGCCGGGGCCTGGCCGAGGACGTGCAGGCCGTCGCGGATCTGGGCGTCCTTGATCTCGCAGAGCCAGCCGTCGACGTGCAGCAGGAAGTCGTCGAAGCCGTCGTCCTCGGGGCGCTCGTCCAGCCCGAGGTCGTGGTCGAGCTTGGCGGCCTGGATCAGGGTCCAGATCTGCGCGCGGATGGCGGGCAGCTTGGCCGGGTCCATCGCGGCGATGTTGGAGTGCTCGTCCAGCAGCTGCTCCAGCCGCGCGATGTCGCCGTAGGAGTCGGCGCGGGCCATCGGCGGGACGAGGTGGTCGACCAGGGTGGCGTGGGCGCGGCGCTTGGCCTGGGTGCCCTCGCCCGGGTCGTTGACCAGGAACGGGTAGACGAGGGGCAGGTCGCCGAGGACGGCGTCCGGGCCGCACTCGGCCGACAGCGCGGCGGTCTTGCCGGGCAGCCACTCCAGGTTGCCGTGCTTGCCGAGGTGGATCACCGCGTCGGCGCCGAAGCCGCCGTCCGCCTGGGCGGCCGCGATCCAGCGGTAGGCGGCCAGGTAGTGGTGCGACGGCGGGAGGTCCGGGTCGTGGTAGATCGCGACCGGGTTCTCGCCGAAACCGCGCGGCGGCTGGATCAGGACCAGCAGGTTGCCGGAGCGGATGGCGGCGAGCACGATGTCGCCGTCCGGGTTCTGCGAGCGGTCGACGTACAGCTCGCCGGGGGCCGGGCCCCAGTGCTCCTCGACGGTGTCGCGCAGGCCCTGGGGGAGCGTGGCGTACCAGCGGCGGTAGTCGGCGGCGGGGATCCGGACCGGGTTGCGGGCCAGCTGCTCCTCGGTGAGCCAGTCCTGGTCGTAGCCGCCGGCCGCGATCAGGGCGTGGATCAGGGCGTCACCCTCGTGGAGCGCTGCCTGTCCGGTCGTCTCCGAGCCGGCTCGGGCCGGGACGTCATCGGCGTCGGTGTCCAGACCCGGCAGGTCGTGGCCGAGGTCCATGCCCTCCGCGCGGAGCCGGTGCAGCAGCCGGATCGCACTGGCCGGGGTGTCCAGGCCGACCGCGTTGCCGACCCGGGCGTGCTTGGTCGGGTAGGCGGAGAGGACCAGCGCGAGCCGGCGCTCGGCGGCCGGGATGTGCCGCAGCCGGGCGTGCTTGACCGCCGTCCCGGCGACCCTGGCGGCGCGCTCGGGGTCGGCGGCATAGACGGTGAGGCCGTCCTCGTCCAGCTCCTTGAAGGAGAACGGGACGGTGATCAGCCGGCCGTCGAACTCGGGCACGGCGATCTGGGTGGCGGTGTCCAGCGGGGAGAGGCCGTCGTCGCTGGCCTCCCACTGTGCCCGCGACCAGGTCAGGCAGAGCGCCTGCAGGATCGGCCGGTCCAGCGCCGCCAGCGCGCCCGCGTCCCAGGCCTCCTCGTCGCCGCCGGCCTGCGCGTCGGCCGGGCGGGTGCCGCCGGCGGCCAGCACGGTGGTGACGAGGACGTCGGCCGTGCCGAGCGCGGCCAGCAGCTCGGGCTCGGCGCCGCGCAGCGAGGCGCAGTAGTAGGCCTTCGCCTGCGCACCCTGGTCCTCGATGGCCCGGCAGAGGGTCTCGACGAACGCGGTGTTGCCGCTCATGTGGTGGGCGCGGTAGTAGAGCACGGCGACGGTCGGGCCCTCGCTCGTCCGGGCCTCGCGCTCCAGCGGGCCCCAGGCCGGCGCGGAGGCGGGCGGCGCGAAGCCGTGACCGGTGAGCAGCACGGTGTCGGAGAGGAACGCGCCCAGCTCGGCCAGGTTGGCCGCGCCACCGTGGGCGAGGTAGGCGTGCGCCTCGGCGGCGATGCCGGCCGGGACGGTGGACAGCTCCATCAGCTGGGCGTCGGGCGCCTGCTCGCCGGTCAGCACGACGACCGGGCGGGGGCCGGCGAGCAGTGCGTCCAGGCCCTCCTGCCAGGCGCGTCGGCCGCCGAGCAGGCGGACCACGACCAGGTCGGTGCCCTCCAGCAGGGCGGGCAGCTCCTCGGCGGAGAGCCGGGCCGGGTTGCCGAGGCGGTAGCGGACCGGGCCCTCGGAGGCGCGGGCACTGAGCAGGTCGGTGTCGGACGTCGACAGCAGCAGGATCATGCGAAGGCCCTCCCGGCCTCGATGGCGGGCACGGGGACGCGCAGGGGCGCGGGCATGCGGCAGCGCAAAGCTTCAAGCCTTCCTCGGGGTCCGCGCCCCGGGCCGGTGGAGGACGGCAGGAGTTCCTGGCTTCCACGGCGGTTGAACCGTGGTCACAGTGGCGGGACCGCACCGGGCTTGCACCGGTTTCCTCCCCTGCGCCGTCGCTGGCGTGCGGGCGGTCCGCGGGGACCGCCCGCCAGCATCGTACGGGGTGCGGCCGACCCGGGGGAGAGTGATCCGGACCGCAGCCGGGGTCACGGCCGGGCGGGAGGCGTGGATCCGGCCTGGGGGGGAGCGGCGGGTGCGGTCGGGCGGCAGCCCGTGGACGCGGCCGGGGGAAACCGGCGGAGTGACCGGACGGAGGCCGTGGGCGTGACCCGGCGATGTGACCCGGCGGAGGCCGTGGGCGTGACCCGACGGACGGAGGCAACCGATCGGATCATCTGTATGCTCGCGGCCATGCCACCGACACCCGACGCCACCGTGCCGGGCGCCGCGGTGCCCGACCGGGGGCGCGCGGACGCCTGTCCAGGAGCCCTTCGTCTGCACACCGCCGATGACGGAGCTCTGGCCCGGGTGCGCATACCCGGCGGTCTGCTGACGGTGCGTCAGGCGCTCGCGCTGGCCGACGCCGCCGACGCGCTCGGCGACGGCGACCTGGAGACCACCTCGCGCGGCAACGTCCAGTTGCGCGGCCTCGCTTCGGACTGCGGACGCGAGCTCGCCGACCGGCTGCGCGCCGTCGGCCTGCTGCCCTCCGAGACCCATGAACGGGTCCGGAACATCGTCGCCTCCCCGCTCGCCGGGCTGGACCGGGCGGGCTTCGCCGATATGCGGGCCTGGGTGCGGGAACTGGACGGCCGGCTCTGCGCGAGCGCCTGGGCGGCCGGTCTCTCCGGCAAGTTCCTCTTCGCGCTGGACGACGGGCGGGGCGATGTCGCCGCGCTCGACGCCGATGTGACATTGATCGCAGGCCCGGGCGGTACGGCGCTGCTGCGCCTCGGCCGGGCCCCCGTCGCGCGGCCCGTGCCGGCCGGGCGGGCGGTGGACGCGGTGCTGGCCGCGGCCCGCGGCTTCCTGGACGCGCTGCGGGCGCACGGCCGCAAGGCCTGGCACCTGCGCGAGGTGCCCGATCTCCTGCTGGACCTGCTGGCCGGGCTGCCCGACCTGTCCGGCCTGCCCGATGCGCCGGACCTGCCGGACGCCCCCGCGGGTGTCGTGCCGCTCCCCCCGGTGGGCGGGGCACATCCCGAGGTGGGCGTGGTGCCCGGCGGCCTGTCGGTCGGGATGCGCTTCGGCAGGGTCGGCTCCGACCAGTGGCGGACCCTGGCCGACGCCGCCGAGGGCGAGCTCAGACTGACTCCCTGGCGCGGCGCCGTCCTGCCGGGCGCCCCGCCCGGGCGACTGCCCGCGCTGGCCGCGGCCGGCTTCCGTACCGAGCCGGGATCGCCGTGGGCGCGGGCCACCGCCTGCACCGGACTGCCGGGCTGCGCCCGGTCGGTGGCCGATGTCCGGGCTGACGCGGCGCGGGCGCTGGACGTGATGAGCGGCGCCGGCCTGCCCGTGCACTGGTCCGGCTGCGAACGGCGCTGCGGGCACCCCGCCGGCCGATGGGTGGACGTGCTGGCGACCGGGCAGGGCTACCGGGTGACGGTGACCGACGGAACGTCGGGCGTGAAGAGCGGCGAAACGAGTGACGTGACGAGCCATCTGACGACACACCCGACGAGTCACCTGACGAGCGGCGTGACGAACGTGACGAACGACGTGACGAACGAGGAGATGGCCGAGGCGGTCGCCGAGGCCAGGAGGACCACGAAGTGATCGAGTACGAGAAGGACGGCGCGTCCATCTACCGCCAGTCCTTTGCCACCATCCGCGCCGAGGCCGACCTGGCCGCCCTGCCCGCGGACGTCTCCCAGGTCGCGGTGCGGATGATCCACGCCTGCGGCATGGTCGACCTGGTCGAGGACCTGGTGTACTCGCCGGGCGTGGTCGCCTCCGCCCGCCGGGCACTGCGCGCCGGGGCGCCGATCCTCTGCGACGTGAACATGGTGGCCAGCGGTGTCACCCGCAAGCGGCTGCCCGCCGACAACGAGGTGATCTGCACCCTGACCGACCCGTCGGTGCCCGAGCTGGCCCGGAAGGCGGGCAACACCCGCAGCGCCGCCGCGATGGAACTGTGGCTGCCCCGGCTTGAGGGCGCGGTGGTGGCCGTCGGCAACGCGCCCACCTCGCTGTTCCGGCTGCTGGAGCTGATCGAGGCGGGTGCCCCGCGCCCGGCCGCGGTGATCGGCGTCCCGGTCGGCTTCATCGGTGCCGCCGAATCGAAGGACGCACTGGCCGGGCATCCGTCCGGGCTGGAGCACCTGGTGGTGCGCGGCCGTCGCGGCGGCAGCGCGATCGCCGCCGCCGCCATCAACGCGATTGCGAGCGAAGAAGAGTGACGGAGCAGCAGAACGCCACCGGCCGGCTCTACGGGGTGGGTCTCGGCCCCGGCGACCCGTCCCTGGTGACGGTTCGCGCCGCCGAACTCATCGGCAAGGCCGACGTGGTGGCGTACCACAGTGCCCGGCACGGCCGCTCGATCGCCCGCTCCATCGCCGAGCGATACCTGACGGGTGGTCAGATCGAGGAGAAGCTGGTCTACCCGATCACGGTCGAGACCACCGACCACCCCGGCGGCTACCGGGGGGCGTTGGACGACTTCTACGAGGAGGCGGCCGTCCGCCTCGCCGCCCACCTGGACGCCGGGCGCGACGTCGTCGTGCTCGCGGAGGGCGACCCGCTGTTCTACGGCTCGTACCAGCACATGCACAAGCGCCTCGCGCACCGCTACCCGACCGAGGTGGTCCCCGGCGTGACGTCGGTCAGCGCGGCCGCCGCCCGGCTCGGGCAGGCGCTCACCGAGGCCGAGGAGACGCTCACCATCATCCCGGGCACCCTGCCCGAGGAGGAGCTGACCGCGCGGATCGCCTCCGCCGACTCCGCCGTGATCATGAAGCTGGGCCGCACCTTCCCGGCCGTCCGTCGCGCCCTGGAGCGGGCCGGGCGGCTCGACGACGCGCAGTACGTGGAGCGCGCCTTCATGGACGGCGAGCGCACCGCGCCGCTGGCGGACGTCGACGCCGAGACCGTGCCGTACTTCTCGGTAGCCGTGCTGCCGAGCAAGGTCGCGCCGTTGGAGGCCGTGGTCTCCGTTCCCGCGGCCTCCGTGCCCGAGGCTTCGGAGTCCGAGGCTTCGGAGCCCGAGGGTGTGGGTGCCGGCAGTGTCACCGTCATCGGTACCGGCCCGGCCGGCCCGCTCTGGCTCACCCCCGAGGCACGCGGTGCGCTCGCGGCCGCCACCGACCTGGTCGGCTACACCACCTACCTGGACCGGGTGCCCGTCCGGCCCGGTCAGCAGCGGCACGGCTCGGACAACAAGGTCGAGTCCGAGCGCGCCGAGTTCGCGCTCGACCTGGCCCGGCGAGGACACCGCGTCGCCGTGGTGTCCTCCGGTGACCCGGGTGTCTTCGCGATGGCCACCGCCGTGCTGGAGGTCGCCTGCGAGGAGACGTACCGGGACGTCCCGGTGCGGATCGTCCCCGGCATGACCGCCGCGCACGCGGCCGCCTCCCGGGCCGGCGCCCCGCTCGGCCACGACTACGCCGTGGTCTCGCTGTCCGACCGGCTCAAGCCCTGGGACGTCGTGGCCAAGCGCCTGCGTGCCGCGGCCGAGGCCGACCTGGTGCTCGCCCTCTACAACCCCGGTTCGCAGTCCCGCACCACTCAGGTCGGCCGCGCGCGCGACCTGCTGCTGGAGTACCGGGCGCCCGGGACGCCCGTGGTGATGGCCCGCGATGTCGGCGGTCCGACCGAGCGCGTCCGGACGGTGCGGCTGGGGGAGCTGGACCCCACGCAGGTCGACATGCGGACCATCCTGCTCATCGGCTCCTCGCAGACCCGGGCCGTCGAGCGTGGCAACGGCACCGAGGTCGTCTGGACCCCGCGCCGGTACCCGGAGTAGCGGGCGGACAGCGAACGGCAAACGACAAACGGCGAACAACTAACAGATAACAGATTTCGAAATCTGTTATCTGTTAGTTGTCGGCTGTCACCCGCACTCCGTCAGCCGTCAGCCCGCCGGCTTGGCCAGCACCAGCTCGGTGTTGTGGTCCCCGGCGGCGCCGAGCAGCTTCGTCGGGTTGGCGTACGGGTCGTTGTACGACAACTCCCGGTACAGGGCGGCCAGTCCGGCGTCCGAGGTGTTGCCGAAGTCGGTCGCGTACGGTGCGGCGGACTCGATCAGCGTGGTGAACAGGGAGAGCGTGCCGTCCCCGTTGTCGGCGATCTCGATGATCCGGGCGTGTTGCGGGTAGTCGATGTGGGAGGCGGTGTTGATCTCCCAGAAGGCGCGCTCCGGCACCCCGTGGCCGTGCGCGGTGATCTTGTTCATGTGGGTGTGGCCGTTCACCCAGGCGACCACGTTCGGGTAGCGCTGCAGCAGGGCCACCAACTCGTTGCCGTCGTGCCGCTTCTCGAAGATGTTGCGCGGGTCCGGCAGCAGGTTGCCCATGGTGTCGCTGGTGTGGTGGCTGAAGACCACGATCAGCTGGTCGCTGCCGCCGCCGCGCACCCTGCGGCCGTCCGCGTCGTACCAGTGGCCGCTGTTCGCCTTGAGCCGGCTCTCCAGCCAGCGCAGTTGGGCGGTGCCGAGCGAACCGTCCGCGAAACCGGCCTGGTTGGTGGTGTCCAGGCTGATGCCCAGCACCTTCTCCGAGATCCGGAAGGTGTAGTACAGCTTGCCGCTGCCCACCGCGTCCGAGGTGAAGCCGTGGCCGTGCGGGCCCGCGCCGGTGTAGGCGGGGTCGAGGTGCGCCTTGGCGAACTCCTTGAGCGTGAACGGCCGGCGGCGCTCGTCCGGGGTGATCCGGCGCACCGCGTCGCCGTCCGACAGCAGCCGGCCCAGCAGCAGCGCGGCACCGGCCGGATCGCGTCGCAGCGCCTCCATCAGCTTGGCCGCGTCCGCGTCGTTGCAGCCCTCCAGCTTGTACTCGCCGGTGTAGAGCGAGTCCAGCAGCCCGAAGTCGGGCAGCGAGCCCTCAAGGCTGTCGTCGTGGTTGCCGACCGTGGTGTACCAGGGCGTCCGCAGGCCGGGCGCGTCGAACGGGCGGCCGGCGGCGGCGAGCAGCCCGGGCACCTGCGGGAACCCCTTGGCCTTGTAGCCGTCCTGGAACGTCGACTCGGGGTTCCAGTAGGCGGCGCTGCCGGAGTTCTGCACGCCCTCGTAGCGGGAGGTGTCACCGGTGTTCTGGGCCAGCCGGCCGCCGGCCATCACGGTCAGGTACCAGTCGAGCTCGATGTGCTCGTGGTTGTCGGTGTTGTCGCCGGTGGCCATCACCAGGCTGAACGGCATCCCCGTGTACGGGCCGCCGGCCAGCGAGTTGACCCGCTCGACGAGCGCGGAGACGCCGCGCGCGTTCAGGGTCTCCTGCGGACGGTGCGCACTGTCGTTGAACCGGGCCAGGTACTCGAACCGTACCGGGGACTCGGTGTCCACCAGGTGCAGGTCGGTGAACTGGACGAAGCTGGCCAGGCCGGTGCGGCGGTCGTCCCGTCCGGCGCCGGGGGCGGCCACGTCGCCGCGGACCACCAGCGGCCGGCCCGGCCCCGCGGTGAGCCGCTTGTACGCGGCGCTGCCGACCGGAGTGGCGACCTGGTCGAGCGTCGTCCCCTTCACCTGGACGGCGCGCGCCGCGGTGGCCGCCAGCGCGCGGTCCCGCTCCGCCGCCGACGCGAACCGCGCGCCGCCCACCGACAGCGCCGTCCACGCCGCGGCCACCGACGTGCCCGTGACGAACGTGCGCCGACTCATCCCAGCCACAACAACCCCCACGCTTCTGACGGTCCGGTTGGGCGGATCGTCATGTCATGAACCCGACTTCTGGCGGAGCGACAGATTACTCACTGGTAGGGGTGCGGTGCGAGGCCCGGGCGGAGAACTCTTCGGGAACGCGTGGGGACAGGGTGGGAGCGAGCGACCCCGCCGGGGCTCCGCCAGGCGAATGGGGGAAAATCGACCCCGGCGGCCGACCCGGCCGTGCAGTGGCGGACGGCCCGGTTCCGGTGGCACCGGCGGGCGGTCCCGAGACAAAGGGGCGCACGTGGCCGAATCGGGAGGCCGGGCCGGGCAGCTGAAGAGCAGCGGCCTGCGGCACGGCTGGACGACGGGCGCCTGTGCCACGGCGGCCACCAAGGCCGCCTACACCGCCCTGCTCGACGGCGGCTTCCCCGACCCCGTGACGATCACGCTCCCCAAGGGCCAGCGGCCCGCGTTCGCCCTGGCCGTCGAGGAACTGGCCGTCGAGGAACTGACCGCCGAGGAGCCGGCAGCCGAGGACCTGGCGGCCGGGGGCCCGGCGGCCGGAGAGCCGCTGGGCCCCCGGGCGATGGCCGGGGTGGTCAAGGACGCCGGCGACGACCCCGACGTCACGCACGGCGCGCTGATCCGTTCGACCGTGTGGGCGGGGGAGCCCGGCAGCGGGGTGGTGTTCCGGGCCGGACCGGGGGTGGGGACGGTCACCAAGGCGGGGCTGCCGCTGGCGGTGGGGGAGCCGGCCGTCAATCCGGTGCCCCGACAGATGATCCGGGACGCCGTCGCCGAGGTGGCGGCCGAGTTCGGCGGCACCGGGGACGTGGTGGTGGAGATCTCCGTCGACCACGGCGAGGAGATCGCCCGCTCCACCTGGAACCCCCGGCTGGGAATCCTCGGTGGGCTGTCCATCCTCGGCACGACCGGGATCGTCGTCCCCTACTCCTGCTCCGCCTGGATCGACTCCATCCGGCGCGGGGTGGACGTGGCCCGGGCCGCCGGGCGGACCCATGTCGCGGGCTGCACCGGTTCGACGTCCGAGAAGGTGGCCGTCGCGGTGCACGGGCTGCCCGAGGACGCGCTGCTCGACATGGGCGACTTCGCCGGCGCCGTCCTCAAGTACCTCAAGCGCCACCCGGTGCCCCGGCTGACCATCGCGGGCGGCTTCGCCAAGCTCTCCAAGCTGGCCGCGGGCCACCTCGACCTGCACTCGGCGCGTTCCCAGGTCGACAAGGGGTACCTGGCCGGGCTGGCCCGCAAGGGCGGTGCGGACGCGGCGCTCGCCGAGGCGGTGGCCGCGGCCAACACGGGCCTGGAGGCGGTCCAGCTCTGCCGGGCGGCCGGCGTCCCGCTCGGCGACCTGGTGGCCGAGGCCGCCCGCGCCACCGCGCTCGGCGTGCTGGTCGGTTCGCCGGTCGCGGTGGACGTCATCTGCATCGACCGCGCGGGCACCCTCGTCGGCCGGGCGGAGCCGCTCGGGCCGGCCGCCGGCTGAGCGAACGGGCACCCGGTTCTCCGGGGCAGGAGCCGAGGGCGCCTGCCCTTCCATATCGTGGATGAGATTGCCACCGTCCTGCCCGAGGCGTCCGCCACCTGGCAGTGCGTCACCCTCGACGGGCCGGAGGACGACTGGGCGGAGGCGTGCTGCCGTGCTGCCGGACGGGTCTGCGCCCGAAGGAGGCGACGCCCTTGCTGGCGTCATGTACTGACGCAGATAAGCCCTGTAAAAGGACAAATAGTTCGCCACGCCCACCCCGGATTCTGGTGATATCTCAAGCATGAGATATGGTCTGGCGGGTGACAGGCGACTACCTCACCCGTATCGGCACCCTCATCCGTACCGCGCGTCAGCACCGTGGTTGGTCCCAGGCCCAGCTCGGCGAAGCCCTCGGCACCAGCCAGAGCGCGGTCAACCGCATCGAACAGGGCAAGCAGAACGTCAGCCTTGAGATGATCGCCCGCATCGGCGAAGCCCTCGACAGCGAGATCGTCTCCCTCGGCTACGCCGGCCCGATGCACCTGCGCGTCGCCGGCGGCACCCGGCTCTCCGGCGCCATCGACGTGCGCAGCAGCAAGAACGCCTGCGTGGCGATCCTCTGCGCCTCGCTGCTGACCACCGGCCGCACCACGCTGCGCCAGGTGGCCCGGATCGAGGAGGTCTACCGGATCCTCGAGGTGCTCACCAGCATCGGCGTCAAGAGCCGCTGGATCAACGACGGCCGCGACCTCGAACTCACCCCGCCCGCCGAGCTCGACCTCGCCGCCATGGACGTCGCGGCCGCCCGCCGCACCCGCAGCGTGCTGATGTTCCTCGGGCCGCTGATGCACCGCGCCGACCGCTTCGCCATCCCGTACGCGGGCGGCTGCGACCTCGGCACCCGGACCGTCCAGCCGCACCTGGCCGCGTTGCGCCGCTTCGGTCTGGAGGTCGCCACCACCTCCGGCGCGTATCACGCCTCGGTCGAGCCGGGCGTCTCGCTGGACCGCCCGATCGTGCTGACCGAGCGCGGCGACACCGTCACCGAGAACGCCCTGCTCGCCGCCGCCCGGCACAACGGCGTCAGCGTCATCCGCAACGCCTCCTCCAACTACATGGTCCAGGACCTCTGCTTCTTCCTGGAACTGCTGGGCGTGAAGATCGAGGGCATCGGCACCACCACCCTCACCGTGCACGGTCTGCCCGAGATCGGTTGCGACGTCGACTACACCCCCGCCGAGGACCCGGTGGAGGCGATGAGCCTGCTGGCGGCCGCGGTGGTGACCGGCTCCGAGCTGACGATCCGCCGGGTGCCGATCGAGTTCCTGGAGATCGAGCTCGCGGTGCTGGAGGAGATGGGCCTCGACTACGACCGGACCCCCGAGTACCCGGCCCACAACGGCCGTACCCGGCTCACCGACCTCACCGTGCGGCCGTCCAAGCTGACCGCGCCGATCGACAAGATCCACCCGATGCCGTTCCCCGGCATCAACATCGACAACGTGCCGTTCTTCGCCGCGATCGCCGCGGCCGCCCACGGCACCACGATGATCCACGACTGGGTCTACGACAACCGCGCCATCTACCTCACCGAACTCACCCGCCTCGGTGCGGACATCAAGCTGCTCGACCCGCACCGCGTCCTGGTCCAGGGCCCGACCCGCTGGCGCGCCGCCGAGATGGTCTGCCCGCCCGCGCTGCGTCCCGCCGTGGTCATCCTGCTCGCCATGCTCGCCGCCCAGGGCACCTCGGTGCTGCGCAACGTCTATGTCATCAACCGCGGTTACGAGGACCTGGCCGAGCGCCTCAACTCGGTCGGCGCCCAGATCGAGACCTTCCGCGACATCTGACGCCCGCCCGGGAACCGCCTGTCGACCGGCCTCAGCCACCGAGGCCGGTCAACAGCCAGGCGACATCCAGCCGACAGCCGGACGACATCCGGTCCGGCTACTCCCCGGTTTCGCCGTCGAGGTGCTCGCGCAGGAGGTCGGCGTGGCCGTTGTGGCGGGCGTACTCCTCGATCATGTGGGTGAGGATCCAGCGCAGCGAGAAGACCTCCTCGCCGTAGTGCCCGAGTACGTCCAACGACTCGGCGGCGGCGACGAGTTCCCGGGCGTGGTCGCACTCGCGGCGCCAGACGGTGAAGGCCTCGTCGGGGTCGGCGGTGTCGGTGTCGAACTCGGCGAAGGTGCCGTCGGGGTGCTTCCAGAAGCCGTTCCGGGCCTCGTTGTTGAGGACGTTGCGGAACCAGCTCCGCTCGACCTCGGCGAGGTGCCGGACCAGGCCGAGCAGCGAGAGCCCCGACGGCGCGAGTGCCCGGGTCCGGAGCTGCTCGGCGGTCAGCCCGGCGCACTTCATGGCGAGGGTGTCCCGCTGATAGTCCAGAAAACCGGTCAGGGTGGACCGTTCGTCGCCCGTCCGCGGGGTCTCGGTGCGCTGATCGCTCTTCATGCGCCCATTCTGCCGAAGGGGCCGGACGCCCGCCCGGTGATTTCCGAGGGCGGTGGCGTCAGCCGCCAACCGTCGTGATCCCCAGGCCGAGCAGCCGCTCCAGCCGGCCGACGGCTGCCGGGACGTCCGGTGCGACCGGTACGCCGGCCGGTACCGCCGGGCGCTCCACGATCACCACGGGCAGGCCGAGTTCGCGGGCGGCGGTCAGTTTGGGGGCGGTGGCGGCGCCACCGCTGTCCTTGGTGACCAGCACGTCGATGCGGTGCGCGCGCAGCAGCTCCCGCTCACCGTCGAGGGTGAACGGGCCCCGGTCGAGCAGGACTTCGGTGGCGGCCGGCATCGGCGGCTCCGGCGGTTCGACCGAGCGGGCCAGGAAGTGCAGGCCGTCGAGGCGGGCGAAGGCGCCGATGCCCTGGCGGCCGGTGGTCAGGAAGACGCGCCGGCCGAGGGAGGGCAGCAGCGCGGCGGCGGAGGCGAGCGAGGCCACCGGGTGCCAGCGGTCCCCGGCCACCGGTGTCCAGCCCGGGCGGCGCAGGGCCAGCAGCGGTACGCCGGTGGCGGCGGCCGCGAGGGCCGCGTTGTGCGACATGGCGGCGGCGAACGGATGGGTGGCGTCCACGAGCGCGTCCACCCGCTCGGCCCGGAGCCAGTCGGCGAGTCCGTCCGGCCCGCCGAAGCCGCCGATCCGGACCTCCCCGGCGGGCAGCCGGGGTTCGGCGACCCGGCCGGCCAGCGAGCTGGTGACCCGCAGCGCGGGGGCACCGGTCAGTGCGGAGGCCAGCGCGCGGGCCTCCGTGGTGCCGCCGAGGATCAGGACGTGTGCCATCAGGCCCCGCAGGGCTCGTGCGGGCGCTCGCGGTCCGCCGAGTAGAGGTGGCTGTCGCGGAACTGCTCGGCGGCCAGCGTCCGTCCGACGATGATCACCGCCGTCCGGACCACGCCCGCCGCCTTCAGCTGCCCGGCGATGTCGGCCAGGGTGCCGCGCAGCACCAGCTCGTCGGGGCGGCTGGCCATCGCGACCACGGCGGCCGGGCAGTCGGCGCCGTAGTGCGGCAGCAGCTGCTCGACCACGTCGTCCACGTACCCGGCGGCCAGGTGCAGCACCAGCAGGGCGCCGCTGCGGCCGAGGGTGGCCAGGTCCTCGCCCTCGGGCATCGGGGTGGCGCGCTTGGCGATCCGGGTGAGGATGACGGTCTGGCCGACGGTCGGCACCGTCAGTTCCCGCTTCAGCGCGGCCGCCGCGGCGGCGAAGGCGGGCACGCCGGGTACGACCTCGTACGGGACGCCGGCCGCGTCCAGCCGGCGCATCTGTTCGGCGACGGCGCTGAAGACGGACGGGTCGCCGGAGTGCAGCCGGGCCACGTCCTGCCCGGCCTCGTGCGCGCGGACCAGCTCGGCGATGATCTGGTCCAGGTTGAGCTGCGCGGTGTCGACCAGCCGGGCGCCGGGCGGGCACTCGTCCAGCAGCTCGCGCGGCACCAGGCTGCCGGCGTAGAGGCAGACCTCGGCGCGGGCCAGGATCCGCTGGCCGCGCAGGGTGATCAGGTCGGCGGCGCCCGGGCCGGCTCCGATGAAGTGGACGGTCACGAGGAGTCTCCTAAACGGCAGAGGGCTTGGCGGCGGGCTGCGCGGGCTCACCGGCGGGCGGTACGCGCTCGACGGCCGGCCGTGCGGGCTTGACGGCGGACCACTGGGTGACGGGCATCGCCTGCCGCCAGCCGGTGAAGCCGCCCACCGGGACGGCGTGCGCGACGGAGAGCCGCAGCAACTCGCCGCCGTGGCGCCGGTACCACTCGGTGAGCAGGGCCTCGGACTCCAGCGTCACGGTGTTGGCGACCAGTCGCCCGCCCGGTGGCAGCGCCGCCCAGCAGGCGTCCAGCAGGCCGGGCGCGGTGAGCCCGCCGCCGATGAACACGGCGTCGGGGGTGGGCAGTCCGGCGAGCGCGGCGGGTGCGGGCCCGGTGACCACGCGTAGCCGGGGCACGCCGAGCGCGGCGGCGTTGCGGGCGATGCGCCCGGCCCGGACGGCGTCCCGCTCGATGCTGACGGCCTGGCAGTCACGGTGCGCGCGCAGCCACTCGACGGCGATCGAGCCGGAGCCGCCGCCGACGTCCCAGAGCAGTTCGCCGGGGGCGGGGGCCAGCGTGGCGAGGGTGGCGGCGCGGACGTGCCGCTTGGTGAGCTGGCCGTCGCTCTCGTAGGAGTCGTCGGGCAGACCGGGGACGAGGGACGTCCGGGGGCCGTCGGCCAGTTCGACGGCGATGACGTTCAGCGGGTCGCCGGCCGGGTGGGGCCAGCCGTCCGCCGGACCGTCCAGCCGCCGTTCGCCCGGTCCGCCGAGCTGCTCCAGCACGCTCAGCCGGGCGGCGCCGTGGCCGCGCGCGGTGAGCAGCCCGGCGACGGCGGCCGGGGTGGCGGCGTCGGCGCTGAGCACCAGCAGGCGGCGGCCGGGGTGGAGGGCGAGGGCGAGGGCGTCCAGGGGGCGGCCGACCAGGCTCACCACCTCGGTGGCTTCGAGCGGCCAGCCGAGCCGGGCGCAGGCGTAGGAGACGGAGGAGGGGTGCGGCAGTACACGCAGCCGTTCGGCTCCGACGGTCTCGGCGAGGGTGCGGCCGATGCCGTAGAACATCGGGTCCCCGCTGGCGAGGACGGCCACCGCGCGCGAGGCGTGCTCGGCCAGCAGCCCGGGGACGGCCGGGCGCAGCGGTGAGGGCCACGGCACCCGTTCGGCGGCCACCTCGTCGGCGGGCAGCAGGGCGAGCTGCCGGGGCCCGCCGATCACCACCTCGGCGGTCCGCAGCGCCGCCCGGGAGGTGCCGGCGAGGCCGGGCCAGCCGTCGGCCCCGATCCCGACGACGGTGATCGGGGGTGGCAGCTCGGGCACCGGTGGCTCCTCGTCGATCCGTTTGGCGTGGTCGGGGCAGCCTACCTGGCGGTTCGCCCGCCTCTCCCGGCCAGGGTGCGGGCCTTCCCGGCCGTCGGGATACGGGTCTTTCCCGCTGGGGTGCGGGGCTTCCCGGCCGTCGGGGTGCAGGTCTTCCGGGACCGGGCTAGCGTCGTCAGGGGGGACCTCAGCACGCAACGGAGGACACCATGTCCGAGTCAGCGGTCCCGTACTCCACCAACAACGTGGGCATCCCGGTGCCGAGTGACGAGAACTCACTCACGGTGGGCCGGGACGGCCCGATTCTGCTGCACGACCACTATCTGATCGAGAAGATGGCCCAGTTCAACCGGGAGCGGGTGCCCGAGCGGGTGGTGCACGCCAAGGGAGCCGGGGCGTACGGCGTCTTCGAGACGACGGAGGACGTCAGCCGGTACACGAAGGCGACCCTGTTCCAGCCGGGCAAGCGGACCGAGATGCTGGCCCGCTTCTCGACCGTGGCCGGGGAGCAGGGCAGCCCGGACACCTGGCGCGACCCCCGCGGGTTCGCGTTGAAGTTCTACACCGAGGACGGCAACTACGACCTGGTCGGCAACAACACGCCGGTCTTCTTCGTCCGCGACACGATCAAGTTCCAGGACTTCATCCGCTCGCAGAAGCGCCGCCCCGACAACGGGCTGCGCGACCACGACATGCAGTGGGACTTCTGGACGCTGTCGCCGGAGTCCGCGCACATGGTCACCTGGCTGATGGGCGACCGCGGCATCCCGAAGTCGTACCGGCATATGAACGGCTATGGCTCGCACACCTATCTGTGGATCAACGCGAGCGGCGAGCGGCACTGGGTCAAGTACCACTTCAAGACCGACCAGGGCATCGACTTCCTCACCGCGGAGGAGGCCGACCGGCTGGCCGGCACCGACCCGGACCTGCACCGCCAGGACCTCTGGCACGCCATCGAGCACGGCAACCACCCGTCCTGGACGCTGTACGTCCAGGTCATGCCGTTCGACCAGGCGCCCGGCTACCGGTTCAACCCCTTCGACCTGACCAAGGTGTGGCCGCACGGCGACTACCCGCTGATCAAGGTCGGGACGATGACCCTGAACCGCAACCCCGAGGACTACTTCATCCACATCGAGCAGGCCGCCTTCGAGCCCTCCAACCTGGTCCCCGGCGTCAGCGTCTCGCCGGACAAGATGCTGCTCGGCCGGATCTTCTCCTACCCCGACACCCACCGCTACCGGATCGGCCCCAACTACGCCCAGCTGCCGCCGAACCGGCCGCACGTCCCGGTGCACTCGTACGCCAAGGACGGTCCGATGCGCTTCGACCCGGCGCGCACGGCCGCACCGTACGCGCCCAACTCCAAGGGCGGCCCGGCGGCGGACCCGCAGCGGTACGACGACCCGGCCGCCGGGTGGCAGAGCTCCGGCGAGATGGTGCGTGAGGCGTACTCGCTGCACGCCGAGGACGACGACTGGGGGCAGGCCGGCACGATGGTGCGCAAGGTGCTGAACGACGCGCAGCGCGACCGGCTGGTCTCGAACATCGTCGGCCACCTCAAGGACGGGGTCACCGACCCGGTGCTGGAGCGGGCGGTGCAGTACTGGCGCAATGTCGACAAGAACCTCGGCGACCGCGTCGCCGCGGGTGTCGGCAAGTCCTGACCGGCTGTTGTCGCAGTCGCAGTGGCTGGTGGTGGTGAGGGCGCGGGCCGCGGGCGGGCCCGCGCCCTCACCGCTGCGTCCAGTCCCCGGACGGGATGAGCGCGGGGTGGGCGCGCAGCCGGGCGGCGACGGCCGGGCCGGCCAGGTAGACCCAGGCGTCCAGGGTCTCGCCGGTCTCGGTGCGCACGGCCAGCCGGCGCCGGACGTAGTGGCCGGTGCCGTCCGCCCGGCAGCCCTCCAGAGCGTCGAGCCCGGCGAGCGCGGGGGCGTACGCGTCGGCGTGCACGGTGATCAGCTCGCCCACGATCCGCCGGCCCGGTGCCTGGTCCGGCAGGGCGTACGGGAAGCCGGGGCCGTCGTGCAGCGCGGCGCCGTCCAGGACGGCCGGCCGGATGTCCGCGCAGTGGCCGGCCAGGTGGGCGGCGTGGTTGCCACCGTCGCTGCGGAGCGTGCCGTAGACGAAGAACGGCAGGCCGGCCGACGAATCGGCGGACGAACCAGCGGGCGAACCGGTGGGCACGGGGTCGCCACCTCCTGGCTGGGGAGCGCCCACGGTACGTCGCGGTGGCCGCCTGGCGATACCCACTGGCGCGACGGGCCGCCGATGCGCTCTCATAGCGGGTGTTTCGTCAGCACCGTCCAAGGGGGACACCCATGACAGCACCCGTCTCACCCAAGTCCGCGACGGACTCAGCCGCCCCCGGGGCCGCCCGGCTGGGCGGGGCGGTCTGGGGAGCGCTCGCCCTGGTGTACGTGGTGTGGGGGTCGACCTATCTGGCGATCCGGATCGCGCTGGAGACGATGCCCTCCTTTCTCTCCGCCTCGGCGCGCTTCCTCTGTGCCGGACTGCTGCTGGCCGTCTTCGTCCTGGTCCGCCACGGGCGGGCCGGCCTGCGGGTGAACCTGCGGCAGCTGGGCTCGTCCGCGCTGGTCGGCGGCCTGCTGCTGACCGGGGGCAACGGGCTGGTGGTGCTCGGCGAGAACTCCGTCCCGTCCGGACTGGCCGCCCTGCTGGTCGCCGCCGTCCCGCTCTGGATGGTGCTGCTGACGGCGGCGAGCGGCGACCGTCCGAAGCCCGCCGAACTGGCCGGTGTGCTGGTCGGCCTGGCCGGGCTGGCGGTGCTCTCCGCGCCCGCGATCGGCGGGGACATCGCGCCCGCCGGGGTGATCGTGGTCATCTGCGCCACGCTGGCCTGGGCGGCCGGCTCGTTCGCCGCCAAACGGATCGCGATGCCGGGCAACGTCCTCGCCGCGAGCGCGTACCAGATGCTCGCGGGCGGCCTGGGCAACCTGCTGATCGCCCTGGTCCGCGGCGAGCAGCGCGGCTTCGACCCGGGCGCCGTCTCCGGCCGCTCCTGGCTGGCGCTCGGCTACCTGGTGGTGGCCGGTTCGCTGGTCGCCTTCACCGCGTACGCCTGGCTGCTGCGGTCCGCGCCACTGACGCTGGTCGCCACCTACGCGTACGTGAACCCGGTGGTGGCGGTGCTGCTCGGCTGGCTGATCCTGGCCGAGCCGCTGACCGGCCCCACCCTGCTGGGCGGGGCGATCGTGGTCGCGGGCGTCTGCCTGGTGGTGAGCGTCAGCCGGGCGCCTTCTCCCCGCAGGCCGTCCCGCCGGACGCCCGCCGATCCCGCCGACCGGATGCCTACCGGTCGGACGCCTGGCCGCCGGCGGTGAGCTCCACCGCCGGGTCCGGGCCGGTGGTGAGGGAGCGGGAGGAGACGATCTGCCGCAGGTGGGCGTAGGGGCTGGTCAGGTCGACCACCGGCCCCGGGTCGTAGGTGTCGCGGCCCATCGCGACGGTGCCGAAGCAGTCGTTCGCGGCCTCTCAGCCGGAATCAGCCGAACCGGATCTGCCGGACCCCCGTCCACGCCCGGCGCAGCCTGCCACGGAGCTCGCCGTCCGTGTTGGGCGCGAGCGTCAGCCCGGCCGAGGCGGCGATGCGGTCGGCGACCCGCGCGACGGGGAGGTGGTCGGTGTGGAGGTGCTCGCCGAACGCGTCGCCGTTGAGCCGCTCCAGACAGTGGTCCAGCTTGGCGACGGCGAAACTCTCCCGGCGCAGCGGCGCGTCCTTGCCTCCGACCAGCCGGACGGCATGCCCGAAGTCGCGCTCGCGCAGCCGCCGCAGCACCGTCTCCCGCTCGGCCGGCAGGGCGAAGTGTCGTACGTCATGGCCGCGTTCGCGCAGCCGTCCGACGGTGTCGGCGAAGTACGCAGGCTCGACGACGGTCATCGGCACGATCACCGCCCCTCGGTACTCGGTCAGCGTGCGGTCCAGCACCTCGTACACGCCCTGCCGCCAGGCCGGCAGGTCCTGGAAGTCGCCCCGCAGCGGCTTCGGCAGCATCCGGTGCAGCCCGAACCCGACCTCCTCCGGGTCGCAGATCACGCTGCCGGGGAGCCGGCGCCGGAGCTCGTGCGCCGTCTGTGTCTTGCCGCCGCCGAAGGGCCCGTTGATCCACAGGAGCATGCCCGGCACCCTACGGGAGCCCGCCGGGTGGCGCCGGGGGGATTCCCGGCTGTCGTCTGCGCGGGCCAATTCCTTTGATTCGGCCGGGTTCGGCGTATCCGCGCAGACGGGATAGCGTCCGTATTCCGGAACATTCGGTCCGGTCCCGGCCAGAACGAAGCTATTCGGTCATTGTCCCAATTCATGGCATGAGCATGCAGGGTGTGGGATATTCCTAGTAGCTGTTCGGTTGACTCCAAGTAACGCCATGGTGCACGCGTCATGGCAAGACGTTCCCAGGGCCTCTCCGGGCAGCGGTCGCGGTCGCGGCCGACGGGGAGGTCGAACGGCACCGACAACCCTCTGGAGCCTGGAGAATGGACAACCACGGCACCACCATCGCGCTCGACACCGCACAGGTCACGCGGTTCTTCGAGCTCGGCTATCTCGTGTTCCCCGCCTTCCTGCCGTCGGATCTCGTCGCCCGACTGGAAACCGAGGTCGACCGCTGGGTCGACACCGGTCTCCGGGACCGCTCGATCGCGGCCTGCCTCGACCCGGAATCGGCCGGAACCCCCGCCGTCCTGGAGATCGAGCTGGCCGCCCACGGCGAACTGGTCGGCCACCCGCCGCTGCTCTCGACAATCTCCCGGCTGATCGGCCCGGATTTCGTCTTCCACCACATGCACAGCAATCGCCAGGCCCCGGGATCGGCCGGCAAGGAATGGCACCACGACTACGAGCAGGGCCCGCACGCCGACCGTTCGAAAGTCATGGTCCACGCGCTGCACTATCTCGGCGGACTCGACCCGACGGTGGGCGCGCTCGCGGTACTTCCCGGCTCGCACCGGGAACTGGCGGGAAAACGCGCCAGAGCCCATCTCGGCACCGCGGAACTCCCCGGCGAGGCGGTGATCGACGACCTGCCGCCGGGCTCCACCGTGCTCCTCCACTCGGCGCTCTTCCACGCCCGCCGTCCCTCACCCGCAGGTCAGCGCCGTGAGCGGTACATGGTGGACAGCTCGTACTGTCAGTGTGGTGTCAGCTGGCCGCCGGTCAAGCCCTACTGGCGCCACCTGCTCGCCCGGGGCAGGGCACTCGGGCTGGACGGCGGCCGGTGGCCCGAGCTGTTCGCCGAGCGGCACTTCACCGAGTACGTCAGGCCGAACTGAACCGGGCCGCCCCCGAAGCGGGCCACCCCCGCATCCGAAGGGAGCCACCACGAAACCGAACCGCTGCGCCCCGACCCCGAAGGGACCCGCCCGATGAGAATCGTCTCCAGGCTCGACTTCGAGACCGTGCTGCGCCTCTACCGGCAGGAGCACCCGGCGGACCGGGTACACGAGGAGAACTCCAACAGCGACGGCGACGCCCATCTGCTCAGCGCCGAGAAGCTGTTCGGCAGCTGGGGGAAGGTCCGGCTCGACCGGGCGGAGGTGCTGGACACCGTGCTGCCGTGGCACCTCGGCGAAGGCGGCGAGCTGGAGCTGGTCTCCCCGGCCGGGCTGACCGTCGCCGAGACCGTGGCCCGGCTGCGCGAGCTGGGCGACGGTTACGCCCGGTCGAACCCGTGCTGCTGGCGCAAGCTGCTCCGCCAGGCCGAGCAGCCCTTCACCCCGGTCTTCCTGAGCACCTCGGCCATCGGCAGCACCGACTACCAGGGACTGCTGCGACCGGACGGGCTCACTCATCTGGACGGACTGCACCGCATGATCGCCTGGGAGCTGTCCGGCCGGCTCGGCCCGGGCGTCGAGATCGAGGCGTACGTCGCGGGCCTGCCGGCCCCGGCCCCGGACCGGACCTCGCCCCTGGCCCCGGCCCGACCGGAGTCGGCCGAGGCCGGGTACGGCGCCCGACAGGGTCCGTAGGAGACGCCCTACCCCCGGCCGACGTACGGCATGGCGCTCGGCATCACGGTGACCGAGGGGATGTTCACCCCCAGGGGCAGGGCCGCCATCGCCACCACCGTCTCCGCGACGTGCCGCACGTCCATCGTCGGCTCGACCCGGAGGCTGCCGTCGGGCTGGCGGGCGGCGGGCTGCTCCCGGCCGACGGGCGTCACATTGCCGATGTCGATCTGGCCGCAGGCGATGTCGTGGCGGCGCCCGTCCAGGGAGAGCGACTTCGTCAGCCCGGTCACCGCGTGCTTGGCGGCGGTGAAGGCGATCGAGTCGGGGCGGGGGACATGGGCCGAGGGCGCGCCGTTGTTGATGATCCGGCCGCCGCGCGGCGACTGCTCCTTCATCATCCGGTACGCGGCCTGGGCGCAGAGGAAGCTGCCGGTGGCGATGGAGCCGAGGACGCGGTTCCAGTCCTCGACGGCGACGTCCTCGGTGGGGATGTACGCCATGGTGTCGGCCGCGTTGTTGAACAGCAGGTCGATCCGGCCGAAGCGGAGCGCGACCTCGCCGAACAGCTCACGCACGGCCGCCGGGTCGGTGATGTCCGTGGGCACCGGCACCAGCCGGTCCGCGAGGGAGGGGTCGGCGAGCCGGGCGGTCTCCTCCAGCGCGTCCTTGCGGCGGCCGGCCAGGACGACCGACCAGCCGTCCGCCGCCAGTGCCAGTGCGCAGGCCCGGCCCACACCACTGCCGGCTCCGGTCACCACGGAGATCTTCGCGACCACGGAATCAACCCCTTGTACATTCCAGGTGCATGACGAGAGATCAGTTTTTGGACGGCGGCCTTCGCCGTCAAGAGCGCCCATCAGGTCAACGAAACGCCGCACCGCCGAGTGGTCCGGACCCTCCGGGCCACGGGATCCGGGCCACCGGACCGAACCACATGGACAGGAACAGCGGATGACCACTCAGCACACCTTCGACGCCACCGACCCCGGCATGCCGGCGGGTCCGCGGACCGGCACCAGCCGCGCCCTGTTCGAGCGGGCGAACAAGTCCCTGGCAGGCGGGGTGAGTTCCTCCTCGCGGATCACCTCCACCGGCCCGCATCCGTATCCCCTGTACATCGAGCGCGGCGCCGGGGCGCACATCTGGGACGCCGACGGCAACGAGTACGTGGACTTCCTGATCTCCTACGGCAGTGCCGTCCTCGGTCACGCCGACCCGGCCCTGGCCCGGGTGCTCGGCGGGGTTCTGGCCACCGGCACGATGTTCGGCACCTGCAATCTTCCGGAGATCGAACTGGCCGAGCAGATCCAGAAGATGGTCCCCTGTGCGGACCTGGTGCGCTACGCCAACTCGGGCTCGGAGGCGATCCAGGGAGCGGTCCGGGCGGCCCGCGGTTTCACCGGGCGGTCCAGGATCCTGAAGTTCGAGGGGCACTACCACGGGTGGACGGACGTGCTCGCGATCTCCAACCGGCCCACCGCCGCCGAGGTGGGCCCCTACGACGCGCCGTCGGCCCTCCCGCACTCTCCCGGCATCCCGGCGGGCGTCGTGGACGACGTGGTGGTCTGCCCGTGGAACGACCCGGCGGCGCTCCGTGCGGTACTGGACGCGCACCGGGACGAGATCGCGGCGGTGATCTGCGAGCCGATCGTCGCCAACAACGCCTGTACCATGCCGGATCCGGGCTTCCTGGAGACCCTGCGGGAGGAGTGCACCCGGCGCGGGCTCGTCCTGGTCTTCGACGAGGTCTGCACGGGCTTTCGCACCGGTCCCGGCGGCGCGCAGTCCCTGTTCGGTGTCGTCCCCGACCTGGCCGTCTACTCCAAGGCGCTGGGCGGCGGACTGCCCATCGCCGCCTTCGCCGGGCGCGCGGACATCATGGGCGAGGTCGCCGCCAACCGGGTCAAGCACGGGGGCACCTACAACGGTTCACCGCTCTGCGCCACCGCCGCCCTGGCCACGCTCACCCGGCTCGCCGACCCGGCGGTCACCGAGCGGATCGACTCGGCCGGCCGGCGCATCATGGAGGCGGTCCGCAGGGCCGCGCACGACCACCGCGTCCCGTGCGCGGTGCAGGGCGTCGGCGCGATGTTCCAGGTGGTGTTCACCGCCGACGGCTCGCCGACCCGGCAGTACCGCGACACCCTCGCGCTGGACCAGCGGCGCTACGACGCCTTCCGGCACGCCCTGTTGGTGCGCGGTATCCACGTCAACGCGTACGGGCTGGCCTGCTGGTTCGTCTCGGCCGCGGTGACCGACGAGGACGTCGAGGCCACCTGCGCGGCGATCGACGAGGCGTTCGCGACGATCCGCTGAGACCTGGCCGGCCCCCGCTCGTCCGCCCGGCACGGCCCGCGGACGCCCGGGACTACCCGGGGAACGGGGGCCGGCCCGCCCACCAGTTGCCGGGGGCCTGCGGGTCGCGGCCGGACCAGTACTCGATGATGCCGTCGGTGAACTCCGCCGCCGACAGGCTCCCGTCGCCGTCCCGGTCGAGCCGGCGGAACGCCTCGTCCGCGTCCTGGCGGTCGAGGCCGGGGAAGTGGCCGCGCTGGAAGAGGAAGAACTCGTCCGCGTCGACCGTGCCGCTGCCGTCGGTGTCGGCGATCGCGAGGAAGGCCTCGGCCAGCGCCCCGAGGCTCGCCCGCGCGGCGGCGGGGTCGTCGGCGAGCGTCCGGGTCGACTCGATGAACTGCGTCCGGGTGATGGCGGTCGTCCCCGCCGGCAGCTGCGCGAGGTGCAGGTCGTGCCAGATCGAGAGGTACGCGGCGACGATTCGCTGTTCGGCCTCCGACCTCTCCGGATACCCGAGCGACAGTGCCACGGACCGGCCCATCAGGATGTGGTCGTGCGCCGTCAACTGTCCGTCGCCGTCCGCGTCGAGATGGTCGAACCCGTGGCCGATCTTCGCGATGAGCAGTTCCTCGGACAACGTTCCCCCTTGCCTGCGGTAACACGACGCCTGCACGCTAACCCCTCCGGCGGGACGGGCGCAGCCGAACATCCGGCCCCGGGGCGCCGGGGAACCGCCGCTGACCGGCGCGGAGGCAGGCCCGGTTCCCCGCCGAATACCCCTGAAAGGATGAATGTCGAACACCTCCACCGCCGGTGGGGCGTTCACCCTTCAACGCATCCGGGAGCGGCCGCTCGGCACGGCGAGCGGCTGGCTCGACATCGCGTTCGAGCGGCGGGCGCCTTTCCGGACGGGAGGCCTCTTTCGTGTTCAAGTAGGAGTCGTGTCAAGCGCGCTGATGGTCAATCAACAGTTGGCGCCCTGGTACGTTCAGGAAACCTGTGCCAGATGTCCCATTACGGAAGAGGCCATGACCAGCGAGCCATATGTCCCGCCCAGGTTCCCGATCTCGATCAAGGGTGTTGTGCTCGACGACGAGGGGCGCGTCCTCCTGCTGAAGAACGAGCGGGCCGAGTGGGAACTGCCCGGCGGAAAAATGGAGTCCGGCGAGGCGGCACCGGACCGCGTCGCCCAGGAGATCCTCGAAGGGAGCGGGTGGCGGGCCGAGGCCGGCCCGGTCCTCGACGTGTGCACCTACCAACCCCTGCCCGGGCGCTACGTTTTCATCGTGACGTACGGATGCCATCGGCTCGACGGCGCCAGTGCCCCGCCGGTCGTCAGCGGCGAGCGCAGGGAGGCCAGGCTCTTCCGGCGGGACGAAGTGCCGAGCCTGGTCATGTCGGACGGCTACAAGGCGAGCATCGAGCGGTGGTACGAGCACTCCGACCGAAGGTGACGCGGGGATCCCGGTACCGTCCGCGCCCTGGTGTGGCCCCGCCCCGGGGCGGGGCCACGGAGGAGTCGGTGGCCGCCCCGGAGCGGGAGCGCGCTACGCGCTAGGCCTGGTGGTCCGCCCAGATGTACGCCTCGGGGAGCAGGTCGAGGACGGGGACGGTGCGCAGCGCGTCGTTCGGGCCGACGATGACGTTGATGGTGGGGAAGTAGTCGAGCAGCACCTGGCGGCAGCGCCCGCACGGGGAGATGACGCCCCGCTCCCCGTCGGCGACGGCGACGATCTCCGTCAGGTCGTACGCGCCCTGGGCCGCCGCCGCTCCGATGAGGACGAGTTCGGCGCAGGGGCCGCCGGTGAAGTGGTAGGCGTTCAGGGCGGTGACGATCCGGCCGTCGGCGTTGCGGGCGGCAGCCGCGACGGTGTGGTTGTCGGCCCGGGCGTAGGACCGGACCACCTGGGTGGCGGCGTCGACGAGTTCGTGGTAGGGGGCGGTCATGGCGGTCGGCTCTCCTCGGCGGTCGGGGGTGCGGCGGGATACGAGCATGACCCTTCAGCCCTTTGACGTGCCAACGATTAACGCCGGTGCCACCTTCGTTCTGCGTCCGTGACGGTTCGCCGGCCTCGGTCTGGTGGAGGAGGTGTCCGCGGACGCCTGCATTCCGCTGCCGGCCACCGACCCGCTGCCGTAGGCGTGGCTCAGCCCGCGTTCCGTAGTGCCGCCTGGGCGAGCCGTTCCGCCAGTTCGCCGAAGGCGGCGCCCAGTTCCTCGTCGGCGACGCCGGTCGCGTAGCCCTGGAAGGCCAGCGCCGCCTGGGCCTGGACGGCGGGGGTGGCGTAACCGGGGTCGATCGGGTAGGGCGCGTCGGGCTGCCAGGGGAGCGGCCAGTACTTGGGCCAGGGGATCGCCCGCTCGGGCGGGGTGGGGCACCAGTCGTCCCCGGCCTCGGTGAGGATGGCACGGGCGTTGCCGCCCGAAAGCCGGGCGGTGATGGCGGCGTTGGCCACCGCGCCGACGGTGGCGGCGACGGCGAACCGCAGCTCGGTCGCGCCGGGCGGGATCGGTTGCGGGTTGAGCGCCGGCTGGTGGTGTCCGGCCGGGTGGACGTGCCAGGTGGGGCCGAGGACGGGCAGGTGCGGGCGGATGCCGTCCAGGGCCTCCGGGTGGAGGCGGCCCAACAGCTGGATCAGGGTGGCGGATTGGCTGACGAGGGTCATCGGGAACCCCTTCCTTCCGGACGGACGACCACCCCGGAGGAGTGATCACTGCCGGTAGCCGATCGTAGGCGCAGCGGATCGGGGAAGGGGTGGCGACACACCCTCAGTGCGCGGCGGCCAGCAGCTCCCTGGTGTAGTCGGTGTGCGGGGCGGTGAACAGCTGGTCGCGGTCGGTGCTCTCGACCAGGCGGCCGCCGTGCATCACGGCCACCCGGTCGCAGAAGTGCCGGACCACGGCGAGGTCGTGGGAGACGAACAGGAAGGCGACGTCGAGGCGTTCGCGCAGCTCCATCAGCAGGTTGAGCACCTGGGCCTGCACCGAGACGTCCAGTGCGGAGACCGGCTCGTCGGCGATGATCAGGCGCGGCTCGGGGGCGAGCGCGCGGGCGATGCCGATCCGCTGGCGCTGGCCGCCGGAGAACTCGTGCGGGTAGCGGTCCAGATGGGCGGCCGGCAGGCCGACCTGCTCCAGCAGTTCGGCGGACCGCTCGCGGCGCTCGGGCGCGGACAGGGCGGTGTGCAGACGCAGTGGGGTGTCGAGGGTCTGGGCGACGGTGCGGCGCGGGTTGAGCGAGGCGTACGGGTCCTGGAAGACCAGCTGGATCTCCCGGCTGAGGCGCCGGCGCAGCGCCCGTTCGGGGGTGGTGGCGTCCACGCCGTCGTACCGCACCCGCCCGCCGGTGGGGTGCTGCAGTCCGGCCAGGACGCGGGAGGTGGTGGACTTGCCGGAGCCGGACTCGCCGACCAGGCCGACCGTCTCGCCGGGGGCGATCCGCAGGCTGACGCCCTCCACGGCCCGGACGGGCTCGCCCGGGCGGATGCCGGGGAAGCGGCGGCGGCCGGGGAAGTGGACGCTGAGGTCCTCCACCTCGACCAGCCAGCGACCCGTTCCCGTCGGCCCTGCCGGCTCCACCGCCCCGGCAGGCCGCCGACCGGCGAACGAGAACGACGGTGACGGATCGTCAACCGTCGGCAGCGGCGTGCCCGGTACCGTCTCCAGCGTGAGCGCCGCGCCGACCAGGGCGCGGGTGTACGGCTGCCGCGGGGCGGCCAGCAGTTCGGCGGTCGGCGCGGACTCCACCTGCTCGCCGCCGCGCAGCACCAGCGTGCGGTCGGTGGTGCCCGCCACCACGCCCAGGTCGTGGCTGACCAGCAGCACGGCCGTGCCGTGCTCGCGCTGCAACTCGCCCAGCAGGTCGAGGACCTGCCGTTGGACCCGGGCGTCCAGCGCGGTGGTCGGCTCGTCGGCGATCAGCACGTCCGGGTCGTTCATCAGGGCCATCGCGATCATCACGCGCTGGCGCATGCCGCCGGAGAACTGGTGCGGGTAGTCGCGGGCCCGGCCGGCCGCGATGCCGACCCGGTCGAGCATCGCGGCCGCCCGCCGCCGGGCCTCGGCGCGGTCGGCGCCGGGGTGGTGCAGCCGGTACATCTCGGCGAGTTGGGCGCCGACGCCGTGGAACGGGCTGAGCGAGGTGAGCGCGTCCTGGAAGACCAGTGCCGCCCGGCCGCCCCGTACGCCGCGCAGGACGGACTCGTCGGCGTCCACCAACTCGGTGCCGCCCAGCCGGACGGAGCCGGTGACGGTGGTGGTGCGCGGGTCGTGCAGGCCGAGCACGGCGAGCCCGGTCGCGGACTTGCCGGAGCCGGACTCGCCCACCAGGCCCAGGACTTCACCCCGGGCGAGGTCGAAGGAGAGCCCGCGGACGGCCTGCACGGGGGCGCCGCCGCGCGGATCGGCGAAGGTGACGGACAGGTCGCGGACGCTGAGCACCGGGTCGGGGGAGGAAGGGGCGTTCACGGTCGGGGACTCCACAACGTATGGGCGGGTCAGCTGAGGCGGATGCGGGGGTCGAGCCAGGCCACCACCAGGTCGGCCAGCGCGACGAACAGCACCACGAAGCAGGCGGCCAGCAGGACGGCGCCGACCACGGCGGGCAGGTCCTGCCCGGAGACGGCCTCCGCCGCGAAGGTGCCGACGCCGTTCAGGCCGAACACCGTCTCGGTGATCACCGCACCGCCCAGCAGCGCGCCGGCCTCCAGACCGAGCAACTGCACCAGCGGTCCGGCGGCGCCGCGCGAGGTGTACTTGAGGTGGGCGCGCAGCCGGCCGAGGCCCTTGCCGCGCGCGGTGCGGACGTACTCCTCGTTCATCGTCTCCAGCAGCTGGGAGCGGGAGAGCCGGGCGAACACGGCGGAGTTGACGAAGCCGAGGACCAGCCAGGGCAGCAGCATCCCGCCCGCCCAGGCGGCCAGGTCCTTCGCCGGCGGGGTGTAGGAGGGCAGTGGCAGCAGGCCGGTCGAGTAGACCAGCGCCCACTGGGCGACGTACCCGAGGAAGTAGATCTGCACGCTCGCGCCGACCAGGGTGAAGCCGGAGAGCAGCCGGTCGGTGCGGGTGCCGTGGCGCAGCGCGGAGACGAAGCCGGTGCCGAGACCGAGCACCATCAGGACGACGAGTGCGCCGGCGGTGAGCGAGAAGGTGACCGGCAGGTGGTCGGCCAGCGCCTCGGTGACGGGCTGGTGGAGCCGGTAGGAGTAGCCGAGGCACGGCGCGTCGCAGTGGATGACGGAGCCGTCGACATCGCTGATGTCCCGTCCGGCGACCACCCCGGCCAGGTAGTCGGTGTACTGGGTCAGCAGCGGCTGGTCCAGTCCCATGCTCTGGCGGACCGCCGCGACCTGGCCGGTGTCGCAGCGCGGGCCGCAGGCGGCGCGGGCCGGGTCGGCGGGGGCGGCGTAGAAGAGGGCGAAGGCGGCGGCGGAGACCGCGACCAGCACGGCGAGGGCCTGGAGGGTCCGCCGCAGGGCGAAGGAGAGCATGGCCGGTCCGGGGTCGAGGAGGAGGGAAACAGAGGGGGCAGGGGAGACGACGGAGACAGGGAGCGGGGAGGGGCCCCGCCCCGGCCCCCGCGCGGACGGCGGGGGCCGGGGCGGGCGAGGCTCAGGACTTCAGGTAGAGCCAGGCCAGGCTGACCGACCCGTAGATCGGGTGGATGAACGCCCCGCCGATGTTGCTGCCGCGCAGCTGGTTCATGTTGGGGTAGGCGAAGGGCAGCACCGGCAGGTCCTTCATCACGGTCTGCTCCAGCGCGTACAGCTCCTTGGCCTTCTGCCGGGGCTCGCCGATCTGGTTGATCCGGTCGATCTCCTTGTCCACCTCGGCGTTGTGGTACCGGGCGGCGTTGAGGTCGCTGTTGGCGCGGCCGTCGAAGGAGAACGGGATCAGCGTGGACGGGGTCGGCCAGTCCACCGAACTGGTCTCCTCGAACAGGTCGTACGGGGAGTCGGCGCGGTGTGCCTCGTCCAGCAGGGCCTTCGGGTCGACCGGCTTGGGCACGATGGTGATGCCGGCCTTGCCGAAGCCCTCGACCAGCACCTGGGCGACCCGCTGCCCGGTGGGCGTGTTGGCGTACGCGTAGGTCAGGCCGGCCGGCGGCTGCTTGGCCTCGGCGAGCGCCTGCTTGGCGGCCTCCGGGTCGCCCTCCGGCTTGGCCGGGTACAGGTCGTAGGTCTGCCAGTCGACCAGCGCGGGCGAGCTGAGCGTGCTGGCCAGCTCGCCGATCCGGGTGCCGCCCTGGACCTGGCGGGCCTGCTGGCGAGGGTAGGCGAGGTGGAGGGCCTTGCGGACCGCGACGTCCGGCACCCGCTCGTTGTTGATCATCAGCTGGGTGACGAAGGCGCCCTGGCGGCCGGAGACGACCAGTTCCTTCGCCTTCGGGTCGGTGTCGACGGTCTGGTACAGCTCGGGGGAGAGCTGGGTGGCGACCGTGGTGGCGTCGGCGCCGCCGTCGCGGCCGGAGAGGATCTCCTGGTTGAGGTTGAGCGCCTCCTTGCCGAAGGTGAAGACGAACTTCTCCGGGTACTGGTTGCGGATCGGGTCGGTCTCCGCCTTCCAGTGCGGGTTGCGCTCCAGCACCAGCCGGGTGTTCTGGACGTGCTCGGCGATCCGGTACGGGCCGCTGGCGAACGGCAGCCGGTCGTAGTCCGTACCGGTGTCCTTGTCCTTGCGCACCGGCGAGGAGGAGGACTGCGCGGCCATGTACGGGACGTCGGCCTGCGGCTGCGGGAAGTGGAAGACGACGGTGCGCTCGTCCGGGGTCTCGATCGCGGCGAGGTCGCCGTCCTGCGGGCCGGAGTACTTCTTGCGGGCGTCCTCGTAGCTGGCCTCGCCGGTCAGCCACTGCGGCCAGTACGGCGGGCCGACCTCGTAGCCCTTGCCGAAGCTGCGCTCGATGCCGTACCTGACCTGCTGGGAGGTGATCGGCTGGCCGTCCTCCCAGGCCAGGCCCTCCTTGAGCTTGTACGTCCAGGTGCGGCCGCCGTCGGCGGAGGTGCCGGTGTCGGTGGCGAGGTCGCCGACCAGCCTGGCCTTGCCGTCCACCACCTGGTACTGGGTCAGCTGGCGGCCCCAGAGCAGCGAGGTGTTGTAGGTGGCGCCCGCGTACACCTTCTGCGGGTCGAGGTGGCGGAAGTCGGTGGTGTTGTAGACGTTCACCGTGCCGCCCTGGCGGGCACCGGGGACGGCGGGGGCCGGGCCGGCGCTCTCCTTCTCGGTGCCGAGCGCGGCGGTCAGCGGGGAGGCGTCCTTGGCGGCCGGACCGCCGGCGGCGGCACCGGAGCCCGCGCCCGCCCCGGCCGAGCAGGAGGTCGCCAGCAGCGCGGTGGCGACGACGGCGAGGGACGGTTTGATCCAGCGCATGGCGAATCTCTCCTTGCCCCGGTGGCCGGGGCTGGTAGGTGACATGAGGAGCGGCGGGAAGAAGAAGACGGAGAAGGCCGGCGGGCCGGGTCTCAGCGGGCGGCGCGCGGATCCAGGGCGTCCCGGACGGCGTCCCCGAGCAGGTTGAAGGCCAGCACGAAGAGCAGCAGCGCCACGCCCGGGAAGAACATGTAGGTCGGGTCGGCCTGGAAGACCTCGGAGCCGCGGGCGATCATCCGGCCCCAGTCCGGGATCGGCTCGGTGATGCCGACACCGAGGAACGAGAGCACCGCCTCGGAGGCGACGAAGGTCGGCACCGCCATCGTGGCGTGCACCAGAAGCTGCGCCCGGACATTCGGCAGGAGTTCGCGGACGACGATATGGAATCCGCCGGCGCCGAGCGCCCGGGCGGACTGCACGAAATCCCTTTCCCGAAGCGACCGGACGGAGGCGCGCAGGGAAAGCGCGAGCGGAATCCAGCCGAACGCGGAGAAGACCAGGATCAGCACCAGGAACTGCATCCACTCCGGTTCCGCGGTGCCGGGATCGACCAGCCGGGACTGGATGATCGGGCTGAGCGCGAGCAGCAGGAGCAGGGTGGGGAAGGCCAGCAGCACATGGGAGAGGAAGCCGAAGAGCCGGTCGGTGACCCCGCCCAGGTAGCCCACGGCGACGCCGACCAGCACCCCGAGGGTGGTGGTGATGACCGCCGAGGCGAAGGCGATCAGCAGCGAGGTGCGGATGCCGTACAGCAGCTGGGTGAACACGTCCCGGCCGAGGCCCGGCTCCAGGCCGAACCAGAAGTCGCCGGAGATACCGCCGTTGGGCAGCATCGGCAGCCCGCCGTCGCTGAGCAGGCCGGGCGTGTTCTGGCCGTAGTGCTCGACCGGGTTCTTGCCGTACAGGGCGGCGATCAGCGGCGCGGCGAGCGCGAGCAGCAGGAAGAGCAGGACGACGGCGAGGGCGGCGGCGCCGACCCGGTCGCGGCGGATCCGGCGCAGCGCGGCGCGCAGCGGGCGGTCCTGCGGAGCGGGGGGCCGGGCCCGCGGCGCGTCCGGGGCGCCCGGAGCGTCGGGCGTGCCTGCGACTGTCTCGACCACTGCCATGAGAGGCGTACTCCCCGAATTCTCCGCCGCCCCGTGGGTGAGGGTGCGCTGGTGTGCATTTCCGGACCGGCCTGCGGGGGTTTCCCGGCGGCCTGCCGAACGCCATCAGATCGGACACCACCGGACTTCCGCAAATCATTCCCGGCGGAACTCCGGGGCAATGTTTCGGGAATTGTGACGGCTTCATTCCGCTGCAATACTGCCGTTGCACTAGAACGCCCGTAAGGGGGCAAACCGGGCGATGCGCAGGGTGTCGTCCCGCATTCTGAGATCTCCGCCACACCCGCTGGGGCGTTGATACGATCCCAGGGAGCCGCGACTGGCGCGCACGGATGGAATCGACCATCGGGAAGCGGCTCCGTGCCGACGCACGTCAGTTGCCGAGCGCCTGGGCCGTCCGTACTCGTCCGTCTGCCACGAGGAGACCGCCTTGGCCACCCCTGCCACCCCCGCGACGCCGCACACCACCGCGAGCGCCGCCGCCAACACCGCGTTCCGCAGCGCCCTCGACGTCGTCCGCGACGTGGAGCCGCAGATCGCCGCCGCGATCGGCCAGGAGATCGAGGACCAGCGCGCCTCGCTCAAGCTGATCGCCAGCGAGAACTACGCCTCCCCGGCCGTCCTGCTCGCCATGGGCAACTGGCTCAGCGACAAGTACGCCGAGGGCACCGCCGGCCGCCGCTTCTACGCCGGCTGCCGCAACGTCGACACCGTCGAGACGATCGCCGCCGAGCACGCCCGCGCGCTCTTCGGCGCCGACCACGCCTACGTCCAGCCGCACTCCGGCATCGACGCCAACCTGACCGCCTTCTGGGCGGTGCTCTCCCAGCGGGTCGAGAGCCCGGCCCTCCGGCGGGCCGACGTCCGCAACGTCAACGACCTCACCGAGCAGGACTGGGCCGAACTCCGCCACGAGCTCGGCAACCAGCGGATGCTCGGCATGTCCCTGGACACCGGCGGCCACCTCACCCACGGCTTCCGCCCCAACATCTCGGGCAAGATGTTCGAGCAGCGCAGCTACGGCACCGACCCGGCCACCGGCCTGATCGACTACGACGCGCTGCGCGCCACCGCCCGGGAGTTCCGCCCGCTGATCCTGGTGGCCGGCTACTCGGCGTACCCGCGGCTGGTGAACTTCCGGACGATGCGCGAGATCGCGGACGAGGTCGGCGCGACCCTGATGGTCGACATGGCGCACTTCGCCGGGCTGGTCGCCGGCAAGGTGCTCACCGGTGACTTCGACCCCGTCCCGCACGCCCACATCGTCACCACCACCACCCACAAGTCGCTGCGCGGCCCGCGCGGCGGCATGGTGCTCTGCACCTCCGAGCTGGCCGAGCACGTCGACCGCGGCTGCCCGCTGGTGCTCGGCGGCCCGCTGTCGCACGTGATGGCCGCCAAGGCGGTCGCCTTCGCCGAGGCCCGCCGCCCGGAGTTCCAGCTGTACGCCCGCCGGGTGGTGGACAACGCCCACGCCCTCGCCGAGGGCCTGCTGCGCCGTGGCGGCAAGCTGGTCACCGGCGGCACCGACAACCACCTCGTCCTCGCGGACGTCTCCGGCTACGGCCTGACGGGCCGTCAGGCCGAGGCGGCGCTGCTGGACTCGGGCATCGTCACCAACCGCAACTCCGTCCCGCAGGACCCGAACGGCGCCTGGTACACCTCGGGCGTCCGGCTCGGCACACCCGCGCTCACCACCCGGGGTCTGGGCGTCGCCGAGATGGACGAGATCGCCGGCCTGATCGACACCGTGCTGCGCGGCACCACCCCGGCCGTCGGCCGCACCGGCGCCTCCTCCAAGGCCCAGTACACCCTGGACGAGTCGCTGCGCGACGGCGTCGCCAAGCGCGCCGCCGATCTGCTCGCCGGCTTCCCGCTCTACCCGGGCGTCGACCTGTCCTGATGGGCGCGCGGGGGTGCGGGCCCGGCCGGGCCCGCACCCCACAACTCGGCTAGTACTGAAGCGACTTGTACTGCAGGAACTCCTCCAGCCCGTGTCGCCCCAGCTCCCGGCCGAGCCCCGAGTTCTTGTAACCGCCGAACGGCGCCAGCGGGTTGAAGCGCCCGCCGTTGAGGTCCACCTGCCCGGTGTCCAGGCGGCGGGCGAACGCGGCGGCGGTGTCGGTGTCCGCGGCCCAGACGCCGCCGGCCAGTCCGTACTCGGTGCCGTTGGCCAGTTCGGCGGCGTGCTCCTCGTCACGGTAGGCGAGCACGGCCAGTACCGGGCCGAACACCTCCTCCTGGGCGACCGTCATGTCGGCGGTCACATCGGCGAGTACCGTCGGCCGGACGTAGAAGCCGGTGGCCAGGCCCTCGGGGGCGTCGGCGCCGCCCGCGACGAGCCGGGCGCCCTCGGCGAGCGCGCCGGTGATGTAGCCGCGCACCCGCTCCCGCTGGCGGGCGTTGACCACCGGCCCGATCCGGGTCTGCGGGTCCGCCGGGTCGCCCGGGGTGTACTTGGCGGCGGCCCGCTCGGCGATCGCCACCGCCTCCTCGTACTGGTCCTGGTGGACCAGCAGCCTGGTCCACGCGCTGCACGTCTGGCCGGAGTTGGCGAAGACGTTGGCCACGTTGACGTTGACCGCCCGGGTGAGGTCGGCGCCGGGCAGCACCACATTGGCGGACTTGCCGCCCAACTCCAGTGCCACCCGCTTGATTCCGCGCCCCGCGGTCTCGGCGACCGCCCGGCCGACGGCGGTCGACCCGGTGAACGAGACCACGTCCACGCCCGGGTGCCCGGCGAGCGCCGCCCCCGCGACCGCGCCGGTGCCGGTCACCAGGTTGAACACCCCCGCCGGGAAGCCCGCCCCGTGGACGAGCCGCGCGAACAGCCGGGCCACCAGCGGGGTGTCCTCGGCCGGCTTGAGCACCACCGGACAGCCGGCGGCCAGCGCGGGGACGACCTTGGCCACGATCTGGTGCAGCGGGTAGTTCCACGGCGTGATCGCCGCGACCACGCCGGCCGGTTCGGCGAGCACCACGGAGTTGCCGATCCGCTCCTCGAACGGGTACTCCGCGAGCAGCGTGAGGTAGGAGCCGGTGACGGCCAGCGGCAGCCCGGCGTGCACGGCGGTGGCGAAGCCGACCGGCGCGCCCAGCTCGGCGACCACCGTCTCGGCGATCTCCTCCTGCGCGGCGGCCAGGCCGTCCCGCAGCCGGGTCAGCGGCGCCAGCCGCTCCTCACGGGTGGTGGCGGCCCAGGCCCGGGCCGCCCGTCGGGCCGCGGCGACGGCGGCGTCCACATCGGCCGCGCCGCCGGCCGGGACGGCGGCGAGCGGCTGCTCGGTCGCCGGGTTCAGCACCGGGATCGACCCGGCGTCGAGGGAGGGCCGCCAGGCGCCGTCGATGTACTGGTCGCCGTACTCCGCGTACTGCTGCACCGGTTGGGTCCTCTCGTCTTCTCGGCCGCTCGATGGGCGGCGCTGGTCAGGTGCCAGTCAAGGCGGACCGGGTGCGTCGGCGCAAGAGTCGATCATGTGACCGACCGGCGTGCGGGCGGTGTTCGCACGCCGGCCGGGCGCCGTTCGTACCGTGGCCGGGCAGGGTTCGCACCCGGACCGGCCGCGGTGGTGTCCTCCCTGGTCGGGCCAGGTGTCGGCGCGGCCGTCGGGGGCGCCCCCGGCCGGGTGCTCAGCGCGGTGCGAACCGCGCGGTGTACTCCTCGAACGGCTCGATCCCGACCTCCGCGCGCCGCTCGTCCAGCCGCTCCGGGTCCTCGCACGGCCAGGGCACCGGCCGGCCGTCCGCCACCGCGCCGATCTGGGTGCCGTACCGCTGCTCGCGGCCCTCGTTGACGGCCAGCCGGTCGGCCAGGAAGGCGAGGTCCCGCGCGCTCGCCGCGCCGGCCGCGACCGCCTCCGTCATCAGCGCCACGGCCCGCCGCTGCACGTCGAGCTGGCGGTCCGCGTGCTGTGCGACCAGCCAGGCGGCGCGGGCGGCGTCCGTGCCGACCAGCGGTTCGGACGGCCAGCCGTGCTCCGTCATGATCTCGTTCAGCCGGTCGCCGTGCCGGGCGGTCAGCCGCCGCCAGACCGCCTGCTCGGCGAGGTCCGGGCTGTTGGCGAGGTGGGCGGCGCCCTGGTCCTCGGCCGCCATCCGCAGCAACTCCTCGGCCAGTGCCCGCTCCGGTGCCTTCATCCGCTCCGCTCCCAGCTCTCCGGGCCCCTTCCGGCGGGGCCGCCCGCCACCACCGTAGGCGCGGCCGGCGCGACGAAGATCGTTCCCGTTGATGGTGACAGCCCGGGCACCGGGGCGGCAGGATGGAGGAACCGGTCCCGCCGGATGATGCGTTCACCACGCGGCCATGAAGTGGCGAGTTGCGAAACTCTTCTGTCCGAAACCTCCTCACGGCTGATCAGTCGGCGGTAGATTGCAGCGAACTCGGGCGCGCGGGAATACCGTTGGCAACCGGTCCGAGCGGTGTGCCCGTGTCGGGCCGGAGGCTGCCCCGGACGGCCGGCGGGGAGAGCCTCCCCGCCGACCCGTGGATCCGCGTCAGAGAGATCGTTTTCAAGGGTCGTCCGTACCGCGTAAGGAGCATCCCATGACCGACGCCGCGTTGACCGCCGAGCAGCAACGGCCCGCAGAGCCGGCCTCGCTCGATGACGTGCCCGGCTGGTTCTGGGAGCACGACCGACACCTCTTCGAGTGGTTCCTGAACCGGCAGGAGAAGGCCGGGGTCACCGGCGACCTGCTGGAGATGGGCGCCTACCTGGGGCGCAGCGCGATCGTGGTCGGCTCGCACCTCCAGCCCGGGGAGACTTTCACGGTCTGTGACCTGTTCGACTCGGACGCCCCGGACGACGAGAACGCGGCCGAGATGGACGCGTCCTACCGGAAGACGCTGACCCGCTCCGCGTTCGAGAACAACTACCTCGCCTTCCACGACCGGCTGCCGGAGATCATCCAGGCGCCCACCTCGACCCTGGCCGGCGGCCGCATCCCGGCCGGGGCGTTCCGTTTCATCCACATCGACGCCTCGCACCTGTACGAGCACGTGGTCGGCGACCTCCAGGTGGCCCGGACGGTGCTCCGGTCGGACGGCGTGGTGGTCCTGGACGACTACCGCTCGCAGCACACCCCGGGGGTCGCCGCCGCCACCTGGGAGGCGGTGTTCAACCACGGCCTCAAGCCGATCGTGCTGACCGAGTGCAAGTTCTACGGCACCTGGGGCGACCCTGAGCCGGCCCAGCGCGACCTGCTGGACCGGATCGGCCTCGCCAAGGGCTGCGAGCTCGCCAACGAGGCGCTGAACGGGCAGCGGGTGCTGCGGATCTTCGGCACCTCGGAGGGCATCGGGTCGGCCCAGACCTCCCGCCACCACGACCGGCTGGCCGCCGAGGCCGCCCGCCGCGAGGCCGAGCGGACCGCCGACGAGGCCCGCCGCGAGCTGCGGCGCGAGCAGGAGCAGGCGGCCAGGGACCTCGCCGACCGCCGGGCCCGCGCCGCCGAGCGCCGCCGCCCGGCCAACGTGGCCAAGCGCGTCGCGGGTGACCTGCTCCCGCCGGTGGTCACCTCCGTGATCCGCCGCGCCCGCCAGGGCTGACGGCCGGGCTTCAGTACCTGCCGTTTCGCACACAGCCGCGTGGCCCACCCGGGCCGCGCGGCTGTTGCGCGTTCCTGCCCGCCGATCGGTCAGTGGGGTCCGTTGGCGATGCTGTCCCGCAGCCGCTGCCTGATCCGTTCCGAGGCCTCGGGCAGCCACTGAGCCAGTTCGGCTTCGAAGCGGCGGCGTTCGGCACGCAGGAGGCGGGCGAGCGGCGACCGTGAGCAGTGGAGGAACCACCGGTTGCCCGGTTCGTGGCGGAGCCAGGAGTGCACGCGGCGGATCACCGGTCAACTCCCGGGACGGTCCAGCGGATGCGCAGGTGGTGGGCGCTTTCGGGGAGGATCACCGGCAGGGACAACGGGCCGGTGTGGTCGAGGTGTTCGACGATGAACCGTTCGGCGCTGGGGCCGGTGAGGTAGCGCTCGAACCACTCCCACTGGGGTCTGCCGAGGGGGCGGAACTGGAGGGAGAACCAGAGCGAGGAGAGGGCTTTGGGGAGGAGGAAGTAGGTCGTCGGCGGCATGATGCCGGTGATCTCGGCGGTGACCAGGCGGTTGTCCCTCACGCGGCACTCTCCTCGGAGCCGGCCGCGGACTCCGGGGTGATCTCAGCCCAGATGATCTTTCCCGCGTGTTCGCGCGGGCAGCAACCCCACTGCTGGGAGAGCGACTTGACGAGCAGGAGACCACGCCCCGACTCGTCCTCTCCGGAAGTCGTGCGGAGGATCGGCCCGCGTTCGGCCCGGGCGTCGTGCACCTCGATGCGGAGGCGGGAGCCGTCGACGGAGAGCGCCAGCCAGATGCGGTTGCCGGGCGGCGTGCCGTGGACCACGGCATTGGTGACGAGCTCCGAGACCAGCAACAGCCCGGCGTCGGCGAAGCGCTGACCGTGGGGCAGGCCGGCGAGCAGCTTTTCGAGCGCTCGCCGGGCCTCCTCCGGCGAGCGCTTGCTGCGCGGCAGCCAGCAGCTGGTGGAGGCGGAGGGCGGGGGAGGGCAGTTGAGGGCTTCGGGCATGGCGGAGCCACCTTCAGGGAGTGGGGTAATAGGTGACGGCGACGGCCGGGCGGTGCTTCAGGGCGCCAAGTGCACTGGCATGGGGGTGCTGGCGAGCATGGCGCAGACTCCGGCATGATGTGACCGTCTGTCAGCTTTCCGTTACGGACAGCATGGAGCATGGCTCGGGGCATTCGCAAGCCATGTCGAGCAAATATGAAAACTTTCACTCCACCGGGCAAGGTGCCACCTCTAGGCTCACGGTGGTGGTGGCGGAGCATCACCAAAGCCATGCACACTGGTCCATGGACAGCTCTGGAGGGTTTACGTAGATGGCAGTTGCAGTGCCGGCCGTGCGCTACCGGCGCATCGCGGCCGAGCTGAGAAGGCTCCGCGAGCTCAAGAACCTGTCAGCCGAAGAGGTGGCAGCCCAGGTCGACGGCGTCAACCTGGTGAAGCTCAGTAGGTATGAGAACGCTCGCGTCCAGCTGAAGCCGGACGTCGTCCGTTCGCTCCTCGACTTCTACCAGTGCGACGAGGAGTTGAAGGAAGTCCTCGTCGAGATCCTCCGGGACAAGCGTCGACCGGGGTGGGTGGCCGGCTATGAACAACTGAACCCGCTCTACACAGACCTGATTCGGCTGGAAGAGACCGCAGTCGGCAGTAAGTCCTACGAGTCGGCCTATATTCCGGGTCTGCTCCAGACCCGCCAATACGCCCACGCCATCATCTCCAGCGGCGTTCTCGCGAAGCCCAGTGTTGAAGAGCGGGTTGAAGTCCGAATCAACCGGCAATCCGTCCTCACCCGGTCGGAGAGCCCACTGAAGTTGTGGGCGGTGATCCACGAGTCCGCGCTGACCATGGGCGCGGCAGAGGGGGTGATGGTTGACCAGCTCGACAAGCTGCTTCAGTTCAGCAGGCTCCCGAATGTCAACATTCAGATCATGCCGGCGATGGCTCCGCCGCACCCTGGCATGGCTGGTCCCTTCGCCTTGCTCGAGTTCCGGCAGCGGGATCTCGACCTCGTCCTACTCAGCGGAATGCTGAGCAGTGACTGGGTGGAGGACCCGGACCATGTGGATATCTACAGAGCGGCCTTCGACGAGATCATGGCGACCGCCTTGGATCTCGACCAGTCGCTCAACCTCATCACAGAGAAGAGAGACAAGCTCAAGTGACCCACTTCCCCGTTGCCTCCGCCCTTCCCGTGAAGTGGAAGAAGGCGGCCGCCAGTAACCCGAACGACAACTGCGTCGAGTGCGGCACTTTGCAAGGCGCAGTCATGGTCCGCGACAGCAAGGACGCCAGCGGCCCCGCCCTCGCCTTCCCCACCGACACGTGGCGGGCGTTCGTGGCCGGCGTCCGTGTCGGTGACTTCCCGGCCGACTGCTGACCCGCCCGGCTTCAACAGCCCCTGCGCCGAACTGGGCGCAGGGGCTGTTGTGTTGCTTCGGCGTGGGGTGCGACGCTGTATCGACGTTGGCAGTCGACGCGGCTCTCGTTCAACCGCGTGCTCTGAGAACTCCTCCGTGGAGAAGGAAAGAGACAGGGAGAGTGAGCATGATCGAGCTGGTAAGCCCGTTCAAGAAGTCTTCGTACTCCACCCAGGCAGGGGAGTGCGTGGAGGTGGCAGGCCTCGCCGACGGTGGCCGGGCCGTCCGCGACAGCAAGGACGCCAGCGGCCCCGCTCTCGCCTTCCCCGCCGACGCCTGGCGGGCGTTCGTGGTCGGCGTCCGAGCCGGGGACTTCCCCGCCGAGCACTGACCCACCCCGCCCCTCCCCCCGAGCATCGAAATCGGTACGGCTCAGGGGTCGAAGAATCCGCTTTCCCGGTCCCTCCCCGCCCCCCGAGGATGGCAGGTGAACCAGCCTGCCCGGGAGGAATCGTGTCGCCACTGTCGCCAGCCCAATCAGCCCTCGGCCCGGGGCTGTTGCCGCTCACCGCCGAGGCCGGACCCGATGGGCTGGCCGTCGGCGGGCTCCTGCTCGACGATCTCGCCGAGCAGTACGGGACCCCGCTCTTCGTCTACGACGAGGAACACCTGCGCCGGCGCTGCCGCGAGGCCGTCGCCGCCTTCGGGCCCGGCAACGTCGCGTACGCGTCCAAGGCGTTCCTCTGCACGGCTATGGCCCGCCTCGCCCATGAGGAGGGCATGCTGCTGGACGTCGCCTCGGGCGGCGAACTGCGGGTCGCCCTGCACGCCGAGGTGCCGCCGGACCGGATCGTGCTGCACGGGAACAACAAGAGCGACGCCGAGCTGCGCACCGCGATGGCCGTCGGCCTGCGCCACATCGTCGTGGACAGCTTCGACGAGCTGGACCGGATCGAGCGGCTGCACGCCGAGGAGGGCCTGCCGCCCGCCCGGGTACAGCTGCGGGTGGCGCCCGGGGTGGCGGCCGGCGCCCATGCGGCGATCCAGACCGGCGGGCACGACTCCAAGTTCGGCTTCGGCCTCGCCGACGGCACCGCCGACGCCGCCGTGCTCCGGGCCACGAACTCCCCGGCCGTCGTCCTGGAGGGCGTCCACGCGCACGTCGGCTCCCAGGTGCTGAACGCCGCCGAGCTGGCCAACGGCGCCGCCGCCCTCGCCCGCTTCGCCGTCGCCCGTGGTGTGCGCCGGCTGACCGTCGGCGGCGGGCTGGGCGTGGCCTACCTGGGCGGGCAGAGCGCGCCCTCGTTCGCGGCCTGGGCCGAGCGGGTGCACGCGGCCGTGCGCGGCGCGGGCTGGACGGGAGAGGTGGGCGTGGAGCCGGGCCGTTCGATCGCCGCGCGGGCCGGGCTGACCCTGTACCGGGTCGGCACGATCAAGGACATCAAGGACGTCCGGACGTACGTCAGCGTGGACGGCGGCATGAGCGACAACATGCGCCCCGCACTGTACGGCGCCTGCTACGAGGCGTTCCTGCCGCGCTGCCCCGAGGCGCCCCGCCCGCTGCGGGCCCGGCTGGTCGGCAAGCACTGCGAGAGCGGCGACGTCATCATCGACAACGCGGCGCTCCCGGCCGACCTGAGCGTGGGGGACCTGCTGGCCACCCCCGTCACCGGCGCCTACGGCTACGCGATGGCGTCCAACTACAACAAGCTGCCCCGCCCGGCGGTGGTCTTCGTCCGCGACGGCGCGGCCCGCCTCGTCGTACGGCGCGAGACCGAGGAGGATCTGCTGCGCCTGGACGTCGAAAACGGACCGGATGATTCCGAAAACCTGGCCCTGGTGGCTGCGCGACGGTCGCATGCGTCCTAATCTGGCCCGATGCTGAACAGCGCCCGTCTGCTCGTCCTGCTGGAGATCGCCCGCCGGGGCACCATCGTGGCCGCCGCGCAGGCCCTGCACCTGAGCCCGTCCGCCATCTCGCACCAGCTCGCCCGCCTGGAGCAGGAGCTGGGGGTCGCGCTGGTGGAACGGGCGCCGCAGTCGCTGCGGCTGACCCCGGCGGGCGAGCGGCTCGCCGAACACGCGCAGGCGATCGCCGATCTGATGGCCGTCGCCCAGGACGACCTGCGGGCGCATTCGGAGGGCACCGCGGGCGTGCTCAGGCTGGGCTTCTTCGCGTCCGCGGGGCTGGATCTGCTCCCGCGGGCGCTGGCGGCGTTCGCGGTCCGGCACCCACAGGTCGAGCTGGAGCTGATCATGGGGCAGCCGCACGAGCTGATTCCCGATCTGGAGGCGGGCCGGCTGGATGCGGCCGTCGTCTTCGAACACCCGCTGGACCCGTGGTGCCGGCAGGCGGCGGTGGACGTCCAGATGTACTTCGACGAGCCGCAGCTGGTGGTGGTGCCGCTGCGGCACCGGCTCGGGCGGCGCTCGCTGGTGCGGCTGGCCGAGCTGGAGGGCGAGAGCTGGATCGGCACGCACGGCGGCAGCACCGGTGAGCCGGTGCTCGAACGGGCCTGCGCCGCCGAGGGGTTCCGCCCCCGGGTGCGCTGCCGCAGCGACCACTACCAGGTGACGATCAACCTCGCGCGGGCCGGGATGGGCGTCGCGCTGATCCCGGCGCTGGGCGTGGCCGACAGTTCCGGGGTGCACGTCTGCCGGCTCGACCACCCGCGGCTGCACCGGCGGATCGGGGTGGCCACCCGGGCCACCAACCGCAACCCGGTGCTGCGGGCCTTCCTCGTCGAACTGCGCGCGGCCGCCGGGGAGGTCAGGTCACTGCTGGAGCTGCAGTGGTCCTGACCGCCCCGGCGGCCTCAGGCCCTATACCCGTCCGACGCCCAACCCGTCCGACACGCCTAGTTGACGTTCACCGCGCTCCAGGTGGCCGCCACCGCGTTGTACTCGGCGCCGCCCTGGCCGTACAGGTCCGCCGCCGCGCTCAGGGTGGCCGCGCGGGCGCCCGCGTAGTCGGTGGTGGAGGTGAAGTAGACGGTCAGCGCGCGGTACCAGATCTGCGCGGCCTTGTCCCGCCCGATGCCGGCCGGCGTCGAGCCGTCGGCCGTCGGGCTGTTGTAGCCGAAGCCGTTGACGGTCTTCGCGCCGCTGCCCTCGGACAGCAGGTAGAAGAAGTGGTTGGCCACGCCCGACGAGTAGTGCACATCCAGGTTGCCCACGTCCGCCGACCAGTAGTCGGCCGACTGGCCGTCCTTGGAGGGCTGGTCCATGTAGCGCAGCGGGGTGCCGTCGCCGTTGAGGTTGATCAGCTCGCCGATCCAGTAGTTCGGCGGGTTGGAGGGCAGGTCGGCGTACCACTCGACCATCGTGCCCATGATGTCGGAGGTGGCCTCGTTGAGGCCGCCGGACTCGCCCGCGTAGTTGAGGCCGGCGGTGGCGGCGGTGACGCCGTGGGTCATCTCGTGGCCGGCCACGTCGATCTCGGTCAGCGGGTGGCTGTCTCCCGAGCCGTCGCCGTAGGTCATGCAGAAGCAGTTGTCGTCCCAGAACGCGTTGGTGTAGTTGGTGTCGTAGTGCACGCGGCTCGCGGCGCCGACGCCGTCGTCGCGGATGCCGTTGCGGGTGAAGGCGCTCTTGTAGAAGTCCCAGGTGGTCGCCGCGCCGAACTGGGCGTCCACGGCGGCCGATTCGCGGTTGGAGACGGTTCCGTCGCCCCAGCTGTTGGTCGGGTTGGCGAACAGGGAGCCGTTGCCGGCGGTCCCGTTGTTCATGTCGCTGGTGGACTGGCCGCCACGGGTGTCGTCCTGGAGCCGGTACTGGCCGCCGCTCTGGACGGTGTTCAGCTGGACGCTGCCGACGAAGACGCCGTTGCCGGGACCGGAGACGGTCTGCACCTGCTCGTGGCTGGAGAGCACCTGGCCGGTGATCGCGTCGGTGACCAGCAGCTGTCGGCTCGGGGTGCGGTTCGCGCGCACGCCCTCCACGACGGTCCGGTACGCGAGCCGCGGTTTGCCGTCGCTCGCCCACACCACCAGCTCCGGCGTGCCGGTCCGGTGCACCTGGGTCAGCGGGGACTCGTCGGCGTCCCCGGTGATGCCGACGGTGGCCCGTATCGCGCCGGTGGCCTGCGCGGCGGCCTGGTCGACGGGGATCCGCGGGGTGAGGCTCGGCAGGCTGATCCGCGCGGAGACGGCCTTGTCGACCTTCTTCACCGAACCGTCGGCCTTCTGATGGACCACCAGATCGCCACCGAGCACCGGCAGGCCGGCGAAGGTGCGCTCGAAACGGAGGTGGCGGGTGCCGTCGGCGTCCACCACGGCGTCCTTCGCGACCAGCTTCTCCTGGCCGCCCAGCGCGAGGGCCTTGGCCAGCGGTCCGGCCTGGCCGTTCGCCAGCGCGATCATGGCGGCGTGCTGCCGGGCGGCCTGCGCCTGGAGGGCGGGGGCCGGGCCGGCCTGGGCAGTGGCGCTCACCTGGACGACACCGGTGAGCAGGGCGGTGGCGGAGAGCACGGCGACGGTCGCAAGCTTTCGCTTCACGTGCGAGTCCTTCCGGGAAACCGCGTCGGTACGCGGTCGCACCACGTCCCCGGGGCCGGGTCGGCACCTGTGGGGCGGAACGGGCGCTGACGTGCTGCGCCCCGTACGGTCGAGCGGCAGAGCACCGGGGGTGGGGGTGGTGGCTACCGAACGGGACTGGCGAGAAGCATGACAATCCGGCATTTGAAATGACAGGCCCGGCTCAGGCATTGGCCAGGTCTCGCCAGCCGGGGAAGGCCTCCGACGGGGTGACAAAACGGGTCAAACACACCCGCTTTGCCGTGGGTTTCCGTGCGAACCGCACCGCCCCGCCTGCGCTGATATCTGATCTATCGTCAGATATTCGACGATCATGATCGAGCTGGCGCCGTTTTACACGACTGTAGAACTTCCGATACGGAGTCTTGACGTCCGCTTGGCGAGGTCCCGCCACCGGCCGCCCTTGTCCACCGTCAGGACGTCTGCTACACGCGCGGTTCCGGAGCCGGACCGCGGTCGTGGGCGGTCGGCGAGCAACGGTCGTCGCCGGATGCGGCGGTGGTGTTCGGGCAGGGGAGGTCGGCATGGCCGAGATCGAGGTCCCGGGGCCTGAGCCGGAGTGGGAGACGGCTCCGTCGCACCAGGGCGGGAAGCGCAATCCTGCGTTCCGGCAGAGCATGTGGGAGTTCGCCGCCATTGCGGTGATCTTGCGAGGACGTCACCCGTTTGAGTGAGTTCGCAGTCATGCGGCTGTGGTCGATGAAGCCTTGCGAGGACGATCGACCTTGGACCGCCCGATTCTGCTGAATTCCCAACAGGGTTAGGTCAATGATCGACGTCGGCAGGACAGGACGGAGGCCCCGATTGACGACCTCAAAGACCACGCACCGGCGTTCCTTCGGTAGGATCGCGCGCTTGTGTCGCATGGTCGTTGCAGTGGCGATTGCGATGCTCTCGATCGGCGCAGGCAGCGTCGCGCGGTCTGCCCCACTGTCTCCGGCGCCGTCGCAACCGGGTGTTGCGGCGTCGCCTGGCTGCGAGACATTCTTCCCGTCGCCCTACGAGGTGTGCGGCGCGATCCTGGACAAGTACAAGGCGCTGGGTGGCCCACAGAGTTTCCTACTGCTGCCGAAGTCCAACGAAAGGCCGGCGCCGGACGGCGCCGGGGCGTTCTCTGAGTTCGTGGGCGGCAACATCTACTGGTCGCCCTCAACAAGCGCGCACCCTGTCGCTCATGACTTCCTCACCAAGTGGGGACAGTACGGGTACGAGGCCGGGTTCATGCGATACCCCACCACCGACGAGATCGTGCTTGGCGACGGCGTCAGCCGCCGTCAGGAGTTCGAGGGTGCGTCTATCTACTTCAGCTTCGTCACCGGTGCGCACGAGGTGCACGGTCTGATTCGGCAGGCATGGGTTGATCTCGGGGCAGAGACCAGCTTCCTGGGCTTCCCCACTTCCGATGAACAGGACACCCCACCCCAGCACAGCCCCTGGGGCGGCCGCGAGAGTCTGTTCCAGACCGGAGTGGTCACCGCGAACCTCACCAACAACTCCACCCACGTCGGCAACTGGTCGATTTATCCCACGCCGGCTCCGGCAGGGCTGACGCGAACCATGCCGACGGCGGACCGCCTGCCCGCCCTGCGTGCACAGGACCTACCCGAAGCCACGGTTCCGACCGGCCGTGCGGTCAAAGCGGGCGACGGGTGCCCGGAGGGAACGACCGATTACAGCAAGATCAACAAAACCGAATGGAACTGCGAGAGCGTCTCGGAGGACCTGAGCTACTACGAGGTGATGCTTCGCAAGGGTGAGGCGCGCGGAGCGCGTATCGATGACGACAGTGCTGAACCGGCCAAGACGGCGGGATTCGGACGGCTGCACGCGGGCGAGGACCACAACATCGGGCCCCACACGATCCAGCTCATTGCGCGAGACTCGCAGTACTGCTCGCCGCTGGGCTACCAGAATCGATGCTCGTACACGATGGCGTTCCATTTCGACAAGGACTTCATCGACAACATCACCGTAGTCGTCCAGCAGCACGCAGACACCGAAGGCAGGTCACCCGACAGCCATGACCTCGGAGTCGTCACCGCGTACTGCGGGATCGGTAATCCCGCCGACCACCGCAGGGGCTACTGTCGCGATGACATCCCCCCGCCGTTCAACGGCGGCAAGAAGCACTGACACACCCGCAGCCGTCGCCGGGACAAACGGGCTTCAGCACCCTGTGGAAATCTGTGGTGGTGCCCGGAACCGGGGCGTGTACGGCGTTCAAGGCCCGGAACCCTGGAACGCGATCCCTCGAAATATCCCGAAGCGGAGACGAGCTTGCGGGATTCCCTGCCAGCAGGGGTTTGGACCTTTCTCGCCGTATTTGATGCAGAGCGCGAAAACCGTGGTCAACCAACGCTGGAGTTCGACACGGAGGTGCTGACATGGGGGTCCCGGGGGGGTAGCCCGGGCCCCCATGCTATTGGCTCGCTGCCTTGCGGTCTGGGCAAGTCCCTGATTATCCATCAGATGGACCGCCTCGGAGCGCCGGTCACGGCGTCTGCAACAGCACAGCGGCCTATTGCTTGAGCCCGGTGAACCCATGCGGTCACAGCACTGGCCGAGCAACTCCGACGCCGGACCGTGGTCGTGGGCGGTCAGTGAACCGGTGACGAGCCGGCCGGTGGCGCGGTCGTGCCGGACCGCCCGGGTCGTCGCCGGGCGGTCTCCGGCCGACCAGGCGATGACGCCTCCGACGCTCCGGCCGCCGTGCCGTTCGAGGCCGAACCGGCCTTCGCGGGTGCCGTTGACGGACTCGATCAGCCGGCGGACGGACTTTCAGCAACCCCCGCCGGGACGTGGGGCGCCCCGACCCGGCTCACGCCCCGACCCGGCTCACGCCCCGACCCGGCTCACGCCCCGACGCGAGGCCGTACCGGCCGTAGCGCGCAGGCGGCCAGCGCCCGCCCCACCTCGCGGATGGCGTGCACCGCCGCCCGCTCGGTGCTGGGGCCGAGCGCCGTGTCCCAGTGCGCGATCACCGCGTAGGCGATCCGGCGCGCGCCCACGACGACACCCGCGTCCGCCCGTACCCCGGTGTCGGTGCCGGTCTTGTTGGCCACCAGCAGGCGGCCCGGCAGCGGCTCGGGGAAGCAGGGCGCGTACGGGTCGTGGTCGATCAGCGCGGGGACCAGACCGTGGTCGGTGTTGGACCGCATCCAGTCCAGCAGCCGGGCCGAGGCGGCCGGCGAGGCCATCTCGCCGCGCACGGCCAGCGCGACCAGCCGGGCGAGGTCCCCGGCGGTGCCGGTGGCGAACACCGGCGGCACGCCCGGCCCGCGTTCGTCGCGCACCCGGTCGTGCAGGGTGAGCCGGGCCAGCCCCAGCTCCCGGGCCAGCCGCCCGGTGGCGGGCAGGCCGACCAGCCGCAGCAGCGCGTTGGTCGCGGTGTTGTCGCTGACCGAGGCGGTGAGCCAGGCCAGGTCCTCGACCGTCCAGCCGGGGCGGCCGAGCCGCCGCAGCAGCCCGGTGCCGCCCGTCACATCGGTGTCGGTGATCTCCACCGGCCGGCCGGCGTGCAGTTCCCCGGTGTCCAGCCGCCGGGACACCTCGGCGAGCAGCAGCAGCTTGGACGCGCTGGCGACCGGCAGCACGACATCGGCGTCCACGCCGACCGTCCCGTCACCCCCGAAGCCGCCACCACCGTCGTCGAACCCGCCGCCGCAGCCGAACCCTTCGCCGACGGCGTCCACGTCCACGGCGGCGACGGCGAGGGTGAGCGGCAGGGCCGCCGCACTGCGGGCGGCGGCCGCCACCTGGGCGAGACTCATCGGACCCGCACCACCTCTCCGGCCCGCACCGAGGTGGGCCGGCCGTCGCGCACCGCGATCCGCCCGGCCACCACGACCGTGTCCACGCCCTCCGGTGCCAGCAGCGGCCGCTCGAAGGTGGCGGCGTCCCGGACCGCGTCCGGGTCCAGCACCACCAGGTCGGCCACCGCGCCGTCGCGGATCACCCCGCGGCCGGTCAGCCGGAACCGTTCGGCGGGCAGCCCGGTCATCTTGTGCACCGCGAGTTCCAGCGGCAGCAGCCCCTCGTCGCGGCCGTAGTGGCCGAGCACCCGGGCGAAGCTGCCCGCCCAACGGGGGTGCGGGCGGCCGGGTTTGGGCACCCCGTCCGAGCCGATCATGGACAGCGGGCTGGCCAGGACCCGGCGGACGTCGTCCTCGCGCATCGAGTGGCTGATGATGGTCACCTCTCCCTGCGAGTCCAGCAGCAGGTCGCAGACGTACTCCACCGGGTCGATCCCGCGGTCGGCCGCCAGGTCGGCGATCCGGTGGCCCTCGGCCGAGCGGCGCGCCGGGGCGGCGGCCACCGCGATGAGGTCCCAGCCGCCGTTGCCGACGGTGTTCTCCCAGCCCGCCACGCCCTGCGCGATGTCCGTCCGGATCCGCTCGCGCACCTCCGGCCGGCGCAGCCGCTCCAGCAGCGCGGCCACCCCGCCCTCGCTGGTCCACGGCGGCAGCATGGCGTGCAGCACGGTACTGCCCGCGGTGTACGGATAGACGTCGCAGAGCACGTCGATCCCGTCCGCGCGGGCCTGCTCCAGCCGGGGGAGGGTGCGCAGGGTCGCGCCCCAGGCGTGCCGGCCCGCGGTCTTGTGGTGCGACACCTGGAGCGGCGCGCCGGACCGCTCGGCGATCTCCAGCGCCTCCTCCAGGGCCTTCTCCACCTGCGACATCTCGTCCCGCAGATGGGTCACGTACGGCTTGCCGTGCCGCGCGGCGACCCTGGCCAGCGCGACGATCTCCTCGGTGTCGGCGTAGGTGCCCGGCGGGTAGATCAGCCCGGTGGAGAGCCCGGCCGCGCCCTGGGCCAGGGCCCGGTCGAGCAGTTCGCACATGGCGGCCAGCTCCTCGGGCCGGGGCGGGCGGGCGTCGAAGCCCATCACCCCGGCGCGCAGCGTGCCGTGACCGACCAGCGAGGCGATGTGGTTGCGCCGCAGCTCGGGCCGCTGGCCGGCGGCGAAGGCGTCGAAGTCCTCGGCCGGCCGGACCGGCCCGATGCCGAAGGTCACCCGCAGGTGTTCGGCCAGCTCGGGCAGCCGCTGCGGCAGCGCGGGGAAGAGACTGCTGCCGCAGTTGCCACTGATCTCGGTGGTGACGCCCTGGAGCAGCGGGGCCAGCCGCAGCTCCTCGACGGCGTCGTCGTCCGCGGCCGTGTGCGCGCCGACCGGTGCGGCCAGCGCGTCCGAGTGGGTGTGCACATCGATGAAGCCGGGGGTGACGATCCGTCCGGTGGCGTCCACCGTCCGGGCCGCGGCCACGGCGGTGCCCGGCGGCAGGACGGTGACCCGCCCGCCGGAGACCGCGAGGTCGGCCGGACGGGCGGCGGCGCCGGTGCCGTCCACCAGGGTGCCGCCGCGGACCAGCAGTTCCACGTCGGAGATGCCCACGATCGCCCCCATCACAGCACCGTCGAGAGAAAGGCCCGGGTGCGCTCGTGGCGCGGGGCGGTGAACACCTCGTCGGGCCGGCCGGCCTCGACGACCGCGCCCTGGTCCATGAAGAGCACCCGGTCGGCGACCTCGCGGGCGAACCCCATCTCATGGGTGACGACGATCATCGTCATCCCGCTGCGGGCCAGGTCGCGCATCACCCCGAGCACCTCGCCGACGAGTTCGGGGTCGAGGGCGGAGGTGGGCTCGTCGAAGAGCATCACCGTGGGCTCCATGGCCAGCGCGCGGGCGATCGCCACGCGTTGCTGCTGGCCGCCGGAGAGCTGGCCCGGGTAGTGGTCGGCGCGGTCGGCCAGCCCGACCCGGCGCAACAGCTCGCGGGCCTGCTGCTGGGCCTCGGCCCGGTTGCGGCCCTTGACGGCGACCGGGCCCTCCATCACGTTCTGCACGGCGGTACGGTGCGGGAACAGGTGGAACCGCTGGAACACCATGCCGATCCGCTCGCGCTGGCGGCGGATGTCCCGGGGCCGCCGCTCGCGCAGCCTGGCTCCGGCCGGGCTGCCGTGCGGCTCGTAGCCGACCAGCTCGCCGTTGACCGCGATCCGCCCGGCGTCGATCTTCTCCAGGTGGTTGAAGCAGCGCAGCAGGGTGGACTTGCCGGACCCGGAGGGCCCGATCACACAGAGCACCTCCCCGGCGCGGACCTCCAGGTCGATGCCGCACAGCACCTCGGTTTCGCCGAAACGTTTCCGCACGCCGCGTGCCGAGAGAATCAGGTCATCGTCCGTCGCGACCGTCACTGGTCCGCCCCCTTCGTCTTCTCCGCCGTGTTCGCCGCGGCGGGCTTCTTCGCCCTGAGGGCCTTCCCCGGCGCCCCCTGAGCCCTGGTCCGCCCCGGTACGAGGTTCCCCAGCACCCGCCGCCGCAGCGGCCGGGCGGACACCCCGGGGCTGAACCGCCGCTCCACCGCGTGCTGGGCGACGCTGGCGATGGTGGTCAGTACCAGGTACCAGATCGACGCCACCACCAGCAGCGCGATCACCTCGAAGTTGGCGAGGTAGAGGTGCTGGGAGACGGTCATCAGATCGGCGCCGGCGATGACCGAGACCAGCGAGGTGGTCTTCAGCATCGAGATGAACTGGTTGCCGAACGGCGGGATGATCACCCGCATCGCCTGCGGCAGCACCACCCGGAAGAGGATCTTCGGGTTGGACATGCCTAGCGCGGCGGCGGCCTCGCGCTGCCCCGGGTCCACGCTCTGGATGCCGGCCCGGACGATCTCCGACATATAGGCGCCCTCGTTGATCGACAGGCCCAGCAGCGCCGCCACGAACCCGGTGATCAGGGTGTTGGACTGCCAGCTGACCAGCTTGGGTCCGTCGAACGGGATGCCGATGCTGATCTCCGGGAAGAGCAGCGCCAGGTTGAACCAGAAGATCAGCTGCACCAGCAGCGGCGTCCCCCGGAAGAACCAGGTGTACGCGCCGGCCGTCATCCGCAGCACCGGGCTGTCGGACAGCTGCATCACCGCCGCCACCACACCGATCACGATGCCGACCAGCTGCGAGATCAGGGTGAGCTGGACGGTCACCCAGAGCCCCTCCAGGATCACGCTGTCGAACTGGTACTCGGCGATGATGTCCCAGTGCAGGTTGGGGTTGACGATGACCGTGTAGGCCAGCCAGACCGCGATGAACGCGGCGGCCAGCACCGCCAGCCAGCGCCCCGGCCGGGGGCGTCCGGTCACCTGGAGGGTCAGGTCGTCCTCAGCCGGCGCGGCGCCGGAGCCAGGGAGCGCGGCTTCTCTCATATCGGTGCTCATCGCCGTTCTCACTGCCCGGCGGTGTTGACGGTGGCGCGGGTCACGGCGCTGCCGCCGACCTCGTACTGGTCCAGGATCTTCCGGTAGTCACCGGACTCGATCAGCTCCTGGAGCGCGCCCTGCACGGCGTCCCGCAGCCCGCTCTCCTTCTTCGCCACCGCGATGCCCCACGGCGCCGTCCCGTACTGCTCCGGCAGCACCTGGTAGGAGCCGTTCTTCTGGACGAACATCTGCGCCACCGGGTAGTCCACGATGGTGGCCACCGCCCGTCCGCTGTCCAGCTGGAGCAGCCCGGTCGGGGCGTCCTCGCTCTGCGAGATGTTCATCTTGGTGGCGCACTTGGCGTTCTGCTGCTCGCCGATGTCCAGGTTGGAGCTGCCCTTGGCGAGGACCACGGCCTTGCCGCACAGGTCCTCCAGGGACTTGATCCCCTCCGGGTTGTCCTTCTTGGTCATCACGACGCCGCCGGTGCGGAAGTAGTCCACGAAGTCGACGGCCTGGCGGCGCTGCTCGCTGTCGGTCATCGAGGACATCACCAGGTCGAACCGGCCGGCCTGGAGGCCGGGGATCAGCCCGTCGAAGGACGCGTTGGTCATCTCCAGCTTGAGCCCCAGCCGCCCGGCGATCGCCGCGGCCAGGTCCGGGTCCACCCCGGTCAGCTCGGTGGTCCCGGGCTTGTACATCTCCATCGGCGGGTATCCGACGGCGGTGGCCACTCTCAGCACACCGGCCTGCTTGAATTTCGCGGGCAGCGCCTCGGCGCCGCTCTTTCCGGCGGCACCCTGGGCCCCGGCCGGAGCCGGAGCGGTGCCCTGGTCGGAGCGCCCGCAGGCGGTGGCCGCCAGGGCCACCAGAGCCAGCGCGGCCAGACAACGCAGAGGACGGGGGCGGTTCATGGCATCTCCCTCGGGCGGTGACGGTGCGCCGATGCTGGCAGCCCGGTCCCGGTGAACGGAAGATGATGAAGCTATTGCTCTCTGACCAACGAATTTCGTATTGCTCCCCCCCCCCCCGGGGTTCAGGCCTCCACCCCGCCTCCGGGAAAACGCGACGTGCCGGCCGAGAGGCTCGGCCGGCACGTCGCCGGGTACCGCGGTTCGGAGCGGCGGCTCAGGCGCGGGCGCCCTCCGTGGCGTCGGCGGCGTGCGGCGTGTCGCCCGTCCCGCCCTCGGCGGTGAGCTCATGCTTGACGGCGTCCAGCGAGGGGTTCTGCCAGGCGCTCCGCAGGCCCCAGCGGTAGAAGGCCAGCGCGAGCACGGCGACGATCAGCAGGTCCCAGCCCTCGGGCAGGTAGCCGTGTCCGCCGAAGTCCGCGCTGCCGGCCCAGGAGACCCCGGCCATCACGAACAGGTAGGCGATCATCCAGACGCCGGCCTTGAGGTGCGGCTTGAGCTCGGCCCACGGCTTGCGCAGCTCGTACCAGGCCCAGATCGGCAGCCCGGCGGCCATCAGCAGGATCACCTTGCCGGTCAGCGGCCAGCGCGCCCAGTACAGCACCAGCGAGCCGAAGACCATGGCGGTCGGGGCGATCACCGGCATCGCGCGGAGCCTGACCGGGCGGGGCAGCTCGGGGGCGAGCCGGCGCAGCGCCATCACGGCGACCGGGCCGGTGATGTACGAGATCACGGTCGCCACCGAGACGATCTCGGCCAGGGAGCCCCAGCCGCGGAAGACCGCGAGGAAGAGGAAGGCGATGAGGAGGTTGAGCAGCAGCGCCGGGCGCGGGATGCCGGTCTTGGGGTCCACCCGGCCGAAGACGGCCGGCAGGTGGCCGTTCTCCTGCACCCCGTGGATCATGCGCGAGGTGGTGGCGGCGTAGATCATGCCGGTGCCGCTGGGCGAGACGAAGGCGTCCGCGTACAGCAGCAGGGCGAGCCAGTTCAGGCCCCAGGCGATCGAGAGGTCGGCGAGCGGCGAGGTGTAGGCGAGGCCGCCCCAGCCCTGGGAGAGGTCCGCCGTGGGGACGGCACCCAGGAACGCGATCTGGAGCACGACGTAGATCACCAGGGCGATCAGGATGGAGCCGATCACCGCCATGGGCAGCGACTTGCCGGGGTTACGGGCCTCGCCGGCCAGGTTGAGCGGGGACTGGAAGCCGTTGAACGCCCAGACGATGCCGGAGACGGCGACGGCCGTGAACACCGCGCTCCAGCCGTTCGGGGCGAAGCCGCCGTGGTCCTGGAAGTGCGAGGTGTCGAAGTGCGCCAGCAGCAGGGCGCTCGCGGTCAGTGTGGGGACGACCACCTTGAACACGGTGATCGCGGTGTTGGTCTTGGCGAAGAGCGTGATCGCGAACCAGTTGAGCGCGAAGTACCCGACCAGCAGCACGCCGGCCACGGCCACCCCGCTGACGGTGAGCTCCTGTCCGTTGAAGAGCCCCTGGGCCCAGCCGAAGTGCCAGGAGCTCATGTACTGCACGGAGGCGGTGGCCTCGCCGGGGATCACCGAGACGATGGCGATCCAGTTGGCCCAGGCGGCCAGGTAGCCGGCCAGCGAGCCGTGCGAGTACTGGCCGTACCGCACCATGCCGCCGGCCTTGGGGAACATCGACCCCAGTTCGCTGTAGGTGAGCGCGATGGTCAGCGCCACCGCCGCCCCGATCACCCACGCGACGATCGAGGCCGGTCCGGCCAGGCGCGCGGCGCGCTCGGCGCCGAACAGCCAGCCCGAGCCGATGATCGACCCGAGGCCGACGGCCGTGAGGCTGATGGTGCCGAGCGAGCGGCGGTAATGCGTATGGGATGCCGTCCTCGGCGCGGGCGCGCTCAACGTATCGGTCCTCTGTCTCATCAGGTCCGGACAAACGGACACAGCTTATGGTGGGAAATCGGGCGAAATCCTCATATAAAGCTCAAATGGCGCAATTGTTGCCATCTTGTGTCCGCCACCCGGGTGCTTTCGTGGTACGGGCGGGCTGCCGCCGAACGGGCGTGCCACGCACTGCCCTTGGCCGTCGGCGACGGCGTCGGCAGCGGCGTCGACGGCGACGACCGGGCCGGCCGTGAAAACCGGGCCGACTGCCGCGACGACGGCTGTGACAACGGCTGTGACAACGGCCACGGCCACTGCCACGAGGCCGGGAAAACGAAAATTCCCCGCAGGTGCTCTTACGAGCTCCCACGGGGAATCACTCTGTGTCCGAGGGGGGACTTGAACCCCCACGCCCGATAAAGGGCACTAGCACCTCAAGCTAGCGCGTCTGCCATTCCGCCACCCGGACAGGGTGTGTGCTTCGGGGTCTTCCTGCTCGCCCCCTCGGCGACAGAGAGAACATTACCAGGGTTCTGGAGCGCTTCTCACCTGCGTTTCCTCGGTGCGGGCCGATGGGGACGGCAGGGCTGGCTGGGCTGGGAGGGATGGGTCGAGGGCCTGATCGAAAGCGGGGCGAAGCGGTGGTTCGGGTGAACCAAGCGGTCGGGTTGGGGGCGGACGGCGGTCGGTACCGGACGGGAACGGTCCGACCCGGGCAAGTTGTCGACGGAGCCGCGTCCCCGTGGACGGCTCTCCTAGCCTCTGTGAACCGAGGGCGCCATGAGCGGAACGCCTGATTCCCGGCGTCGCGGACGAAGGGCGGCTGGACGTGGAGCAGATCAACGGGGCGGCGAAGGCCGAGCCGAGACGCGGGGAGAACGGGCCCGTCGAGGGGGTGTGGCGGTTCCCGGTGCCGGCGGTGGAGGCGTCGGTGCCCCGGACCAGACACGCGGTGCGCGACCGGCTGCTGGCCCAGGGCATGGCGGGGGTGCGCTACCAGGAGCTGGTGGACGACCTGCTGCTGATCGTCTCGGAGCTGGTCGGCAACGCGGTCACGCACGCCGCGCGGCTCTCGCCGGAGGTCACCACCGAACTGTCGGTCCGGGAGGGCTGGGTGCGGGTCTCGGTCGAGGACGGTGACCCCTACCGGCCGAAGGCCCTGGAGAGCGACACCGGGCGGACCGGCGGGCGCGGGCTGCTGCTGGTGAAGAGCGTGACCCTACAGGCTGGCGGGGTCTGCGACGTGGAACGGACGGGGGAGGGCGGCAAGGTGGTCTGGGCCTCGCTGCCCATCCCCCGGGAGGAGACCGGGTAGCGGTCGGCTACCAGTCGCGGCCGGCGATTTCCCGGATGCCGGGCAGGGCCGCCTCGAAGACGGTCTCGAACCAGACCGAGAACGGGCGCTCGGCCCGCAGCTCGCGCAGTTCCTGCGCGGTCACGAAGGCGAAGTCGTCGACCTCGTCCGGGTCGGGCTCGACCGGGGCGGTGATCAGCCCGACGAACAGGTGGTTCCACTCCCGCTCGATCAGGCCGGAGGTCTCGTCCGGCAGGTCGTAGCGGACGGTGCCGGCCTCGCAGAGCAGCGCGGGTGCGGCGCCCAGCTCCTCCGCGGTGCGGCGGGCGGCGGCGACGAACGGCGGCTCGCCGGGGTACGGGTGGCCGCAGCAGGTGTTCGACCAGACGCCGGGGGAGTGGTACTTGCAGAGGGCCCGGCGCTGGAGCAGCATCCGGCCCTGGCGGTCGAAGAGGAACACCGAGAAGGCCCGGTGCAGCCGGCCGGGCTGCTGATGGGCCCAGAGCTTCTCGGCGGTGCCGGTCGTGACGCCCTCGTCGTCGACCAGCTCCAGCAGGATCTCGGTGCCCGATCCCGCCCCGGCCGAGGCCCGGGGGCCGGCCGTCACCACGGTCTCCACGTCGGTCTCCACGTCGAGACCGGTGTCGATCTCGGAGGTGAAGTGCGTCGGGTCGGTCGGCGGACTCTGGGGCATGAGGCCTCTTTCGGGAGCAACGGGAGCACCGGTGCCGGCGTCATGCTCCAGTCTGCCGTATGGGTGGCGGTCCGGACGGGTCCCACGCACAACGAGGTCGATCATGACCGTTCCCGACCGCTTCCGAGCACGCGGACAGGGCAGCTCCCCGTCCGCGCAGCCCCCCGGCCGCGTTCGGGCCGGTCGCCCCGGTCGCCTACCATCACATACGACACGGTGCCCGCATCTGCGGCGGCACCGGCGCGCCCGCCCACCCGGCCGGCCCAGCAGGCCGCCCGGCAGCAGGCGCAGCAGCGCACTGCACGACGGATCAGGAGACCCCGCATGATCGGCCTCGTTCTGGCAGCCGGCGCCGGCCGCCGGCTGCGCCCGTACACCGACACGCTGCCCAAGGCGCTGGTGCCGGTCGCCGGGGAGCGGACCGTCCTGGACCTCACTCTCCGCAACTTCGCCGAGGTCGGCCTCCGGGAGGCGGCGATCGTCGTCGGCTACCGCAAGGAGGCGGTCTACGACCGCAAGACGGCGCTGGAGGAGAAGTACGGCGTCCGGCTCACCCTGGTCGAGAACGACAAGGCCGAGGAGTGGAACAACGCCTACTCCCTCTGGTGCGCCCGCGACCTCTTCGCCGAGGGCCTGCTGCTGGCCAACGGTGACACCGTCCACCCGGCCTCCGTCCAGCGGACCATGCTGGAGGGCAACCAGCGCCTCACCGAGGCGGGCGCCGCGCCGGGCATCCTGCTCGCCCTCGACACGGTGAAGAAGCTCGCCGACGAGGAGATGAAGGTCGTCGTCGACCCGGCCGCCGGCATGCGCCGCATCACCAAGCTGATGGACCCGGTCGAGGCCAGCGGCGAGTACATCGGCCTCACCGTGATCAACCCGTCCGCCGCCGCCGACCTCACCGACGCGCTGCGCGCCACCTACGAGCGCGACCCGCAGCTGTACTACGAGGACGGCTACCAGGAGATGGTGAACCGCGGTCTGCGGATCGACGTGCAGCCGATCGGTGAGGTGTCCTGGGTCGAGGTCGACAACCACGACGACCTGGCGAAGGCGCGGGAGATCGCGTGCCAGTACTGACGAGGCTGGTCCCGTCGCCGGTCTTCGTCGAGATCCGTCCGGGCGCGCTGGACACACTCGGCGGCATCCTCGCCGACCAGCGGCTCTCCGCCTCGGGCCGGATCGCGGTGGCGATCAGCAACGGCTCGGGGGCGGTGCTGCGGACGCGGCTGGAGCCGGCCCTGCCGGGCGCCGACTGGTACAACGTCGACGACGGCAGCCTGGACAGCGCGGTGCGGCTGGCGGACGAGATCCGCGGCGGGCACTACGACGCGATCGTCGGACTCGGCGGTGGCAAGATCATCGACGCCGCCAAGTACGCCGCCGCCCGGGTCGGCCTGCCGCTGGTCGCGGTCGCCACCAACCTCGCCCACGACGGCATCTGCTCGCCCGTCTCCACGCTCGACAACGACGCCGGCCGGGGTTCGTACGGGGTGCCCAGCCCGATCGGGATCGTGGTCGACCTCGACGTGATCCGGCAGGCCCCGCCGCGCTTCGTGGCGGCCGGGATCGGCGACGTCATCTCCAACATCTCGGCCTGCGCGGACTGGGAGCTGTCTCAGGCCGTGACCGGCGAACCGGTGGACGGACTGGCCGTCGCGATGGCCCGCTCGGCCGGTGAGAACCTGCTGCGCCATCCCGGAAACCTCCAGGACCGGGACCTCCTTACGGCCCTCGCGGAAGCCCTGGTACTGTCCGGCATCGCGATGAACATCGCGGGCAGCACCCGGCCCTCGTCGGGCGCCTGCCACGAGATCTCGCATGCCCTGGACGTGCTGTATCCCAAGCGGTCCGCCCAGCACGGCGAACAGGTCGGCCTCGGGGCCGCCTTCGCCAGCTTCCTGCGGGGCGAGCACGAGCTGACCGGTCTGATCGTGGAGCGCCTGGCGTACCACGGACTGCCGGTGACCGCCGCTCAGATCGGCTTCACCGAGGCGGAGTTCACCGAGGCGGTGCACTACGCTCCGAACACCCGTCCGGGCCGCTTCACCATTCTTGAGCACCTCGACCTCTCCCCATCCGCAATCAGGGACGCGTACGCCGACTATGTCCAAGCCGTCAACAGCTGACCGCCCGACCGGACCCTCCGCCGGCGGCCCCGACCGGCCCCCGGTGGACCTGACCCGCCGCCCCTCGATCGAGGAACTGCGCGCGGTGATCCACCCGGAGGGCATGCTCCAGCGCCGCAGCGCCGAGCACTGGGCCGGCCGCCTGTACATGCGGAAGATCTCACTGCGGATCACCCGTGTGCTCTCCACCAAGACGGCGATCACGCCCAACGGCCTGACCTACCTGATGATGTTCACCGGCATCCTGGCCGGTGCCGCGCTGATCGTCCCGGGTATCACCGGCGCGATCCTCGGCGCCCTGCTCATCCAGGTCTACCTGCTGCTGGACTGCGTGGACGGCGAGGTGGCCCGCTGGCGCCGGCAGACCTCGCTCACCGGCGTCTACCTGGACCGGGTCGGCCACTACATGTCCGAGGCCGCCCTGCTCACCGGTCTCGGCCTGCGCGGCTGCGACCTCTTCCACCGGGCGGGCGGCGCGGCGCACTGGGAGTGGGCCTTCCTCGGCACGCTCGCCGCGCTCGGCGCCATCCTGATCAAGTCCGAGACCGACCTGGTGGACGTGGCCCGCGCCCGCAGCGGTCTGACGGCGGTCGAGGACAGCGCCTCGGTGCCGCGCTCGTCCGGGGTGGCCAAGGCCCGCCGGGCGGCCTCCTTCCTCAAGTTCCACCGGCTGGTGGGCGCCGTCGAGGCCTCGCTGTTCATCCTCGCGGCGGGTGTCGCCGACGCCGTCCACGGCGGGCTGTTCTTCACCAGGCTCGCGGTGGTCGTGCTGGCCGCCATCGCCATGCTGCAGACCGTGCTGCACCTGCTGAGCATCGTCCTCTCCAGCAGGCTGCGGTGACCGCGGTGAGCGGCCCGGCCGCGGACACCTTCCGGCTCGGCGCGGTGATCATCACCATGGGCAACCGCCCCGCCGAACTGAACGCCCTGATCGAGTCGGTCCGCGCCCAGGAGGGCCCGGAGGTCGAGCTGGCCGTGGTCGTCAACGGCGCCCCGATGCCGCCGCTCCCGGCGGGCGTGCGCGCCGTCGAACTGCCGGAGAACCTCGGCATCCCGGGCGGCCGCAACGTCGGCATCGAGCTGTTCGGCCGCGACGGCCGGGACGTGGACGCGGTCCTCTTCCTGGACGACGACGGCCGGCTGCCGGGCACCGACTCGGCCCGGTTGCTGCGCGAGGCCTTCACCGCCGATCCGGAGCTGGGCATCGTCAGCTTCCGGATCGCCGACCCCGACACCGGTGTCACCCAGCGCCGGCACGTGCCCCGGCTGCGCGTCGGCGACCCGCTGCGCTCGTCCCGGGTGACCACCTTCCTGGGCGGCGCCGCCGCCGTGCGCTGCACGGTGTTCGAGCAGGCCGGCCAGCTGCCCGCCGAGTTCTTCTACGCGCACGAGGAGACCGACCTCGCGTGGCGCGCGCTGGACGCCGGCTGGGCCGTCGACTACCGGGCCGACGTGGTGCTGCACCACCCGACCACGTCGCCCGCCCGGCACGCCTCGTACTTCCACAATGTGGCCCGCAACCGGGTTTGGCTCGCGAGGCGGAACCTTCCGGCCCTGTTGGTGCCTCTCTACCTGGGAACCTGGTTTCTGCTCACCCTGGCCCGACGCCCCTCCCCGGAGGCGCTGAAGGCCTGGTGGGGCGGGTTCCGGGCGGGCTGGCGCGAACCGTGCGGTGCGCGGCGGCCCATGCGATGGCGTACCGTTTGGCGACTGACCAGGCTGGGCCGGCCACCGGTCATCTGATCCGTCCGATGACCGTACCGCCGGTCGATCGGGCGGTCGTACTGCCGTACGGTCGGCCGATCGCTGCGGCCGGTGACCACACACCGGCCGGATTCCCCCCGTGATCCCAGTGGATCCCCCTCGGCGCACGGCCGGCGGACCCCCGCCGACCGGCCGCCCCGACCCGATCCCGCGCGAAGGACGAATGTGTCGACAGTGAGTGAACCCGTCAGCCTCTCAGCCCCGAGGGGGGCGGACGCGGGCCTGACCCCCAAGCAGCTTGCGGACAAGTACGGCTTGGCGGTGAGCGGCAGACGGCCCGGTCTGGTCGCCTACACCAAGCAGCTCTGGGCCCGGCGCCACTTCATCTGGGCCTTCGCCACCGCCCGCCTGGTGGCCCAGTACACCGACGCCAAGCTCGGCCAGCTCTGGCAGGTCGTGACGCCGCTGCTGAACTGCGCGGTGTTCTACCTGGTCTTCGGTGTGATCCTGAACAACAAGGACGGATTCCCGAAGTACGTCGCGTGGCTCTGCATCGGCGTGTTCGTCTTCCAGTTCACCCAGAGCGCGGTGCAGTCGGGCACCCGGGCGATCTCGGACAACCTGGGCCTGATCCGCGCGCTGCACTTCCCGCGCGCCTCGCTGCCGATCGCCTTCACCGTGATCCAGCTGCAGCAGCTGCTGATCTCGATGGTCGTGCTGGTCGTGGTCGTGCTGGTCACCGGCGTCAAGCCCAGTGTCACCTGGGTGCTGGTCCTGCCGGCGCTGCTCCTGCAGTCGATGTTCAACACCGGTGTCGCGCTGATCATGTCCCGGATCGGGGCCAAGACGAGTGACATCTCGCAGCTGATCCCGTTCGCGATGCGGGCGTGGATGTACCTGTCCGGCGTGATGTACAGCATCCAGGACAAGATCGACAGCTGGCCGCCGTTCTGGCAGACGCTGATGCAGATCAACCCGGCCTCGGTCTACATGGACCTCATCCGGCACGCCCTGGCACCGGAGATCTACAACAAGCACGTCTACGGCGCCAACGCCCAGGAACTGCCGGCCCACCTGTGGAAGTACGGCATCGGCTGGGGGCTCGGAATGCTGCTGATCGGATATGTCTTCTTCTGGAAGGCCGAGGAGGAGTACGGCCGTGGCTGACACCGACCTGAGCAAGAACCTCTCGATCAACGACGCGGACGTGGCCCGCGAGCCCACCGTGGTCGTCGACGACGTGCACATCGTCTACCGGGTGCACGGCGCGGGCTCCGGCAAGGGCAGCGCCACCTCCGCGATCAGCCGGATCATCAGCCGCAAGCGCGCCTCCGGCGTGCGCGAGGTGCACGCGGTGCGCGGGATCAGCTTCACCGCGTACAAGGGCGAGGCGATCGGTCTGATCGGCTCCAACGGCTCCGGCAAGTCGACCATGCTGGCGGCCATCGCCGGTCTGCTGCCGACCGAGAAGGGCGGCATCTACACCAACGGCCAGCCCTCCCTGCTGGGCGTCAACGCGGCCCTGATGAACGAGCTCACCGGCGAGCGCAACGTCGTGCTCGGCTGCCTGGCGATGGGGATGTCGCCGGCCGAGGTGCGGGCGCGCTACGACGACATCGTCGACTTCTCGGGCATCAACGAGAAGGGCGACTTCATCTCCCTGCCGATGCGCACCTACTCCTCCGGCATGGGCGCCCGTCTGCGGTTCTCCATCGCGGCGGCGAAGACCCACGACGTGCTGCTGATCGACGAGGCGCTGGCCACCGGCGACCAGGCGTTCCAGCAGCGCAGCAAGAACCGCATCACCGAACTGCGCAAGGCCGCCGGTACGGTCTTCCTGGTCAGCCACGACAACAGCTCGATCCGCGAGGTCTGCGAGCGGACGATCTGGATCGAGCACGGCGAGCTGATCATGGACGGGCCGACCGAGGAGGTCGTGGGCCGCTACGAGCGCGGCGAGCGCCCGTAACGCCCACCGGGCCCCGTACGGGAGGGCCGGTACCGGGAACCACCCCCGGCACCGGCCCTCCCGCCGTCTGCGCGCCTCCGGTACGCCCCCGGGCGGCCCTCGGCCGGCCGGGTGAGCGCCCCTGCGCCGGGCGGGGCGCCCTTCTCCCGCGCGGCGGGTGGTGTCAGGCTGTAGACGCGGGGGTTGTGTGCTGGACGTGACGCCATACTCGGACGCGTGTCCGAGTCGGACCGGTGATCCAGAGCGGTGTAGAACGGGGGAGTGACAGCAGTGTCGGCTTCGGCCCAGCCCAGTAGTGAACCAGCGGACCGTTCGACGGGGGTGACGCTGGACAAGGCGGCCGCGGAGAACTTCCCGGTCGCCCCGTTCTTCCTGCCCGCCGCCTGGCGCGACGACCTGATGGCCGTCTACGGCTTCGCCCGCCTGGTGGACGACGCCGGCGACGGCGACCTGGCCGACCCGGCCGGCGCGGCCCGGCTGCTCGGGGTGGCCGAACAGCCCCCCGCCGCCCCTTCGGCCCAGCCCGGCCCGGCCGAGACCGCCTTCCGGCTCGCCCTGCTCGACGGGCTGGAGCGGGACCTCGACCGGGTCTTTGAGGCCGCCCTGCACCCCGGGACCGCCGAGGCCCCCCGCCACCCCCTGCTGCGCGCCCTCGTCCCGCTGGTCGACCGGCACGGCCTGACCCCGGAGCCGTTCCGCCGCCTGATCGAGGCCAACCGGGTGGACCAGACCACCGCCCGCTACGCCACCTACCAGGACCTGATCGGCTACTGCACGCTCTCCGCCGACCCGGTGGGCCGCCTGGTGCTGGCCATCGCGGGCGTCTCCACCCCCGAGCGGATCCGGCTCTCCGACGAGATCTGCAGCGCCCTCCAGATCGTGGAGCACCTCCAGGACGTCGCCGAGGACCTCGCCCAGGGCCGGATCTACCTCCCGGAGGAGGACCTGACCCGGTTCGGCGTCACCGAGGAGGAGCTCGCCGCCCCCGCCGCGAACGGCGCGGTGCGCGAGCTGATCGCCTTCGAGGCGGACCGGGCACGCACCCTGCTCGACCACGGCGCGCCATTGGTAGGTACGGTTCGGGGGAGGCTTCGACTGCTCCTGGCGGGATTCACCGCAGGCGGCTACGCGGCCCTGGCGGCCATCGAGGCCGCCGGGTACGACGTACTCGCCCAGCAGGCGAAGCCTGACAAGCGCCGCCTCGCAGCGAAGGCGGCGGCCATCTTCGCGAAGGGAAGGTGAACGCCCGAGTGGCGGCATCACCACTGGCGTCGGCGCAGGTCATGGCGGCATACCGGTACTGCGAGGCAGTCACCGGGCTACAGGCGCGCAATTTCAGCTACGGCATCCGTCTGCTGCCGGAGCCCAAGCGGCTGGCCATGTCGGCCCTGTACGCCCTGGCCCGCCGGGTCGACGACATCGGCGACGGGGACCTGCCCGCCGACCGCAAGGCCGAGGCCCTGCTGCGCACCCGCGGGCTGCTGGGCGAGATCCGCGCCGGGGCGGTCGCCGAGGACGACACCGATCCGATCAAGGTCGCCCTGGCGGACGCCGCCCGGCGCTTCCCGATCCCGCTCGGCGGCTTCGACGAACTGATCGACGGCGTCGAGATGGACCTCAAGGGCGCCGAGTACCAGACCTACGAGGAGCTGAAGGTCTACTGCCGCTGCGTCGCGGGCGCGATCGGCCGGCTCTCGCTCGGCGTGTACGGCTGCGACGACCCGGAGCGCGGTGCCCGCTACGCGGACACCCTGGGCCTGGCGCTGCAGCTCACCAACATCCTGCGCGACCTGCGCGAGGACGCCCTGAACGGCCGTGTCTACCTGCCCGCCGAAGACCTGGCCAGGTTCGGCTGCGAGCAGGGCTTCGCGCTGCCCAGGCCGCCGATCGGCGCCGACTTCACCGGCCTGGTGGCCTTCGAGGCCGCCCGCGCCCAGGCCGCGTTCGAGGAGGGTCTGCGGCTGCTGCCGATGCTCGACCGCCGCAGCCGGGCCTGTACCGCCGCGATGGCCGGGATCTACCACCGGCTGCTCGGCCGGATCGCCGCCGACCCGGAGTCGGTCCTGCGCGGCCGGGTCTCGCTGCCGGGCTGGGAGAAGGCGTATGTGGCGCTTTCCGGGCTCGCCGGGGGGCGTTCTTGATTCTCGCCACAGTTCTGTCACGCTGTGTCAGCGGGGAATCACTTATGGGTAGAGCCGTGTTGACCACGACTGTGCTGGCCACAACGACCGCCACCGGGCGGTCCAGCGAATGCGAGGGGGAGGGCCGATGACCGGGCGAGCCGATGCCGCGCGCCCGGCCGCCGTCGTGGTCGGCGGCGGCCTGGCAGGGATCACCGCCGCACTGCGGCTGGCCGAGGCGGACCACCGGGTCACCCTGGTCGAGGGCCGCCCCCGGCTGGGCGGGCTGGCCTTCTCGTTCCAGCGCGGCGAGCTGACCGTCGACAACGGCCAGCACGTCTACCTGCGCTGCTGCACCGCCTACCGGGGCCTGATCGACCGGCTCGGGGCGAGCCGGCTGGTCCACCTCCAGGACCGGCTCGACGTCCCCGTCCTGGGCGTCTCCGGGCCCGACGGCGCCCCGGTGCGAACCCTGGGCCGACTGCGGCGGGCCGGGCTGCCCGTTCCGCTGCACCTGGCCGGCAGCCTCGCCCGGTACCCGCACCTGGGCCCGGCCGACCGGGCCCGGGTGGTCCGCGGCGCGCTCGCCCTGAAGGGCCTGGACCTCGCCGACCCGGCGCTGGACGGGCTCTCCTTCGGCGCGTGGCTGCGCCGCAACGGGCAGAACGAGCGCACCCTCGCCGCCCTGTGGGACCTGGTCGGCGTCGCCACGCTGAACGCCCGGGCCGACCAGGTGTCGCTGGCGCTGGCCGCGATGGTGTTCAAGACCGGGCTGCTCTCCGACCCGGGCGCCTCCGACATCGGCACGGCCGCCGTCCCGCTGGGCGCGATCCACCACGACGCGGCGCTCGCCGAGCTGGAGCGCGCCGGCGTGCGGGTGCTGCTGCGCGCCCGTGCCGCGGAGCTCAAGCCGGCCACGCCTCAGCACGCCGTCCGGCTGGAGAGCGGCGAGCTGCTCACCGCCGACACCGTCGTCCTGGCCGGCGCCCAGGACACCGCTGCCGCCCTGCTGCCGCCCGACGCCATCGACGGGCAGCGGCAGCTGGCCGACTTCGGCACCGCGCCGATCCTCAACGTCCACGTGGTCTACGACCGCACGGTGCTGCGCCGCCCGTTCTTCGCGGCGCTCGGCTCGCCGGTGCAGTGGGTGTTCGACCGCACCGCGCACTCCGGACTGGCCGGCACCGAGTCGGGCCGGGCGCACCCCGGAGCCCAGTACCTGGCGGTCTCCCAGTCCGCCGTCCAGGACGAGATCGATCTGCCGGTCGCCGAGCTGCGCCGCCGTTACCTGCCGGAGCTGGCCCGCCTGCTCCCGGCCGCCGGCGGCGCCGAGGTGCTGGACTTCTTCGTCACCCGTGAGCGCACCGCGACCTTCGACCCGGCCCCGGGCACCGCGGCGCTGCGCCCGCACGCCCGGACCAAGGTCCCCGGGCTGCTGCTGGCCGGTTCGTGGACGGCCACCGGCTGGCCCGCGACGATGGAGGGCGCGGTGCGCAGTGGCCACGCCGCGGCCGACGCGGCGCTCGCCGGCGGCGGCACCAGGATCCCGGTGGACCGCGGCGACGGGAGGTGGCCCAGGTGACCACGGGCCCCGCCACCGGCGACCCCGCGAGATCCGGCGGTCCCACCGCCGGCCTCACCGGCCTCATCGACATCGCAAGCGCCCGGCCGCCCTTCGCGGCCCGGCACCATCAGGGAGAGGGAACGCACGTGGAGTCAAGCACCGGCACTGCCGTCGGAGGCACGGCGCACGCCGAACCGGTCTCGGTGCCCGAGCTGCTCGCCCGTAGCCGTACGCTCTGCACCCCACCGCTGCGGGCCGCCGTCGCCCGTCTGGCCGCACCGATGGACACCGTCGCGGCCTACCACTTCGGCTGGATCGACCGGGACGGCACGCCGTCCGCGGGGGACGGCGGCAAGGCCGTCCGCCCCGCTCTGGCCCTGCTCTCCGCGCAGGCGACCGGCGCCCCGGCGGAGGTGGGGGTACCCGGCGGGGTCGCCGTTGAACTGGTGCACAACTTCTCGCTGCTCCATGATGATCTGATGGACGGTGACGAGACCAGACGCCACCGGGCCACCGCCTGGACGGTCTTCGGTCCGGCCCAGGCGATCCTGGCCGGTGACGCCCTGGCGACGCTCGGTACGGAGGTGCTGCTCGACGCCGCCGTCACCGGTGGAGCGAGCCCCACCGACGCCGCCCGCGCCGTCCGGCTGCTCACCACCGCGACCCGCGGGCTCATCGACGGCCAGGCGATGGACGTGGCCTTCGAACAGCGGGACAGCGTCACCGTCGCCGAATGCCTGGAGATGGAGGGCGGCAAGACCGCCGCGCTCCTCGCCGCCGCCTCGGCGATCGGCGCCGTCCTGGCCGGCGCCGACGACCGGGTCTCGGACGCCCTCCAGCGCTACGGCCACCACCTGGGGCTCGCCTTCCAGGCGGTGGACGACCTGCTCGGCATCTGGGGCGCCACCGAGGTCACCGGCAAGCCGCACTGGGGCGACCTGCGCCAGCGCAAGAAGTCGCTGCCGGTCGCCGCCGCGCTCGCCGAGGGCGGCGCCGCGTCGCGCCGGCTCGCCGAGGAGCTGGCCGACCCCACCGGGCGCGGCGAGGAGAGCGAGCCCCAGCTCGCCGCCCGCGCCGGCCTGATCGAGGAGGCCGGCGGCCGTGCCTGGACCCAGGAGGAGGCCCGCCGCCAGCACACGACTGCCCTCGCCGCCCTGGACGAGGTCCCCATGCCCGACACGGTGCGCGAGCACTTCGTCGCACTCGCCGAATTCGTGGTGGTACGAGAGAGGTGACGTTACGTTGACAGCAACCGCGGACGGCCGGCTCGACCCTGAGTACGATTCCGAGCCGGTCGCGGTGGGCGACCGCCCCCCGGCGCTCCTGAGCGCCGGGCGGTGGCAGCCCGAAGGGACCGACCCGCTCCGGCCGGCCGACCGTCCCGACGAACAGCACACCGGGCCGGCCTCCGCCGAGGAGACGCTGGCCCGCGCCACCACCCACCTGCTCTCGCTACAGAGCTCGGAGGGCTGGTGGAAGGGTGATCTGGAGACCAACGTCACCATGGACGCCGAGGACCTGCTGCTCCGGCAGTTCCTCGGAATCCGAACGGCTGAGCAGACCAAGGCCACCGCCGAGTGGATCCGCTCCCAGCAACGGGAGGACGGCACCTGGTCCACCTTCCACGGCGGACCGCCCGAACTCTCCACCACCGTCGAGGCGTACGTCGCCCTCAAGCTCGCCGGCGACGACCCCAACGCCCCGCACATGCTCGCCGCCGCCCGCTACGTGCGCTCCGCCGGCGGCATCGCGGCCGCCCGGGTGTTCACCCGGATCTGGCTCGCGCTCTTCGGCTGGTGGCCCTGGGCACGGCTGCCCGAGATGCCGCCCGAGATCATGTTCCTGCCCAAGTGGCTCCCGCTGAACATCTACGCCTTCGGCTGCTGGGCCCGGCAGACCATCGTGCCGCTGACCATCGTCTCGGCCCACCGCCCGGTCCGCCCGGCCCCCTTCCCGCTCACCGAACTGCACACCGACCCGGAGCACCCCTTCCCGGACCGGCCGCTCGCCCCCGCCACCACCTGGGACGGCGTCTTCGAGCGCCTCGACAAGGTGCTGCACGCCTACCACCGCCGGGCGCTGCGCCCGCTGCGCCGGCTCGCCATCTCCCAGGCCTGCCGGTGGATCGTCGAGCGGCAGGAGGCCGACGGCTGCTGGGGCGGCATCCAGCCGCCCGCCGTCTACTCCCTGATCGCCCTGCACCTGGAGGGCTACGAGCTGGAACACCCGGTGGTGCAGGCCGGCCTGTCGGCCTTCGACCGGTTCACCGTGCACACCGAGGACGGCCGGCGCTGGCTGGAGGCCTGCCAGTCCCCGGTCTGGGACACCTGCCTGGCCACCATCGCGCTGGTCGACGCCGGGGTGCCGGCCGACCACCCCGCACTGGTCTCCGCGGTGGACTGGATGCTCGCGGAGGAGATCACCCGGCGCGGCGACTGGTCCGTGCAGCGGCCCTCGCTCGCGCCCGGCGGCTGGGCGTTCGAGTTCGAGAACGACACCTACCCCGACATCGACGACACCGCCGAGGTGGTGCTCGCACTGCGCCGGGTCGCCCACCCGAGCCCCGCCAAGGTGGCCGGAGCGGTGGACCGCGGCGTCGACTGGAACCTCGGCATGCAGTCCAAGAACGGCGCCTGGGGCGCGTTCGACGTCGACAACACCAGCACCCTGCCGAACAAGCTGCCGTTCTGCGACTTCGGCGAGGTGGTCGACCCGCCGTCCGCCGATGTCACCGCCCATGTGGTGGAGATGCTCGCCGAGGTCGGCAAGGGCCGGGACCCGCGCACCCGCCGGGGTGTGGAGTGGCTGCTGCGCAACCAGGAGGCCGACGGCTCCTGGTTCGGCCGCTGGGGCACCAACTACATCTACGGCACCGGTTCCGTCCTGCCCGCCCTGGTCGCGGCCGGCGTCCCGGACGAGCACCCGGCGATCCGCCGCGCCGTCCGCTGGCTGGAGGACCGGCAGAACACCGACGGCGGCTGGGGCGAGGACATGCGCTCCTACGAGGACCCGGCCCGCTGGGCCGGGCGCGGCGACTCCACCGCCTCGCAGACCGCCTGGGCGCTGATGGCGCTGCTCGCGGCCGGCGAGGGCCCGGACGGCCGGGCCAACCCGGCGGTCGAGCGCGGGGTGGACTGGCTGGTCCGCACCCAGCTGCCCGAGGGGACCTGGGACGAACCGCAGTTCACCGGCACCGGATTCCCCTGGGACTTCTCCATCAACTACCACCTCTACCGGCTGGTCTTCCCGGTCACCGCACTCGGCCGGTACCTCCACGGCAGCCCGGCCACCGGCCGGGAGAACACCGGCACCCCGACGATCGGGGCGGCCCGGTGAGCCGAGCCCCGCTGCTGGTGCTCTGCGCGCTCGGCCCCGAGGTGTGGGCCCTGCGGGGCGGGGACTGGCGCGGCGCGGCCGCCGGTCCGCCGGTCCTCGTCCGCACCGGGGTGGGCCGGCGGCGGGCCTCACTCGCCGTCAGAAGGCTGCTCAGCGCCGCCCCCGGCGGCTACGGCGCGGTCGTGGTGGCCGGCTTCGGGGCCGCCGTCGCGCCGGGAATAAGCCCCGGCGACGTCATCGTTGCGAACGGGGTGCGCGATGCCGAAGGGAACCTCTTCGCGGTCGACTCGGGTCCGGACCTCACCCGGGTCCTGAAGGCACGCGGTCTGACGGTCCACACCGGGGTGCACCACACCGCCGACCATGTGGTGCGCGGCATCGAACGGCGCGCCCTGCACCTGCAGGGCGCGCTCGCGGTCGACATGGAGGCCGCCGCGGTCACCGCGGCCCTCCAGGAGCTCCGCCCGACGCTGCCCGCGGCCGTCCTGCGGGTGGTCGTCGACACCCCCGAGCACGAACTGCTGCGTCCGGGCACTCTCCCGGCCGGACTGCGCGCCTGGCGGGCCCTGCGCGCGACCGTGCCCGCCCTGGTCGACTGGCACGAACAGAACCGGCCGCCGCGGGGGCGCCTACCGGGCCCGCCGTCCGGAATCCTCCACCACCCCACATCCTCGACGCTCCCTCAGGAGGCGAGCTAGCCATGGCCATGCCGTTGCGCCAAACCGTGCGGGTCGGCACCTACCTCATGCAGCAGAAGCTCAAGCGGCGGGACAAATTCCCGCTGATCGTCGAACTGGAACCGCTGTTCGCCTGCAACCTGGCCTGTGAGGGATGCGGCAAGATCCAGCACCCGGCGGGTGTGCTGAAGCAGCGGATGCCGGTCGCCCAGGCGGTCGGCGCGGTGCTGGAGTCGGGTGCCCCGATGGTCTCGATCGCGGGCGGCGAGCCGCTGATGCACCCGCAGATCGACGAGATCGTGCGGCAACTGGTCGAGCGCCGCAAGTACGTCTTCCTCTGCACCAACGCGCTGCTGCTGCGCAAGAAACTGGACAAGTTCAAGCCCTCGCCGTACTTCACCTTCACCGTGCACATCGACGGCATGCGCGAGCGGCACGACGCCTCGGTGGCCAAGGAGGGCACCTTCGACGAGGCGGTGGAGGCGATCAAGGAGGCCCAGCGGCGGGGCTTCCGGGTCACCACCAACAGCACCTTCTTCAACACCGACACCCCGCAGACCATCATCGAGGTGCTGGACTACCTCAATGACGAGCTCAAGGTCGAGGAGATGATGATCTCCCCGGCGTTCGCCTATGAGAAGGCCCCCGACCAGGAGCACTTCCTCGGCGTCGAACAGACCAGGGAGCTGTTCCGCAAGACCTTCGCCGGCGGCAACCGGCGGCGCTGGCGGCTCAACCACAGCCCGCTGTTCCTGGACTTCCTGGAGGGCAAGGTCGACTTCTCCTGCACCGCCTGGGGCATCCCCAACTACTCGCTGTTCGGGTGGCAGCGCCCCTGCTACCTGATGTCCGACGGGTACGTCCCCACCTACCGCGAGCTGGTCGAGAAGACCGACTGGGAGAAGTACGGCCGCGGCAAGGACCCGCGCTGCGCCAACTGCATGGCGCACTGCGGCTACGAGCCGACCGCCGTCCTCGCCACCATGGGCTCGCTCAAGGAGTCGCTGCGCGCGATCACCGAGACCATCAGCGCCAACCGCGGCCACTGACCGGCCGTCTGTGACCTCACGGTCCGGCCCGGGCCACCCGCCCGGGCCGGACCGCCCCGTCAGGGGGCACCACCGCACCGCTCCGAGTCGTGAGGTGAACACATGTCACTGCTCTCCAGCGTCAAGTCCCCGGCCGACCTGCGGGAGATCCCGGCCGCCGACCTCCCGCTGCTCGCCGACGAGATCCGCGCGTTCCTGATCGACGCCGTCACCAGGACCGGCGGCCACCTCGGCCCGAACCTCGGTGTGGTGGAGCTGACCATCGCGCTGCACCGGGTCTTCGACTCCCCGCGCGACCGGATCGTCTGGGACACCGGCCACCAGAGCTACGTCCACAAGCTGCTCACCGGCCGCCAGGACTTCTCCCGGCTGCGGATGAAGGACGGCCTCTCCGGCTACCCCTCCCGCGCCGAGTCCGAGCACGACCTGGTCGAGAACTCGCACGCCTCCACCGCCCTCTCCTACGCCGACGGCCTCGCCAAGGCCGCCCGGCTCCTCGGCCAGCACGACCGGCAGACCGTCGCCGTGATCGGCGACGGCGCCCTCACCGGCGGCCTCGCCTGGGAGGCGCTCAACAACATCGCCGAGGCCCGGGACCGGCCGCTGGTGATCGTCGTCAACGACAACGAGCGCTCCTACGCCAGAACCGTCGGCGGCCTCGCCCACCACCTCGCCACGCTGCGCACCACCCAGGGGTACGAGCGCTTCCTCGCCCTCGGCAAGGAGGCGCTGCAGCGCACCCCGCTGGTCGGCCAGCCGATCTTCGACGCGCTGCACGGCGCCAAGAAGGGGTTCAAGGACGCCTTCGCCCCGCAGGGCATGTTCGAGGACCTCGGGCTCAAGTACCTCGGGCCGATCGACGGCCACGACCTCGGCGCCGTCGAGCAGGCGCTGCGCCAGGCGCGCGGGTTCGGCGGCCCGGTCATCGTGCACTGCCTGACCGTCAAGGGCCGCGGCTACCGGCCCGCCGAGCAGGACGAGGCGGACCGCTTCCACGCCGTCAACCCGATCGACCCGTACACCTGCCTGCCCGTCTCGCCCAGCGGCGGGGTCTCCTGGACGTCCGTGTTCGGCGAGGAGATGCTCGCACTCGGGGCGGAGCGGCCGGACGTGGTCGCGATCACCGCCGCGATGCTCCAGCCGGTCGGGCTCGCCAAGTTCGCCCAGGCGTACCCCGAGCGGATCTTCGACGTCGGCATCGCCGAGCAGCACGCCGTCACCAGCGCGGCCGGCCTGGCCACCGGTGGGCTCCACCCGGTGGTGGCGGTGTACGCGACCTTCCTCAACCGGGCGTTCGACCAGGTGCTGATGGACGTCGCCCTGCACCGGCTGGGCGTCACCTTCGTACTCGACCGCTCCGGGGTGACCGGTCCGGACGGGGCCTCGCACAACGGCATGTGGGACATGTCGATCCTGCAGGTCGTCCCCGGTCTGCGGCTGGCCGCCCCGCGCGACGCCGATCAGCTCCGCGCCCAGTTGCGGGAGGCGGTGGAGGTGGTGGACGCGCCGACCGTGGTCCGCTTCCCCAAGGCGACCATCGGGCCCGTCGTCCCGGCCCTCGAGCGGATCGGCGGCGTGGACGTACTGCTGCGGACCGGGCCGGAGCCCGAGATCCTGCTGGTCGCCGTCGGCACCACCGCGGCCGCCTGCCTGGACGCGGCGCGGCTGCTGCTCGCCGAGGGGTTCACCGCGACCGTGGTCGACCCGCGCTGGGTCAAGCCGGTCGACGAGGCGTTGCCGCTCCTGGCCGCGGCGCACCGGCTGGTCGTCACCGTCGAGGACAACGGCCGGACCGGCGGCGTCGGCGCCGCGATCGCGCAGACGCTGCGCGACGCCGACCTGGACGTTCCACTGCGGGTGCTGGGCCTGCCGCAGCAGTTCCTCGAACACGGCGCCCGCGGCGACATCCTGGAGGAGACCGGCCTGACCGGGACCGGGGTCGCCGCCCAGACCGCGGTCTTCGCCAAGAACCTGCTACCGACCCGAGGAGCGGACCAGCACCATGCCGGCTGACCCCGACAGCACCGAAGCACGCTTCGACCTCGCCGCCCTGCTCGCCGAACGCGGGGCCGAGCGTTACGAGTTGCACAGCCGCTACCTCAATCCGCAGCTGCCCCGGATGCTGCGCACCATCGGCTTCGACAAGTACTACGAGCGCGCCGAGGGCCCGTACTTCTACGACGCCGAGGGCCACGAGTACCTCGACATGCTGGCCGGCTTCGGCATCTTCGCGCTGGGCCGCCACCACCCGGTGGTGCGGTCCGCCGTCCAGCAGGTGATGGACCTCGACCTGCCCGACCTGGTCCGCTTCGACTGCTCGCCGCTGCCCGGGCTGCTGGCCGAGCGGCTGCTCTCCTTCGCGCCCGGGCTGGACCGGGTGTTCTTCGGCAACAGCGGCACCGAGGCCGTCGAGACGGCGCTCAAGTTCGCCCGGTACGCGACCGGGCGCAAGCGGGTGCTCTACGCCGACCACGCCTTCCACGGGCTGACCGCCGGGTCACTCTCCGTCAACGGTGAGAACGGATTCCGCAAGGGCTTCGACCCGCTGCTGCCGGACACCGCCGTTCCGCTCGGCGATCTCGTCACCCTGGCCAAGGAGTTGAGGAAAGGCGATGTCGCGGCGCTGATCGTCGAGCCGATCCAGGGCAAGGGCGTGCAGGCCCCCCCTCCCGGCTGGCTGCGCGCGGCCCAGGAACTGCTGCACGAGCACAAAGCGCTGCTGATCTGCGACGAGGTGCAGACCGGGATCGGCCGGACCGGTGAGTTCTTCGCCTACCAGCACGAGGAGGGGGTACTGCCGGACCTGGTCTGCGTCGCCAAGGCGCTCTCCGGCGGGTATGTGCCGGTCGGGGCGACGCTCGGCAAGAGCTGGATCTTCGAGAAGGTGTACTCCTCGATGGACCGGGTGCTGGTCCACTCGGCCAGCTTCGGCTCCAACGCCCAGGCGATGGCGGCCGGCCTGGCGACCCTGGAGGTGATGCGGGACGAGAAGGTGGTCGAGAACGCCCGCCGGGTCGGCGATCTGTTCCGGGAGCGGCTGACCGCGCTGACCGGGAAGTACGAGCTGCTGGCCGAGGTCCGGGGCCGGGGCCTGATGATCGGTATCGAGTTCGGCCGGCCGAAGTCGCTCAAGCTGCGCACCGGCTGGACGGCTCTCCAGGCCGCCCGCAAGGGCTTGTTCGCGCAGATGGTGGTCGTACCGCTGCTCCAGCGGCACCGGATTCTCACCCAGGTCTCCGGTGACCACCTGGAGGTGATCAAGCTGATCCCGCCGCTGATCATCACCGAGCGGGATGTGGACCGGTTCATCGACGCGTTCACCGATGTCATGGACGACGCGCACCGGGGCAGCGGCCTGATGTGGGACTTCGGCCGGACGCTGGTGAAGCAGGCGGTCGGCAACCGCTGAGCGCCGCGGTCGGCCCGGTCGGCGGCGGAGAGTACGGGCACGGGGTGGGAGGTCGGCGGGGCCGACTTCCCACCCCGTGGGAGATACCGCGTCAGAGCTCTGTCCGGCGGCGCCGGATGACGACGACGAGATCGACGACGGCGAACAGGGTGAGCAGCCCGCAGGCCACCGCGAAACCGGTGAGGGTGCCCCGGCTGGGGGCGCCGTACGCGGGGGAGTTGGCCGCCCAGATCGCGAAGGCCGCGGTGGCGAGGGCGAACAGCGGTGTGAAGGTGAGTGAGAGCAGATAACGCAGCTTGAGGTCGCTGCGGGCGGTGGCGGGCTCGGTGCCGCTGCGCCACCGGCGCGGGGTGGTGGTGCGCATGTCCGTTCACCTCCCGGATCCGGGTGCGGCCGGTGTGGGCGGTCTACGATTCCAGCGTACGTCCGGGGCGAGCAGGGGAGCGGCGATGGCGGACGCGGAGGGCTATGCGGGGCTGCGGGTGGAACGGGCCGAGGAGCTGGCCCGTCGGCACGGCTGGGCCTCGGTCCGGGTGCTGCCGCCCGGGGCGATGATGACCATGGACCACCGGGAGGGCCGGCTCAACCTCGCGGTGCGCGACGGGGTGGTGGAGCGCAGCTGGGAGGGGTAGGGCCGGCCGGCCTCCGGGAGCCGGTGAGCCGCCGCTCGGCGGCGGCGACCAGGGGTTCGAGCAGGGGCAGCGAGAGCAGCACCAGCAGGCCGGCGGCCCAGCCGGCCAGGACGTCGGTGACCCAGTGGGTGCCGAGGTAGAGGGTGGTGAGCCCGACCGAGCAGGCGGTGGCGGCGGCGAGCACCGCGCCGGTGCGCCGCCAGCGGGCCGCCAGGTAGGCCAGGACGCCCCAGGTGACCACGGCGTTGGCGGTGTGCCCGGACGGGAATATGGTGCCGCCGGAGAACAGCTCGGGCGAGCCGACGTACTGGGCGTAGTGCGGGCCGAGGCGGCCGGTGGCGATCTTCACCGCGCCGACGGTGGCGTTGAGCAGCAGCAGGGCCACAGCCATCACCAGCAGGGGGCGCAGCCGCCGTAGCCGGTGGGCGCGCCAGCCGAGCCAGGCGAAGGCCGCGACGGCGGACGGACCGCGCTGCCCGGCCACCACCCAGATGTCCAGCAGCGGCTCCAGGCTGGGCCAGCGTTCGTACGGGCGCATCAGCCGTACCGACCAGTCGAGGTCGACCAGCGCGGTGTTGAGCAGCACGCCGGCCACCACCACCAGATAGCCGAGGGCGGTGAGGGCCAGCGGTCCGGCCTGCCGCCGGGCCGTCGGCGGACCGGACGCCGCGGGGGTGGGGCGTGGGCGCTCGCGGCGGGAGGTCAGGTTCTCCGGCAGTTCACTCGGCGCTTGCACGGTGGTGACGGTACCCACCTGTCCGGCGGCAGTCCCCGGGGAGTGGAGATTTTCCGGGGAAATCGGGGACAAGGCTGAAATATAGCTGCTTGGAGGTGCTTTCCCGATATTCTTCCGTCGAATATCGGTGTGGCCTTCGAATGGTTATTCCAAAGGGTGTGCAAAGCGAACGGAGTGGGAGGCCGGTCGGCCGGCTTCCCACTCCGTGGTAACCCTGCGTAGGTTCGGTGCTCAGTCGAGGGGGCCGCCGGCCACGTAGATCACCTGTCCGGAGACGAAGCCCGCACCCTCGCCGGCGAGGAACGAGATGGTGTGCGCCACGTCCTCCGGGACGCCGACCCGCTGGACCGGGATCTGGCCGGCGGCGGCGCGCTTGAAGTCCTCGAAGTCCATGCCGACCCGGGCGGCGGTGGCGGCCGTCATGTCGGTGGCGATGAAGCCGGGGGCGACGGCGTTGGCGGTGATGCCGAACTTGCCCAGCTCGATGGCCAGGGTCTTGGTGAAGCCCTGCAGACCCGCCTTGGCGGCGGAGTAGTTGGCCTGGCCGCGGTTGCCCTGGGCGGAGGACGAGGACAGGTTGACGATCCGGCCGAAGCCGGCGTCCACCATGTGCTTCTGCACCGCCCGGGTCATCAGGAAGGCGCCGCGCAGATGAACGTTCATCACCGTGTCCCAGTCGGACTCGGACATCTTGAAGAGCAGGTTGTCGCGCAGCACGCCCGCGTTGTTCACGAGGACGACCGGGGCGCCGAGTTCGGCGGCGATGCGGTCGACCGCGGCCTGTACCTGCCCGGCGTCCGAGACGTCGGCGCCGACGGCGAGGGCGCGGCCGCCCGCCGCGGTGATCCGGTCGACGGTGTCCTTGCAGGCCGCCTCGTCCAGGTCGAGGACGGCGACGGCGTACCCGTCGGAGGCCAGGCGCAGCGCGGTGGCGGCGCCCAGGCCGCGCGCGGCGCCGGTGACGACGGCGACCCTGGGGGCGGTGCTCTGCTCGGTCATGCTCGCTCTCGTCTCTCTTGGTGGACCGCTGAGGTGGCCACACCTTACCCGCGAGTAGGGTGCCCGGCCAGGGTGGAGAGCCGCAGGTGACCGAGGGTAAGGACCGACCGGTCGGCTTTCTCCTGCGAACGGGTTACGGTCGGGGCGACGCGGCGAGTAAATATGCCAATGTTGCCGAACCTGCGTCTACTATCCGCCCCCGCCTGCCAGCGAGGGCCCGCCGTTTGTATAGTGTCCGCCAGCAGCCACCGGCTGCACGGCTGGAGCGCCCTCCCTCACAGCGGGACGCCCACTCGCCGTTACTGCCCCACCCGGGTGTCCCACACACACCGGGTGTGACATCGGGACGGATACATGGTGCTGGGGGAGATCCCGACGACCCGCGTGTCCGCGCGACTGCAGCAGTCGCCCGGACACCTCATCCGCGTTGCACAGCAGGTACACACCCGTCTGTGGTCCGAACATGTCGGAGCCGATCTCACGGCCCCGCAGTTCGCCGTACTGCTGGTCCTCGCCCTGGAACCGGGCGCTGACCAGCGGACGGTCGGCGAGAGAGCCTCGCTGGACAAGGCCACGATGGCCGAGATGGTCGCTCGGCTGGTCCGTCGTGGACTGGTGCTGCGAAGGCGCGATCCGGCCGACGGCCGGCGCAAGCTGCTCGCTCTCTCGCAGAGCGGCGCCCAGGCGGTGCGCGAGGCCACCGGCGGAGTGGTCCGCGTGCAGCGCACGCTCTTCGAGCCGCTCACGGCCGAGGAGCAGCTGGAAATCGTCCGCGTGATGGCCAAGATAGCCAGGCTGGAGCCCGCTGCGGTCGCCGTCCTCACGGACGCGCGGCCGATGCTGGACGCCCAGCGGGCGATCGGCTATCTGATCAGGGTGAGCCAGCAGGTTCACACCAAACTCTGGTCGGAGCACGTCGGTTCGGACCTGACGGCGCCGCAGTACGCGGTGCTGGACGCGCTCGAACTGGAGCCGGGCGCCGATCAGCGGACGGTCGGCGAGCTGGCCTCGCTGGACAAGGCCACGATGGCCGAGATGGTCAGCCGTCTCGTCCGGCGCGGTCTGGTGCAGCGTCGGCGCGACCCCTCGGACGGGCGGCGCAACCTGCTGTCGCTCTCGCCGGCGGGGCAGGACCTGCTGCACCGCTCGGCCGCGGGCGTGGCGGAGGTTCAGCGGTTGTTGCTGGCCGCGCTGGAAGAGGAGGAACACGCACCCGCCCTGGCGTTGATCGCCAAGGCGGCCAGGCTCTAGGCGCCCTTCCTCGCGCGCTAGCCAAAACGATTCGCCACCGTGCCGGAGGTCCTCCTGTCGAGGGCCGAAGGAGCGTGGTCGGACCGGTCGGTAGGGCTGCGCGCCGAGCGGCGGGACGGTTCCGGCCGACATCGCGGGCCCTTCACACCGAAGGCCGCCCACCCCGAACGGGGTGGGCGGCCTTCGGTGTTGACGCTCGGTCGGGGGCGGTGTCGTCGAACACCGGTCCGGCGTCGACGGCGCCGAGGCGGCGTCAGTTCCAGTCGAAGCTCTGCGGGTCCGGGCCGATCCGCTCGCCGGTGGCGATGCCGGCGATCGCGGTCAGGTCGGCCGCGTCCAGCTCGAAGCCGGTGACGTCCAGGTTCTCCTTGATCCGGGCCGGGGTGACCGACTTCGGGATCGCGATGATGCCGCTCTGCAGGTGCCAGCGGAGCACCACCTGGGCGACGGTGCGGCCGTGCTTCTCGGCGATCTTCACCAGCACCGGGTCGGCCAGCAGCTCCTTGCCCTGGCCCAGCGGGCTCCAGGCCTCGGTGGCGATGCCGTGCTGGGCGTGGAAGGCGCGCAGTTCGCCCTGCGGGAAGTACGGGTGCAGCTCGACCTGGTTCAGCACCGGGGCCACCGAGGCCTCGTCGAGCAGGCGGGTGAGCTGCTCGGCGCCGAAGTTGGAGACGCCGATGGACTTCACCCGGCCGCCGGCGAGCAGCTGCTCCAGGCCCTTCCAGACGTTCAGGAAGCTGCCGTGCATCGGGCGCGGCCAGTGGATCAGGTAGAGGTCCACGTAGTCCAGGCCGAGCTTGGCCAGCGAGGCGTCGAACTCGCGCAGTACCGCGTCGCGGCCCTGCTCGCCGGACCAGTCGCGGGTGCCGGAGTTCCACAGCTTGGTGGTGATGTAGAGGTCCTCGCGGGCCACGCCGCCCGCGAGCGCCTCGGTGATCGCCTGGCCGGTGCCGGCCTCGTTCTCGTAGATCGCCGCCGTGTCGATCGAGCGGTAGCCCGCCTGGATGGCGTTGCGGACGGCCGCCGTCGCCTCCGCGTCGGGAACCTGCCACACGCCGAAGCCGAGCTGCGGGATCTGCGAGCCGTTGTTGAGGGTGATGCTGGGGATCTTGCTCACGGGAAGGGGTGCCCTCCTGGTTGACCATCGTTTCCAGTGAAGGCCAACCGGTGGCGCCGCGGGATTGTTCCCGTCCGGCGAAAGAATTTTCCGACGCGTTGTACCGGCGTACGCAGGGGTTCTCGGCGCCGGGTCCGTCGGGCGGCCGCCGGGAAAACCTGTTGCGCAGGTCACATCTGGATTGGCAGGCTCGCTGCCATGACGTCCTGACCAGCCCCTCGCCGTGACCGTGCCGGCCGCCTTCGCCGCTGTTCCCCCACCCCTCCCGGTCGCCGTTCCGGCGCCCGGACCGCCGCCGTTCCGGTGCGCCGTGAGGTCCGAGATCCGGGCCGCGCCGCCGGCCGTCCGCGCCACCCGCCCGTACCACCCGCAACGGAGCGTCATGCCGCTCAAGACCTTGCCGCTGGCCGATCCCGGCAGCCCCGATCTCTCTTCACCGCTCGCCTTCCTGCGCTGGCTGCAGCGCAGCCAGCGGCGCGGGCAGGTGCTCTCCACCTGCTGGGCGCTGCTCGAGATGGGGTGCCAGGCGGCCCTGCCGATACCGCTCGGACTGGGCGTCCAGGCCGCCGTCGACGGCCACGGCGCCGGGATCTGGCGGGCTGGGGCCGCCGTCCTGGCCCTCGCCGCGGTCGCCTCGCTCGGCGCGGTGCTGCTGCACCGTCAGGCGGTGTGGAACTGGATCCACGCCGCCACCCATGTCCGTCAGCTGGTGGCCCGTCAGGCCTCCGGCCTCGGCGCCGGGTTGTCCCGCCGGATCGCCACGGGCGAGATCGTGGCCGTCGGCAGCGGGGACGTCGAGAAGATCGGCTGGTATGTCGAGCTGATCGCCCGGCTCCGCGCCGGGGTGGTCGTCTGGCTGGCGGTGGGCTGCGCCGTGCTGGTGGCCGAACCACTGCTCGGCCTCATCGTCCTGCTCGGTGTACCGGTTCTGGCCGCCGCGGTCTGGCCGCTGCTCGGCCCGTTCGAACGGCGCTACTCCGAACAGCGCGCGCTCGGCGGCAAGGCCACCGAGCTGGCCGCCGACACCGTCGCCGGGCTGCGGGTGCTGCGCGGCATCGGTGGTGAGGAGCTGTTCCTGGCCCGGTACCGGGCCGCCTCGCAGAAGGTCCGCGCCGCCGCCGTCCGCTCGGCCCGGGTCCGGTCCCTGATGCAGGCTCAGCAGGTCCTGCTGCCGGGCCTGTTCGTGGTCGGCGTCACCTGGTACGGCGCCCACCTGGCCGCCGACGGCCGGATCACCATCGGCACCCTGGTCGCCGTGTACGGCTCCACCGCCTTCCTGGCCGCGCCGCTGCGCATCCTGGGCGAGGCCGCGCACGCCTGGAGCGTCGCCAGGGTCTCGGCCGGCCGGGCCGTCCGGGTGCTCTCGCTCAGCCGCACCGACGGCACGGCCGGGGCCGCGTTGAGCCGGCCCGGACAGGCCGACCTGTACGACCCGGCGACCGGCCTGACCGCCCGCGCGGGCGAGCTGACCGCCGTGGTCTGCGGCGACCCGGACTTCGCCGGCGCACTCGCCGAGCGGCTCGGCGGACACGTCCCGCTCGCCGACGGCGAGCAGCCGCAGCCCTCCGTCCGGCTCGGTGGCACCGAGCTGGACACCGTCCCGCTGACCGAGGCCCGGGCGGCGGTGCTGGTCCACGACAAGGAGCCGGTGCTGCTCTCCGGCACTCTGGCCGGGCTGTTCGACATCCCCGCCTCGGGCCGGGTCGCGCCGGCCGACGCGCTCGCCGCCGCCCGTGCCGACGATGTCCTGGACGCCCTGGTGGACGGCTCGCCGGACTGCGCGGGGGACGCGATGCGGGCGCGGATCACCGAGCGCGGCCGCTCGCTCTCCGGCGGCCAGCGTCAGCGGCTGGCGCTCGCCCGCTCGCTGCTGGCCGACCCGCCGGTCCTCGTCCTGGACGAGCCCACCAGCGCGGTCGACGCCCACACGGAGTCGCGGATCGCCGCCGGGCTGCGCAGGCACCGGGAGGGCCGCACCACCGTGGTCTTCGCGACCAGTCCGCTGCTGCTCGACCAGGCCGACCGGGTGGTGCTGGTGCTGGACGGCCGGGCCGTCGCGGCCGGCCGCCATCGCGAGCTGATGCACACCGAGCCCGGCTACCGGGCCGTGGTCACCCGCGACGAGGAACCGGCCGCCGTCGGGGAGGGCGCATGACCGTCGCCCGCCCCCCGGCCCGTCCGGATTGCCCCACCCACCTGGCCCGCCCTGCCCGCGGCGAACGTCCGGCCCACCGCGACCGCCCGGCCGGAGAACAGAGGAGCACCGTATGAAGCCCCCCGCCCATCAGGAGCAGGGGCCGGCCACCACGCTGCCGGTCGGCTCCCCGGCCGCCGTGCGCTCCTACCTGCGGCTGCTCGCCCGGCGTCACCGGGCCGGCTTCTCGTCCGTGGTGGCGCTGCACTCGGTGGCCACCGTGGCCGGGCTGGTCGGGCCCTGGGTCCTCGGCACCCTGGTCGAGTCACTGGCCACCGATACCGCCGAGACCGCCGTCGCGGCCGCCGTCGGCTGGTACCTGCTGGCGCTGGTGGTGCAGTCCGCCTTCACCTGGTGGTCCCGGATGCGCGGCAGCATCCTCGGCGAGCGCGTCCTGGCCGACCTGCGCGAGGACTTCCTGGTCCGCTCGGTCGCGCTGCCCACCGGCGTGCTGGAGCGGGCCGGTACCGGGGACCTCGTTTCCCGGGGCACCACCGACATCGACCGGCTGGACAAATCGGTCCGCGAGGCGGCGCCCGAGCTGGCCGTCGCCGTGGTCTCGCTGCTGCTGGTGCTGGGCGCGCTGGTGATCACCTCGCCGCTGCTCGCGCTCACCTCGCTGATCGGCCTGCCGCTGCTGCTCGCCAGCTCCCGCTGGTACTTCCGGCGGGCCCCGCAGTCCTACCGGAACGAGTCGGCCGGCTACGCCGCGGTGAACACCGTGCTGGCCGAGACGGTGGACGCCGGGCGGACGGTCGAGGCGCTGCGCCTCGGCGACCAGCGGGTCCGGCTGACCGACCGCAAGCTCGGCGAGTGGCTCGCCTGGGAGCGGTACACCCTCTGGCTGCGGTCGGTCTGGTTCCCGACCATCGACGCGGTCTACGCCCTGGCCGTGCTCGGGACCCTGGTCCTCGGCGGGCTGTTCACCCTGCGGGGCTGGATCACCGTCGGCCAGCTGACCACCGGCGTGCTGTACGCCCAGGCGCTCGTCGCCCCGGTCGACCTGATCCTGCGCTGGTACGACGAGCTGCAGATCGGGCAGGCCTCGCTGGCCCGGCTGGTCGGGGTGCGCGAGGTACCCGAGCACGAGAGCGACGAGGACGCCCTTCCGGACGGCCGGCAGGTCCGGGCGACGGACGTCCGGTTCGGCTACCGCGAGGGCGCCGACGTGCTGCACGGCATCAGCCTGGACGTCGCCCCGGGAAGCCGGGTGGCGCTGGTCGGGCCGTCCGGCGCGGGCAAATCCACCCTGGGCCGGCTGCTGGCCGGGATCTACGCGCCCGGCCGGGGCAGTGTCACGCTCGGCGGGGCGGCGCTGGCGAGGATGCCGGCCGAGCGGGTCCGGGCACAGGTCGCGCTGGTCAACCAGGAGCACCACGTCTTCGTCGGCACCCTGCGGGACAACCTGCGGCTGGCCGTGCCGGAGGCCGACGACACCGAGCTGCGCGCCGCGCTGGACGCGGTGGAGGCCGGTGACTGGGTGGACGCGCTGCCGGAGGGCCTGGACACCGAGGTCGGTTCGGGCGCCACCGCGCTGACCCCGCCGCAGGCGCAGCAGCTGGCCCTGGCCCGGCTGGTGCTGGCCGATCCGCACACCCTGGTGCTGGACGAGGCCACCTCGCTGCTGGACCCGCGGGCCGCCCGGCACCTGGAGCGTTCGCTCTCCCGGGTGCTGGAGGGCCGGACGGTGATCGCCATCGCCCACCGGCTGCACACCGCGCACGACGCGGACGTGATCGCCGTGGTCGAGGGCGGGCGGATCAGTGAGTACGGCAGCCACCCGGAGCTGGTGGCGGCCGGTGGTCCGTACGCGGCGCTCTGGCGCTCCTGGCGCGACGAGCGATGACGCGAACGGTCATGATCGACTACAGCTGGTGAGCGAAGGTAAACCCGCACGGGGTGAGATTGCCCCGTGTGGGTTACTCCTGGGCGCGTAACCGGACAAATCGGGTTCGCGGCCAGCAGACTGCGTGGGTGACCAAGATTTCAGACGGCTCGTCCGGTTCCAAGCGCAGCGAAATCGCGGGAATCCCCACCCGGTACATCGGGATCGGCGTCATCGTCGTCCTGGCGGTGTGGTTCCTGTTCGCCAACCTCGACAAGGTGAAGATCCAGTTCTGGGTGCTCACCGTCACCGCGCCGCTCTGGATCGCCCTGCTGGCCACCCTGCTCGCCGGCGGCGCACTGGGCTGGCTGCTGAAGGGCCGGCGCGGCAAGTGACCACCGCCCCCGGGGCCTCCGGCTTCACGCCGCTGATCGAGCTGCGCGGCGTCAACAAGCACTTCGGGGACCTGCACGTCCTGCAGGACATCGAACTGACGGTCGGGCGCGGGGAGGTCGTGGTGGTGATCGGCCCGTCCGGCTCCGGCAAGTCCACACTCTGCCGGGCGATCAACCGGCTGGAGCCGATCGAGGCCGGCACCATCGTGATCGACGGGCAGGCGCTGCCCGAGGAGGGCAAGGGGCTGGCCCGGCTGCGCGCCGAGGTGGGGATGGTGTTCCAGTCCTTCAACCTGTTCGCGCACAAGACCGTGCTGCAGAACGTCTCGCTGGCCCAGATCAAGGTCCGGGGCCGCTCCCGGACGGAGGCCGACGCCAAGTCCCGGGCGCTGCTGGAGCGGGTCGGTCTGGCCTCGCAGGCGGACAAGTACCCGGCGCAGCTCTCCGGCGGCCAGCAGCAGCGGGTCGCCATCGCCCGGGCCCTCGCCATGGAGCCCAAGGCGCTGCTCTTCGACGAGCCCACCTCGGCCCTCGACCCCGAGATGATCAACGAGGTGCTGGACGTGATGCGCCGGCTCGCGAACGAGGGCATGACCATGGTGGTGGTCACCCACGAGATGGGATTCGCCCGCGCCTCCGCCAACCGGGTGGTCTTCATGGCCGACGGGCGGATCGTCGAGGACCGCGCCCCCGAGGCCTTCTTCAGCGCTCCCGAGAGCGCGCGCGCCCGGGACTTCCTGTCCAAGATCCTGAAGCACTGAGGCGGCGCCATGAGGGAGATGACCGCCGCACGGCTGCTCGCCGTCGCCGCGCTGGCCCTGCTGCTCACCGGCTGCGGCAAGCCGGGCACCCCGCCGCCCAAGGGCCCGCAGGCCGGTGCCCTGCCCAGCTACCAGGTGCGGAACGCCGCTGACATCACCGGCTCGCCCACCCTGGACGCCGCGCGCAGCCGCGGCCACCTGGTGGTCGGCGCCAAGGAGGACCAGCCCTACCTCGGCGAGAAGAACCCGGCCACCGGGGAGTACTCCGGCTTCGACATCGAGATCGCCAAGATGGTCGGTGCCTACCTCGGGTTCGCCCCGGACCGGATCGAGTTCAAGACCATCGCCTCGGCCAACCGCGAGACCGCGCTGCAGAACGGTCAGGTGGACTTCTACGTCGGCACCTACACCATCAACGACAACCGCAAGAAGCTGGTCGGCTTCGCCGGGCCGTACTTCATGGCCGGACAGTCGCTGCTGGTGCGCAAGAAGGACAACAGCATCCACGGTCCGGAGGACCTGAACGGCAAGAAGGTCTGTTCGGCGGCGGGATCCACCCCGTACCAGCGGATCCAGCAGCAGTACCCGAAGGCCAAGCTGATCGGCTACGACACCTACTCGGCCTGTGTGGACAACCTGATCACCGGCCAGGTGGACGCCGTCACCACGGACAACAGCATCCTGCTGGGCTACGCGGCCAAGGTGCCGGACGAGCTCAAGGTGGTCGGCCCGCTGTTCTCCCAGGAGCCGTACGGGATCGGGACCCCGAAGAACGACACCGTGCTGCGCGACGCGCTGAACGACGCCCTCGTCCAGCACGAGGAGAACGGCGACTGGAAACGGGCCTTCGAGGCCACCCTCGGCCTCTCCGGCGCGCCCGCGCCCACCCCGCCGCCGATCGACCGGTACTGAGAGGGCCCGCGCTGTGAAGACGCTGACCGACAACTGGTCGATCTACTGGAACGGCTTCCTCGGCACCCTTTCGCTGTTCGCGGTGAGCGCCGTGCTGTCGCTGGTGCTCGGCGTGCTGATCGCGAGCTTCCGGGTCTCGCCGGTGAAGCCGCTGCGGATCTTCGGCACCGGCTGGGTGACCCTGCTGCGCAACACGCCCCTGACGCTGCTGTTCTTCATCGTGGTGCTGGGCCTGCCGCGGTTCGACATCACCCTGCCGTTCTTCACCTTCGCGGTGCTCGCGCTCGGTTGCTACACCTCGGCGTTCGTCTGCGAGGCGATGCGCTCGGGCGTCAACACCGTGCCCTCCGGGCAGGGCGAGGCGGCGCGCAGCCTGGGGATGACCTTCGGCCAGACGATGGGGCTGGTGGTGCTGCCCCAGGCGTACCGGTCGGTGGTCGCGCCGATCGGCAGCGTCATGATCGCGCTGGCCAAGAACACCGCGATCGCCGGCTCGTTCAGCGTGACCGAGCTGCTCGGCACCTATCGGACCATCAACGAGCTGGGCTACAGCATCGTCTGGACCTTCGTCTGGATCGCTGTCGGCTATCTGATCATCACCCTGGCTATCAGCGCCGTCTTCAATCTGCTGGAACGACGAGTGGCGGTGTCGCGATGACCGTTCAATCCTCGGCGCTGTACGACATTCCGGGCCCACGGGCGATCGCCCGGCACCGGCTGTACGGCGTGATCGCGCTGCTGGTCATCCTGGCGCTGATCGGGTGGATCGTCTACATGCTGTTCCACACCCACCAGTTCACCTACCAGAAGTGGATGGCCTTCGAGTACCAGGGCGTCCAGGAGCTGCTGCTGCGCGGGCTCGGGAACACGCTGAAGGCCTTCGGCTGGACGGTGCTGTTCGCGCTGCCGTTCGGCGCGCTGTTCGCGGCCGGGCGGCTCTCCGACCACCGGGTGGTGCGCCGGCTCTCCACGCTGGTGGTCGAGTTCTTCCGGGCCATGCCGCTGCTGGTGATGATCTTCTTCATCTTCGTCGCGCTCAAGGTGCAGCCACTCTGGGCGCTGGTGGCCGGGCTGGTGCTCTACAACGGTTCGGTGCTCGCCGAGGTGTTCCGGGCCGGTGTGCTGGCGGTGCCCAAGGGGCAGCGGGAGGCGGCGTTCGCGCTCGGGATGCGCAAGACCCAGGTGATGACGTACGTGCTGGTGCCACAGGCCAACCGGGCGATGCTGCCGGCCATCATCAGCCAGCTGGTGGTCGCGCTCAAGGACACCTCGCTGGGGTTCCTGATCACCTACGAGGAGTTCCTGCACGCGGGCAAGCTGATCGCCACCAACCTGGACTACGATCTGCCCTTCATCCCGGTGGTGATGGTGATCGCGCCGATCTACATCGGGATGTGTCTGCTGCTCTCCTGGCTGGCGCACCTGGTCGAGCGCCGCGGCCGACGCCGCCCCAGCATGCGCGGCGGCCCGCCGGTGGCCAGGGCGGAGGTGGCGATGGGGCTGCCGCCGTCGGTGCAGCAGTAGCCGGGAGCGGTGGGGGAGACGGTTCGCTCCTGGACCATAGGTGCGGATGGGGTTATGCCAATGACCTCCAAAGTCTGCTTATGATTACCCGCGCGGGGAGCAGCGGACGGGCGGTCGGAGGGCGGTGGAGCCGGTGTTCGACTCACGCCACATCAGGACCTTCCACGAGGTCGTCCGGGCCGGTTCCTACTCGGCGGCCGCCCGCGAACTCGGCTACACCCAGCCGGCCATCACCCAGCAGATGAAGGCCCTCGAACGCACCGTCGGCGTACCGCTGTTCACCCGGGCCGGGCGGGGGCTGCGGCTCACCGAGGCGGGCGAGGCGCTCTCCCGGCACGCCGAGGTGATCCTCGGCAGCCTCTCCGCCGCCCAGCAGCAGCTCGCCGCGCTCGCCCGGCTGCGCGCCGGGCGCGTCCGGGTCTGCGCCTTCCCCAGCGCCAACGCCACCCTGATACCCGAGGCGATGGCCAGGCTGCTCGCCGAGCACCCCGGGGTCCGGGTCGAACTGCTGGAGGCCGAGCCGCCGGACTCCGTCCAGCGGCTGCTGCGCGGCGAGTGCGACATCGCGCTGGCCTTCCGCTACCCGGGCGTGGCCGCCGAACTGCCGGACGGCCTGGACGAGATACCGCTGATGGAGGACCTGCTCACGGTCCTGCTGCCGGTCGGCCACCCGCTCGGCCGCCGGCACGCCGTCCGGCTGGCGGACCTCGACGGCGAGCGCTGGATCGCCGGCTGCCCGCGGTGCCGGGCCAACCTGCTGCACGTCTGCGCGGAGGAGGGCTTCGCCCCGGACATCGTCTTCTCCACCGATGACAACCTCGCCGTGCAGAGCCTGGTCGCCGCCGGGGTCGGCATCGCGCTGATGCCCGCGCTGGTGCTCTCCTTCATGTGCCACCGCAAGGTCACCGGCCGGGCCGTCGAACCGCACCTGCGCCGCCAGGTCAGCGCGTACGTGCTGCGCGACCACCGCCGGATCCCCGCCACCGCGCTGGTGCTGGACCAGTTGCGGTCGGCCGCCGCGGCCAGGGTCGGCTGCTGAACCCATAAGCCCGCGTTGGGTAACCCTGAAGAAACCCTCGTTGGACGTGATAGGTCGGCCGGGTCGAACCTGCTGGCATGACACCCTCAGCCACGGTCGGCAGTGACCGGCTCACCGAGCGTATGACCGCCCTGATCGGCGAGATCCGCGCCGTCGTGGACCGCGGCCTGCCTCCGGAACTCACCGCCTACCTGGTCGGCGAACGACTCGCCCCGCACCTGCTCGCCGGCCCTGACGGCGCCGACGCGCTGCTCACCGCTGGCCAGCGCGAGGGCGACCCGGACCGCTACCGTCAGCACGTCCTGCACGCCGAGCCCGACGGCGGCTTCTCCGTCGTGGCCCTGGTCTGGCTGCCCGGCCAGGAAACCCCGATCCACGACCACGTCTCCTGGTGCGTGGCCGGCGTCCACCAGGGCCAGGAGAGCGAGACCCGGTACCGGCTGGTCTCCGACGGGCGCACCGCCCACCTCGTGGAGACCGAGCACGTGGTCGGCCCGGTCGGCAGCGTCGCCGCCTTCGCCCCGCCCGGTGACATCCATCTGGTCCGCAACGCCTGCGGTTCCACCGCCATCTCGATCCATGTGTACGGCGCCGACATATCCCGGCTCGGCACCAGCATCCGGCGGGTCTACCGGCTGCCCGCCGACGGGCGACGGTGAGCGCGCGGTGGCACTGACCGTCCGGGAGCGGCACACCCGCACCCGTCTGCTGCCCCCGCTCGGCGGGGACGCCCCCGGCCTGCTGCTCGCGGCGCTCGGGGTGGCCGCCGCGATCGCCGTCCACCAGGCCGTCCCCGCCGTGCCCAAGCTGACCGCCGCCGTCGTACTCGGGATCGCGGCGGCCCACCTGCCCGGGCTGCGGCCGGTGGTCCGGGGGGTGGCCAGGCCCGGACTGTCCACCGCCGGGCGGCGGCTGATGCGGATCGGCATCGTGCTGCTCGGCCTCAAGCTCGGCCTGGACGACGTGCTCGGCCTCGGCTGGGCCACCGTCGGCATGGTGCTCGCCGTGGTCTCCGTGACCTTCGCCGGCACCTGCTGGCTCGGGCGCCGGCTCGGCCTGCCCGGCGACCAGCCGCTGCTGGTCGCCACCGGGTACTCGATCTGCGGGGCGTCGGCGATCGGCGCGGTCAGCCAGGCCGCCGGCAGCGAGGAGGAGGACGTCGCCGCGTCGGTCGCCCTGGTCACCCTCTGCGGGACCCTCGCCATCGCCGTCCTTCCGCTGCTCCAGCACCCGCTCGGGCTCGGTGAGGCCGACTTCGGGCGGTGGGTCGGCGCCAGCGTGCACGACGTCGGCCAGGTGGTCGCCACCGCGCAGACCGGTGGGGCGGGTGCGCTGCGCGAGGCCGTACTGGTCAAGCTGATGCGGGTGGTGCTGCTGGCGCCGCTGGTCGCCGGAGTCGCCGTCGCGGTGCGGCGCGCGCACCGGGCCCGCGCTGCCGGGTCGGACGGGTCGGACGGGTCGGACGGGGGAGCGGCGGGCGGGCGGGCCGGGCGCCCGCCGATCGTGCCGCTGTTCGTGGCAGGCTTCCTCGGGATGATCGCGCTGCGCAGCACCGGTGTCCTGCCCGAGCGCGCGCTCACGCTGGCCGGCGACGCCCAGGAACTGCTGCTGGCCGCCGCCCTGTTCGGCCTCGGCAGTGCCGTGCACCTGCCCAGCCTGGTGCGTACCGGCGGGCGGATCGTTCTGCTGGGCCTCGCCTCGTGGGTGATGATCGCGGGGATCTCCTACGCGGGGGTGCTGGTCACGACGTGAGCGAGGGACGCGGGGGCTCCGCTATTGTCGGGCGGGTACTCGCTCGGCGAGAGAGCCCGAGCCCGGAACCGAGCTTCGAGGAACGCCGCATGTCCACCGCACTGCCCGAACGGGACGGTTACGACGCCGTCGTCACGCTCGACCGGCGGGAGGGCCCGTTCGGCGAGGTGGTACTGCGGCAGCGCGGTCGGCACTTCGAGATCATCGCCAACGGCTGCTTCCTGATGGACACCGCCGACGGGCGTTCGGAGCGGCTGCTGATCCAGGCGGCGCTGGACGAGCTCGACCGCACCGGTGCCGCGGTGGAGCGGCCGTCGGTGCTCATCGGCGGGCTCGGGGTGGGCTTCTCGCTGGCGTACGCGGCGGCCGAGCCGCGCTGGGGCCGGATCGCCATCGTCGAGCGGGAGGACGCGATCATCGACTGGCACCGCACCGGGCCGCTGGCGGCCTTCTCGGCCGGCGCGCTGGACGACGAGCGGGTCGCGGTGCTCCACACCGATCTGCTGGAGTACCTGGCCGCGGCGGACGGCGAGCGGTACCACGCGCTCTGCCTGGACATCGACAACGGCCCGGACTGGACGGTGACCGACTCCAACGCCGGGCTGTACGGCGCGGACGGGCTGGCCGTGCTCCGGCACCGGCTGCGGCCGGGCGGGGTGCTGGCGGTCTGGAGCGCGCAGCCCTCCCCGGCCTTCGAGGAGGCGCTGCGCGCGGCCGGCTTCGCGGACGTGGTCACGCACGAGATCCCGGTCGCCCGGGGCGTGCCGGACGTGGTGCACCTGGCCCGCCGCGCCGGCTGAGCGGGCGGCGGGCAGGTGCGGCGACAGCCGGGTTACTTCAGGCCGTTGTCCACGGCGGCCATCAGCTCGCCGCCGGCGGTGTCACCGTCGAAGGACCAGACCATCGCGCCGGCCAGCCCCTGGGACTTGATCCAGGCGGTCTTGCGGGCGATCTCGGTCGGGTCGTCGTAGGTGTAGAACACCGTCCCGTTGTAGAGGTACGAGAAACCGGCCACCGGATCCCGGTAGAGGGTGTAACCGCCGCTCGTGGCCAGGTCCTTGAGCTTGTGGTAGTCCTCGAACCCGGCCTCGTAGCTGCCCGGCGCGGGGCCGGTCGCGCTCTGGAAGAGGCCGTTGGTGGTGCCGCGCGGCACGCCCGTCCAGCCGCGTCCGTAGAACGGGATGCCCAGGGTCAGCTTGCTCTTCGGGGCGCCGCCGTTGACGTAGGCGTTGATCGCGATCTCGGAGCTGAACTGGCGGTCCGGGGTACTCGGGTCGCCGGCCGCGAGCTTGATCGCGGACTGCTGGTTGGTGCTCATCTCCCAGCCGCCGTGGTAGTCGTAGCCCTGGATGGTGGCGAAGTCGAAGGCGCCGAACAGGCCCGGGACGTCGATGCCCGCAGTGATCTTCGCCGGGTCGGCCGGGAGGAAGGCGCTCAGCGTGTAGTGCTTGCCGGTGGTGGTGCCGAGCGCGTCCAGCTGACGGCGGAACTCCTGGGCCAGCAGGGTGTAGTTGGCCTTGTCGGCGGGCTTGTAGATGTTGCCGAGGTGCCCGTCGGAGTTCGGCCACTCCCAGTCGAGGTCGATGCCGTCGAAGATGTTGGCCGCGCTGCCCGCGCCGCCGCGGCCGTCGATGACCGGCAGGTTCCCCTTGATGTACATGTCGATGCAGGAGCTGACCAGCGCCTTGCGGGAGGCGTCGGTGGCCGCCGCGTCGGAGAACCACTTGCTGTACGACCAGCCGCCGATCGAGATCTGGATCTTGAGGTTGGGGTACTTGGCCTTGAGCTGCTTCAGCTGGTTGAAGTTGCCGGCCAGCGGCTGGTCCCAGGTGTCCGTGGTGCCCGCCACCGAGCTGCCGGCGTCCCAGCCCTTGCCGAAGTCGGCCCAGGCGTCACCGGCGCCGTCGCCCGCGTTGGGGTCGGAGTCGTTGCCGGCCGCCTTGTTGGTGATGAAGCACTGCTTGGTGGTCGGGTGGATGTTGGCGAAGGCGTAGTTGAGCGTGGTGAGGCGGCCGGCCGAGCCCGAGGTGTCCAGCTTCTTCACGCTGTAGCCGCGGGCGTAGATGGACCACTGGGTGAAGTAGCCGATCTTCAGCGCGCCCGGGTTGGTGCCGCCCGGCTTGGTCTTGCCGGTCACCGGGCCGGAGGCGGTGGAGACGTTTCCGGCCGCGTCGCGGGCCTTCACCGTGAAGGTGTACGAGGTGTCCGGGGCCAGGTTGCCGACGGTGGCGGCGGGGTCGGTGACGGTCGCGGCGAGCGCGGTGCCGTTGTAGACGTCGTAGGCGGTGACGGCGACGTTGTCGGTGCTGGGGGCCCACGCCAGGGAGATGCTGTTGGCGTCCGAGCCGGTGACGGTCGGGGTGCCGGGGGTGGTCGGCGCCTGCCTGTCCGGGTCGGTGGGCGGCTTGGTCGTGACGCTCAGCGGACCGGCGGCGGCCGAGCGGTTGCCCGCCGCGTCGAAGGCCTGCACGGTGAACTGGTAGGTGGTGCCGGCGGTCAGGCCCTTGACCGTGACGGCGGTGGTGCTGCCGTCGGTGGTCGCCACCTTGGCGCCGTTCTGGAACACGTCGTAACCGGTGACGGCGACGTTGTCGGTGCTCGCCGTCCAGGACAGATCGGCCGTGGTCTGGGTGGAACCGGTGGACTGGAGGCCGCCGGGAACGCTCGGCGCGGTCTGGTCCCCGCCCGTGCCGTCACACGGCTGGCCGTTCAGCTTGCAGTTCAGCAGCGGCGCGTAGGTGCCCGAGTAGGAGACGTTGAAGCCGAGGTTGTACGAGCCGCCGGGCGGCAGGCTGCCGGCCCAGCTGGGGTTCTTGACCGTGACGTGGGAGCCGGAGGTGGTGTAGGTGGCGTTCCACAGCGAGGCCAGCGTGTTGGCGGTCGGCAGGTCGAACTCCAGGGTCCAGCCGTTGACCGGCGCGCTGGAACCGTTGGCGATGGTGTAGCTGCCCTCGTAGCCGGCGCCCCAGTCGCTGCCCTTGGTGAACGTCGCCGTGGCGGAGCCCGCGGCGGTGGCGGGGCCCGCGGCGGCGGTGGTGGCGGGCAGTGAGACGGCGAGTAGTGGGACGAGCAAAGTCCCGGCCGCGAGCAGCGGCAGTTTGATCCGACGTCGTTGCATGAAGATGGCTCCTGTCCTGGGGCCTCCGGGCATGCCGGGTCGCCCCGTTACCTGTGGGGAGGTGTCAGGTGCGTGGAGCAGCGTGCGGGAGCTCCGGCCGTGGGGTGGCGCGGAACGGGAGACCTCGGGCCGTCGGGGTGCCACGGAGGGTCCTGTGCTTACCGAGGGTAAAGAGCCCTTCGTCAACTGGCAATAGGTCTGTACCAGTTGGCGGCCGTGTGCATGGCAGAGCCTTGCGGCGGGCCTTGGTTGACCTGGGGCTTTGTCAACAGCCTTGGGCCGGTTGGCTGTTCGGTGTGGCTTCGGTGCGGAGGGAATGGGGGTGGGGGCTTCTGGCAACGGCGCGGTGGCCGTCCCGTCTGGGGACGGGACGGCCACCGGGGCGCGGTTGGGCCTGGCGTTCGGCCTCGGCCTCGGTTTCGGCCTGGGCCTCAGCCGAAGGGGCTGGTCTCCGGTGCGGCGGCCGGGGCGGTCTCGGCCGGGGCGGGGGAGGGGAGGTCCTGCGGGGCGAAGGGGTTGAAGTCCGGCGGCGGGATCATCACCGGCGTGCCCTTCGGCTTGCGCTCCGGGTCGTCCGGGGTGTCAGCGCCCTGGGCGGAGACGGTCGGCGGGGCCGAGGGCGGCGGCGGGACGGGCGCGGGCTGCCGCGGGATGGTGGTGCCGAACGGGTCGGCCGGCTGGTCGGCCGTCACCGTGCCGAACGGGTCGGCGGTGTGGACGGCGGCCGGGACGGTCTCGGCCGGGGCGGGGGGCGGGAGGTCCTGCGGGGCGAAGGGGTTGAAGTCCGGCGGCGGGATCATGACGGGGGTGCCCTTGGGCGGCTCGTCCTGCGGTCGTTCGGCGGGCGCGGGGTCGGCGGTCGTGTCCCGCAGGTGCGCCGGCAGCGGGGCGGAGGCGTCGGGTGTGGTGCCGTCGGGTGTGGTGTCGTCCGGCGAGAGGGCGCCGGACGCGCTGTCGGGTGCGGCCTCGTCGGGGGCGTCGGGGGCGGAGGCGTAGGTCAACGGTGCGGGCTCGACGGCGGGTGGCGCGGCCTCGACGGGCACGGCGGGCGCGGTGGTGACGGCGGGGGCGGGCAGCGTGCCGGGCACGCCGTCCCAGCCGAACTGCACGCTCTTCAGCAGCTCGGCGAAGACCTCGGTGTACAGCTCCCAGTCCTGCGGCTGGGCGGTGGACAGCTGGACGCAGAGCACCGAGACGCCGTCCGGCAGCGGGACGAACGCCTCCACGACCGAGGTGACCACCCAGCGCCGCAGTCCGTCGGCGGCCAGCGGGCCGGGCACCGGGATGCTGCGGGCCTCGACCAGGACGGCGGCCGGGCCGGCGGGCAGCAGCACCGTCCAGACCTCGGCGTGCCGACGGACGGTGGCCAGTTCGGTGGCGAGGCCGGTGATCGGCAGCGGGTGGCGGGCCAGCGAGACCACCAGAGTGGCGTCGGTCGCCCGGCCGTTCGCCTCCAGCGCGGACACGCCCGCGTAGACCGCGCCCGAGGAGGTGACCAGGTCCGCCAGGGTGGCGGCGATCACCGCGAAGTCCCGGCGCGGTGCCGGGCCGGTACCGCTGAACAGCTCCTCGGCGGTCTCGGCCAGATGTGCCGTCAGCTCCTCGGCTGCCGCGGCGGCGGCCGGATCCGTACCGTTCCCCGCTGCCGGGCCGGTCGGCACCGTCCGGGCGGAGACGCCCGCCGGGCCGCCCGGGGCGGTCAGCGGGTGGAAGCCGGGCGGGAGCACCAGCCGGACCTCGGCGCCCGCGCCGGTGGGCAGTTCGACCGCTTGCCGGGTCTGCTGCCCGGATGCCAGCGCGGCCAGCGCGGCGGCGAACGGCGGGCGCAGCTTCAGGTCGGCGATCTCGCCGGTCACCGGCAGCTCGAACAGCGCCGCCGAGGTGGTGCCCCGGTCGGCCACCGCGCCGCGGACCGCTCCGCCGCCGTAGCGGGCGAGCAGCCCGGCGGTGACCCGCTCGGCCACCGGGGTACCGCTGCCGGGACGGGCCGTGCCGGCGGTGAGTACGGTGCCGAGCCGGTCGACGGCCGCGTGCACCGGGCCGTTGGGCGCGAGCGGCAGGTTGAACAGCGCCTCGGCCTCGGGGTGTGTGCCCGCGCGCAGGGCGGTCAGCGAGGCCGCGGGGTGGCGCGAGGTGAGCTCGTCGAGGAGCGCGTCGGTGAGTGTGCCGAGGGTCGCGGAGACCTGCTCCGCCGCTGCGAAGGGGCTGGTCTCCGCACTGAACTGGCCGTGCTGGGTCAACTGGTGAGCCCCCGCTCTGCTGCGTGTACGTGTGGTGGTGCCGGCAGATCCGTGCACATTCCTATCAGAGGCCGCCGCCGGGGCAGAACCGGCCGCCGGGGGGCCGGGCGGCCGGGCCCGTCAGAGGGCGGCCGGAGGGACGGATCCGGAGGCCAGCGCGGCGACGGTGTCCGCGATCCCGGGGGCGGCGAACAGGGCGGCGAGGTCGCGCACCAGGCGCCCGGTCGGGCCGTCGGGGCGCTCCCCGGCGAAGAACCCGGCGAGTTCGGCGGCCAGCGCGGGCTCCCGGGCGGCGGTCAGCGTCAGGGCGGCCACGAACTCCTGCACCAGGTGGAGTTGGAGCTCCTCCAGCGGCACCGAGCGGTCGGCCAGCCACTCCAGTGAGGTGATCTCGGCGTTGGCGATCCAGGAGCGGACGGCCAGCCGCAGACCGGGGCTCGGCGACGGGACCGCCAGATGGGCCAGGATCTGGTCGTGCGCGGCCCGCCGGACCTCGTCGATCACCGCCGAGGTGCCCGGGCTGGCCGCCACCGAGCCGCCGCGCAACAGGGCCGCGAAGCCGGGGCCGTGGCTCTGGACGAAGTCCAGGTAGCGGCCCATCACCCGGTACAGCCGCTCCGACAGCGGGCCATCGGCCGGCTCCTCGAAACGGCCCGCCAGCTCGTGTCCGGCCCGGCGCAGCGACTCCTCGTACAGCGCCTGTTTGCCGGGGAAGTAGTGGTAGACCAGCGGCCGGGAGGCGCCGGCCGCCGCCGCGATGTCGTCGATCGACACCTCCTCCGGCGGGCGGCGGCTGAACAGCTCCAGCGCGACGGCGATCAGCTGCTCGCGCCGCTCGTCCACGCTGAGCCGCCGACGCGGCCGTTCGGCGCCTCGGTCGCCGCTCCGGCCGCGGCCGTGGACGTCACCGCTTCGGTCGGGGCGTGCGGACGTGGGCGACGCCGACGGCGTTCGGGAAGCCATGCGCGCCACCCTATCCGGCCCGTGCCGCGCGCCCTAGCCGGGCGCATCGGACCGTCCAACAGGGCGGTCCGATACGCCCGGACCGGGGGAGTGGCCCCGTCAGGGGGATCCGGCCCGCCCTCCGCTTCCGCCCCCCCCGGAGCACCGGCGCGGGCGGTCCTGGTGCCGCGTCAGCACTCCCACTTGTGGGAGCGCAGGTAGGTGCCGGCCCCGGAGAGGTTCAGCTTGGCGTCCTTCGCCAGACAGAACACCTTGGTGCCGCCCCAGTCGGTGGCCGTGTAGGCGGACACGGGCGCACCCGACTCGCCGTGGTTGTAGACGGACCGAACCCGGGTGCCGGCGGCCCAGCCGCACACGATCTGGCCGTTGGACCAGTCCGCGTCGTCGACCCGCCACTCGCACCTGGATCCGGTCCCGTTGTCGCCGGTCCAGGCGCAGAACAGTCCGGACGCGCAGTCCGGGTAGCCGGTGGCCGTCGCCTCGGCGGAGGCCGGGAACAGCCCGCTCAGCGTGGCCGCCAGGGCCATCCCCGACACCACTCGCACCACCCTGCTGATTCGCACCATCAGATCCCCTCGTCCCAGGTCGCTCGGGCATTGCCGTGGTCACGGCAGTGCGGACACGAACCTAGAACCCCCAACCGCCGGGCGGCAGGGCGCGACCAGGAGCGCGGAGGATCGTGCACGGGAGTGCGGCTCACCGGATCACGCCCCTGCTGGAGGAAGCGTCGCGCGGAACTCCAGGTAGCGGCGGTACGCCTCGATGCCGTCCGGGACGAACTCGTCGCGGGCCAGCCGGGCGTCCAGCTCCCGCGGGGTCAGCCAGGCGTGCCAGGCGACCTCCGACTCCTGCGGCGCGACCGGGCCGTTCCACCGGGCCTCGTACACGTCGCACCACCAGGAGAGGCCGTCCCGCCGGAACAGGAACTTGAACAGCGGGCGCGGCTCGATCCCGCTGACCCCCAGTTCCTCCTCGGCCTCCCGGACGGCCGCGCCCGGGTAGCTCTCGCCCGCGCCGACCACCCCGCCGACGAACATGTCGTACGCGCCGGGGGCGAACATCTTGGTGTCGGTGCGCCGGTGGACGAAGAGCCGTCCGGCCGGGTCGCGGACCAGGACGAAGACGCACCGGTGGGTCAGCCCCCGCCGGTACACCTCCCCGCGCGTGGCGGTACCGGTCACCCGGTCGTGCTCGTCGACGACGTCCAGCAGCTCTTCGGCAGGGTTGGTCATGACGGACAGGTTAGGGTTCTCCGGGCCCGGATCGAACGCGGGCACGAGTACGGAACGACGGGTTGAGGCGGCACGCGGTGGTGGAGATCCGGGGCGGGACGGCCGAGGGCTTCGAGCCGGTCAGGGCGGCCTTCGCGGGCGGCTTCCGTGAGCACGGCGAGCTCGGCGCGGCGTTCGCGCTGTACGTGCGCGGCCGCAAGGTGGTCGACCTGTGGGGCGGCGACGCCAGGCCCGAGGTCGGCGGGCGGCCCGCGTCGGCCGTGCCGTGGACGGCCGGCACCGCGCAGGTGCTGCGCTCGGTCACCAAGGGCCTGACCGCCACCACGGCGCTGCTGCTGGCCCAGCGTGGGCAGCTCGACCTGGACGCGCCGGTCGCCGAGTACTGGCCGGAGTTCAAGGCGGCCGGCAAGGAGCGGGTGCCGGTGCGCTGGCTGCTCTCGCACCAGGCCGGGGTGCCCGCGCTGGACGTGCCGCTGGGCCTGGCCGACGTGCTCGGCTGGGAGCGGGCGGCGGCCGCCGTCGCCGCCCAGGCGCCCGCCTGGGAGCCTGGCACCGCGCACGGCTACCACCCGTACACCTTCGGCTGGCTGGTCGGCGAGGTGGTGCGGCGGGCGAGCGGGCGGACCGTCGGCCGGTACTTCGCCGAGGAGATCGCCCGCCCGCTCGGCCTCGACCTGTGGATCGGACTGCCGGCCGACGCCGCGCACCGGGTCGGGCGGCTGGTGGACCTGCCCGCGCCGCAGGCCGCCAGGACCGGCCCGAGCGGGCTGCGGCTGCGCCCCAAGCAGGCGGTGCGGGACGCCTACCGGGACCCGGCCTCGCTGACCGCCCGGGCGTTCGCCTCGGTGCGGCCCGAGGTGGACCTCAACGACCCCGTGGTGCAGGCCGCCGAGATACCCGGCGCGGGCGGCATCGGCACCGCCCGCTCGCTGGCCCGGTTCTACGCCGCGCTGATCGGTGTCGCCGACCGGCAGGGGGGTGGCACGGCGCCGCCGCCGCTGCTCGGGCCGGAGCTGCTGGCCCGGGCGGCCGGTCCTGCGGTCAGCGGGCCGGACCGGGTGCTGATCGTGAACTCCGCCTTCGGCCTGGGCTTCTTCCGGCACGGCCCGACGTCCCCGATGGCCTCGCCGGCGAGTTTCGGCCACCCGGGCCGGGGCGGTTCGCTGGGCTTCGCCGACCCGGACCTGGGCATCGGCTTCGGGTACGTCACCAACGGCATGCAGCCCGGCGTCACGGGGGACATCCGTTCCCGGGGCCTGATCCGGGCGGTGCGGGCGTGCCTGGACGGGGGCGCCGCGGACCACCTGCGGTAGGGCCGGGCGGCGCCACGTGCGTGTGCTTCGCGCGCCGGCCTGTGCGGTGGACCGGGCCGGTCAGGCCTGGCCGGTCTCGAAGCGGCCGATCCGGTCGCCGACGACGGTGAACCGCCAGACGGTGCGCATCTCGCCCCAGGTCTCGTTGCTGTAGTTGGCGATCAGCGACCGCCCGCTGTCCGATTCCGACTGGACGTCCATGTGGCCGCGGCTGGAGAAGATCTCACGGTCGATCCAGTCCCGCAGGTCGCGGTCGGAGCCGTCGTCGGACATCGTCGCGTCCGCGGTGAGCAGGTTCAGGAAGGCGTCCTGGTCGCCCGCGTTGATCGCGGTGACGGCGGCGCGGACGGTCGGGTCGGAGAGTTTGGCGGTGGCGATGGTCATGCGGGGTCTCCCAGGAGTGAAGGGTCGGGACTCCTGTTTATGGCGTCACCCGGTCGTGTTCGGGCATGTCGGCGGCGCGTCGGAGATTTCGGACATCCATGTGCTTGGATCCCGATATCGGTGAGGTGCTCAGCGAGGGAGACGCGGCCGGGAGCTCGTACGGGCGCCGGGCCGCGGGCCACGGGGAGTGGTTGCGGGGTGGGGGGGCCGGGCCGCCCCCCCCCCCCCCAAATAGCGGAACCCCGGGGGGGGGGGGGCGGGGCCCCCCCGGGGGGCCGGGGGATTAAAA